>JASFZJ010000077.1:0-3642 GCA_045267865.1 Sulfurovum sp. | reverse complement strand
ATGTCTTCTCAAAAATCTTTATATTAGATTTAATAGCTTCTTTAAGTCTATTCTTCTCTCTAATAGAGAAAACTATATATACTAATAGTATAAATATAAAAACATATATACCTATAGATATATAATCATCATTTCCAATTTGACTTATAAAAAGTTCAATTTTTTCCAATATATCGTCCATAAATTCCTGCCTTATAAAATTAAATCAACGGTATATGATAACATAATTAATATTATTATCATACCTTATAGCAAAATAAAATGAGAAAAACAAATATTAAACCAACCTCTCAACAATCTCTTCAACATTATGACAAAAATTTCCATTTTTTTCAATCAAAAACATATCTCTTGCACTATTTTTAATTGTGTGTATCTTTGCTGTGGCTATATCTATCCCCATATCATCAAATATATCTATTATATAGGCTACTATCCCCTTTTGATTTTTGCAATTTACTTGCATCGTTGCATATATATCGGAGTGGTCACAATCAATTGTTATCTCCTCTTCTTTTATAATTGGTTTTGTGAGTTTACTCTTTCTATTACTATCAAATGAGTTGTGTATGACTCTTGTTATATCATCAATTTCATCCTCATCTACCGTTGTCGAGAAGTCTATCTTAAAGTATTTGAGTCCATCAAAAAGCTTACATATATCCATATTTAATACTCCTAGCTTGGAGAGGCTTCCCAATAGATAAGATATATTAAATGATTTTCTTCTAATCACCTCTATCGTGAGGTTTGCACTATTATCTATGATAAATTTATAATCCTCTGTCTCAAATGCCCTCTTGCCAATATCTATAATTTGAGCTGTGTTATAACGCAAAAATATCAAATCAGATGGGATTTGGAGTATCTTTTTTTGTTCTGTTTTACTAAAAGTCAAAAACTCTCTATTCTTTTTGACTATAGCTTCCTTTTTTATCCTCTTGGCTGTAATATCAAGGGGAGTATTGGACTCCAACACCTCAACAGATTGTCTATAAAGTGTATCAATTAGTTTGGCTGTAAAAGGGTTGTATATCCCCTCCCCTACTCCACTCATATCTGCATAAGTGAGAATATATATCATATCAAGAAGTTTTCTATTAGGAAAATGTGAGACAAATCTTATAATCGTATTTTGATTATATATATCTTCACTCTGAGCGATATTACTCATAAGCGTATGGTGAAGTATCAGCCTATGTCCATCTTCGATAAGTTCAGGCTTTATCTCCAGACTTTGAGCAAATGTCCTAAAGAGTGAAGCCCCCACAATATGATGACTCTTCTTGCGACCTTTTCCTGCATCGTGCAAAAATGCCACCACTTTTAACATCATCATCTCATCTTTGCTCAATGATTGAAAGAGACTCTCTATATACTCATCTTGAATATGCTCGATATGATACAAGACTCGTATAGAGTGAATATCTACAGCAAACTTATGATACCCATCAAATTGAGGTAAATCAACAACTGCTTTGATAGGTGGTATCGCATAGTAAAGTAGTCTTGCATAAGAGAGCGTATTGATAATAGAGTGGCTATAAGGCTGATAGAAAAATGAGCGAATAGACTTATATATAGCTTCGGTTGGGTGTTCGGGTCTCTCTACTAAGATAAGCTTTTGTAGAAATGATGGATGAGGATAAAATGGTTTATCTGCGTGAGATGAGAGGCTTTTGAGTAGAGAGTTAAAGAGCTGTTTCCCCTCTTTGGGATAGAGAAAGTTTTTCTTTGGATTATCTTCTATATAATCTTTAATAAGGAGATTGAGCCATATTGTACTATATAGACGAATTATTTTAAGTGATTCTGTAACTCTCTTAGCACACAGCATCTGCCCATCTCTACCCTCTTCATAGCCTAGTAACCTTGCTATATCAGGGATAAGCTCTATCCTCAATCTATCCTCTTTTTTCTTTGATACTAAATGCAATGCCGAACGCACACGAAACAGAAAATCCAAAGCGATACGAAACGATTTATACTCCTCTTCTTTAACAATATTATGAGGAAGATTTTTGATAGTATCTACATTATACAAGACCTTACCTATCCAATATACCAAATTGGCATCACGAAACCCACCAATACCATCTTTGAGATTTGGTTGCATTGTGAGAGGATAACGGCTATGTTTTTTCTCTTGTTCGTCTAGTTTGAGGCGTATAAACTCTTTGGGATTATCATAACGAATTTGATTGATAGCATTTTGTGTCTGTGTCCAGATAAAAACAGAACCCTCAATAAATCGTGACTCCAAAATAGCCGTCTTGATAGTAATATCCTCTCTAGAAGCAGAATAAATCTCATCTATTTCGTGTACTCTATGCCCCAATTTAAGACCAGTATCTAGCAAAATATAAAATATCTTCTCTATCATCATTTCCATATTATAGCCATCTACCTTCTTATAGACTATCATCAAATCAATATCAGAGTACAAACACAACTGCTCTCTACCATAAGAACCAAGAGCCACAAGTGCGATAGGAATAGAGTTTTTCATAGGAGCATAATCCCCAAACATAGAGCGTTGGGCTATCATATATATAAGCTTCAAAATACTATCTATCTTTTTGGTATGTTTAAGCAAAAAATCTTTCCCACCAGAGTTGGCAAAAGTCTCTTCAAGCGTACCAAAATAGAGTTTTATCTCCCTCTTTAGCACCTTAGCTATCTCAAAATCAGAAGCATTATTATATATTAACTCTTCTATCTCTGTTTTTATATTGTGCAAAATTATTCCCTTAATATTTGATTATACGCATTTTAAATTATATCTAAAATAGAGTAATCTACCCATGCTAAGCCTCACTTTTGAAAAAATTAAATATATTTTTCTTGCTTTTTCTAATACAAAAACCCAAACAGCCATAACGGTATCTTATTGCCAAATCCTATCTCTATATCTCTTATCTGCTTAAAGCTTTTGTTTTTGCCTCCTATCTCAAAAATATAGCTATCATCTACTAAAAAATCACCTATCTTACTATGGTTTATCTCATGACTTTGGCTAAGTGTATTTACAAAAAATGACTCTCGCACTGTGCCTTTTTTTGTATTTTTACAATAAGCATGATAGAGATTTGGATTGTGTAGATAGAGTTTATCAGGTTTAACAAAGAGTCCATCTCCTCTACTTTTGGCTTTGAGTGGCAAGAATATAGCTCCCCTAGATAAGTAATCTATATAGAGATATATCCTATCTCTTTGTATGCCTACTTTTTGACTAAGTTTAGAGATATTTATAGTATATGGGTCTGAAAAACAGAGTAGTTTGACTAGCTTTTTGAGATTGGCTACATTCTCATATTTCATAGCAAATATTGAAGGTAAATCCACCTCTATAACGACATTAATCGTACTCTCTAATCTATCTAAATAGCGTTTTTTGTCTGCAAAACAATGTAGGGTGCATTTTAATGCACCGTCAAACAAAACCCAAACATATTTATAAATTTTATTTCCATCATCAAAGCAAAATACAATATATCAAAACCATTCGATTTTGTGGTGCAATAAATTGCACCCTACAAAATCTATAATGGTCCTATGAAAAAATACCAATAAAAATATATTTTAATACTTAAATGTTAAAATAAGATAAAAAAGTAGAAGGAATATAAGATGAGTACAAAA
>JASFZJ010000076.1:0-3916 GCA_045267865.1 Sulfurovum sp. | reverse complement strand
TGAGATTATATTGGAGTGTTTAGGGGATGATTATAGGGATTTCTATTATTAGTTGATTTATATTCGTTTAAGGTTATAGGGGTGATGAATGTCGGTTATATGATAAAAACTTTGGGTTTAAATCATGTAATAAGAAGAGAGGATATGATTCAAGATTTAAAAATTGATTTTGAGTATGATATGGATTTGGAAGAGCCTCATGAGTATATAACAGCATGGAATATGACCCTACAACAACTCAAAGAAAAAAAAATCACATAGCAAATATTGGCATCCATCATCAGTAGTTTACACTTTAGATTTATTGGACACGGTGCTTTAGCTCCGTATATTAGGGAGAGGCTGAAGCCATCTCGTCCGAAAAAAGCTTATTTCATTGGCATTGCCAAGGACGGATGGGAACGAGATAAGTGTAAACTACTGTTGCTTATCCTCTACTACCTTGTCCACCGTTACGGCTGTCTCTTCCACCACCACTTCTTTCTCCTCCACCACTTCTGTTACCACCACTTCTGCCGTTGCGTCCGTTTCTGTCTCCACCACCATTTCTATCACCACCACTACGGTTTCTGCTTCCACTACGGCTGTTTCGTCCACGGTTTCTTCCACCTCCACCGTTTCCACGGCTCTGCATCGCTCTCTCAATAAGAAGTTTAACCTCTTCGAGACCTAGACCGATATTGTCTTTTCCTTTTACAGAATTTTCGCTCTGTATCATAGATGCCAATAGGTGTGCGATTGTTACTATATCTATATCGTGTTGAAGCGTTTTAACAAGCTCAATCGCTTTCTCTGTTACTTTTGTCTCTGCGATTTTGGCTATAAGCTCATCTGAACGGTTGTTTTGTACTTCCATTCTTGTAGGGATTACTTGTGTAGTAAGTACAGCACCTACATCTTTTTCTATTTTCTTAATTGTTCTTAGCTCATTTGGACTTACCAAAGTGATAGCCTCACCACTCTTTCCACCTCGTCCTGTTCGTCCAATTCTATGTACATAAGACTCACTATCAAAAGGAATATGGTAGTTAAATACATGCGTTACATCATTGACATCTAGCCCTCTTGCAGCGACATCAGTAGCGATAAATATATCTATCCCACCTTGTTTGAATGCTCTGATTGTAACTTCTCTCTGCTTCTGCTCCATATCTCCGTGAAGTCCTGAAACTTTAAATCCTTGTGCTGTCATGTGAGCAACTAATCTATCTACCTCTTTTTTCATACGACAAAAGATTATACATTTACCAGGATTTTTATAGTCAATCAATCTTACCAACGCATCATCTCTCTCACGCTCTTGAACTACATAATAAAATTGTGTAATGTTAGAGTTTGTAGCTTCTGATTTTGTGATAGATACAGTTTTTGGACTTTTGAGAATTTGCTCTGCTAGTTTTCGTATAGCCCCTGGCATTGTTGCAGAGAACATAAGTGTCTGTCGCTCTTTTGGTAAAAATGTAAAGATATTTTTAATCTCGTCCAAGAAACCCATATCAAGCATCTCATCAGCCTCATCAAGCACTACAAATGATGGATTGATTTTTATTTTACCACTCATAAGAAGGTCTTGAAGTCTCCCAGGAGTTGCTACCACAATAGAAGCTTGTTTGATTCTCTCTATCTGTTTACCATACGGCGTACCACCATATACTGTAGCCGTTTTAAGTCCACTTTTTGCACCAAAACGAAAAAGCTCATCACTCACCTGCATAGCAAGTTCTCTAGTAGGAACAATTACAAGCCCTTCTACAGAACCATCAGCTTTCATCATATTCATAATAGGCAGACCAAACGCAGCCGTTTTACCTGTACCTGTTTGAGCTTGTGCAATAATATCTTCACCATCTAGGATAAGTGGAATAGCATCTTTTTGCACAGGACTTGGCTCGATAAATCCTGCATCTTTTACAGCAGCTAGTATAGTATCTTTTAGATTAAAATCAGTAAATTTCATAGTCTCTCTTTGTGTTAAATTGTGGGGTGATACGGCTTGTCAATAGAGGTAATTCTAAAGTTGCAAGTGGTTATATTGAACCCTGTTTTATGCAACTAATACCAAACTATCACACACTTCAATTTGTGAAAATATAAAAGGAGTTTGATATGCTCTTGCAGAAAAGTTTTGCATTATAGCCAAATGATACTAAAGGTAACATTATTTCTATAGCTTATATTTTTTTAAAGTAGAAGTTATGTTACTTTAGTAGCTAATAAAAATAAATAAAAGCTAGGGTCACCTGTTATATTATTTTGTGATGTAGTAAAAGAGAAAAATAGAGTACAGTTGTTAAATTATTGCATGATTTGGGGTTTAGCTATAAGAAAGTAATTGCTGTCCCACAGAAAGCTACACACCTCAAAATAATATCCCCACAGACCATAATTAAATATTATCTACCAAAAAAACTTAGATTTACTTTTAGAATCAAACCTATATTAAATTTTTCTCAAACCCAAATATTATCAATAAGCCGAGTTTTTCCAATCCAACCTGCTACTAATATAATACTATTCCCTATCTCTATCTCGTTAAGATGATTAAACTCTCTATCTACTATCGCTATGTATTCTACGGTTTTTATCTCTTGAAGTATCTCTCTCATATTTTCTTTGATAATAGTTGTATTTAGCTCTTTTGCCATTATCATCTTTGTTGCTCTCTTTAGTGACCTTGAGAGTGAGAGTGCTTTAGTTTTTTCTTCAAAAGAGAGATATATATTTCTACTACTTAATGCTAGTCCATTTTCATCTCTTATAATATCACACGCTATGATATTGACTCTCAAAAAATAGTTTTTTACCATTTGGGTAATAAGTGAGAGTTGTTGAGCATCTTTTTTGCCAAAATATGCATGGGTTGGTTGTGTAATATTGAGAAGTTTGAGGACTATTTGGAGCATACCGTCAAAATGTCCTGCTCTCTTTTCTCCCTCTAATATATAGCCTCTAATAGCAGGGGCTAATATACGGAGTTCATCACTCTCATATATTGTACTGATATTGGGCATAAATATAATATCTACTCCTGCTAAGCGGCATATCTCTCTATCGGCTTCCTCTTTGTGTGGATAAGCATCTAAATCTTCACCCTCCAAAAACTGTGTTGGGTTTACAAATATAGAGACTATAAGATGGTCATTATCGGCTCTTGCTTGTTGGATGAGTGATAGGTGTCCTTGGTGTAAAGCTCCCATTGTGGGGACAAAACCTACTGTGCCTTTTAGAGAGTCTCTGTATTCTATGAGTTCTTTAGTCGTTTTTAGTATCTGCATTATTTCTCTTCTTATTTAATTTTCTTCTTTTTAGGATATGGTGCAAAAACATTGGCTATGGGAATTTAGTGCAAGTTATTGCGTTATTTTCTCTATTTCAGGTAGGGATAAATCACTAGTTCTTTTTAGGATATTACGCACTGTACCCTCGCTGAGGCTTATATCATAGAGGGTTTGAAGTGCTGATACGACACGATTATAGGAGAGGTAATGAGTGATATTCAAGTAGCTCACCAATGCCATTATATTTTTCCCATAACTGATATTTGGAGCGACCAATTTTGGATAACTATTATCGTGATTATCGTACCCACAGATAGTGCATATTTTGGAGTAACTTTGCTATTGTATAATCTCTTCTCTTTTAGCACTTCCAACTCTTCACTCAAATCACTACCACACTCTTTGCAATTTTTTCTCTTAGAGTTTGATTTTTTTTGGGTTTTTCTTGGACGACATTATCTGTTAAATTTTCTACATATTTATTCTTATTGGCTTTCTTAGGGACTGTGGTGGCTAGAGTTAATCACAGAAGGTATGGGAGAGCCATTTTTATATCACTTAGATATTTTTTCCTTCTCGTAAAACCAATTCGTAGCTTCAACAAAGCCATCTACACTACCACAATCAAATCTCTTACC
>JASFZJ010000075.1:0-4009 GCA_045267865.1 Sulfurovum sp. | reverse complement strand
CTATTTCTATTTTCATCTCTTTTCTGTAATTAAACACCTTTTTTCTTTAAAGCTTCCTTAGACTTGTTTTATCAACGGAATTGGTACATTACCCTATTTGTGATAGTCGCTCCACTTGGTCTTGTAATGGCTGTGACTCTTTTGTTTTTGTCATAAGTGTATGTGGTAGATTTGTTTAATGGACTTGTATAGTTGGTTTTGTTATCAGTTCCATTATACGCAAAGTCATGATTTGCAGGAGTTGGGACTACTCTTTGGAGTAGGTTTGAGTTATTATCATAGCTAAACTCTTCTGTTGTATTGTTGGGATAATTGATTGAGGTTACCCTGTCCATTATGTCATAGTTTAGAGTTGTGACTTTGCCTCTTGGGTCTGTGATGGTGGATATATTGCCTCTATTATCGTAACTATATAGTGTCTCTCTTGTACCTGTGTAGTGTATCTTTTGTGTGATAGAAGTATTTATAGCTCGTGGATTATATGACATCTTTTATTTTACCTTGTTTTAGCTTTGAGGTTACGCGTTCCCACAAAATTATGGGAACGAAAAAAAGGTTGTAGTAGCATTAGCATCACCTGACTTCGATACTTTTCGTACGGTTCATATAGAGAAAGATTGTGCCCTTTTACTCAATATTTAAGAAAATTTCTAAAGCAACTTCTGCCCATTCTATAACTTCATTGTTATCATCATGTTCTATCATATTTTGAATAATATACTCAATACTTTCAACATTAGAAAGTGTTGATAATGTTATAACGGAAGAAATTCTAATATTTGGGCTTTTGTTTTTTGTAAATCTAATAACTTTATTAATAATATCTTTATCTTTAGCAACTTCTGTATATGACCATAAATGACCAATGGAAGCAATAGATGTTGAAATTACTTGTTTACTTTTATCATTAAGTAATTTATATAATAGTGGTAATGATTTCTCTGCATAAGGCATATGGGGTGTTCCTAATTGACCTAAAATATATGCACCTATTTCTCTTTTATAATATTTTTTTGATAAAAGCATTCTCCTTGCAATATCAAAACTTTGTTGTGTAGGGTAATCGACTTGAATGGTTTGGGCTGCAAATGTTCTCACTCTATAATCTTCATCATTGAGACAATCATAAGTTTCTTCAATATCATTTGCCATCATACCTCTTGCAGCTAAGACATCATAATAAGTATCTTTTAAACAATAAATCATCTTTTACATTCATCCTTACTCTGTCTCGAAGGTCTACATCTCCAAGCTTTTTTAGTTGCTTTCACCTGAGCCTTTGACCATCTATGAGCATTTTCTTTAAGCCATTTGCACCTATCTTTTCCTCTTTCCCACTCTTCAACCCAAGCTTTTACTATCTCAGTATCAGCTTGATTACCAGGAGCAGACATTTCCCACCAGTAAAGATTATCTATTAAGTCAGATACGGAGTCACTTATTGCATCTCCCAAAAGATAAAGCCCGTAACCAATAGCAACAGGCCACATTAGTGGGTTATCTAATGTATCTGCAAATAGTCCATTAGTATCATATAAGTTTACAGGATCACCCAAAACATACCCATACAAATTACTATCTTCACCACCAAACCCAATAGGGTCTTTAGCTGTCCATTTCCCAGTAAAGCCGTCATAATCACGATACCCAAACCGTGTTAAATCCGTATCACTATCATACAATCCACCTGCAAATCCAAACGGTATTTTAAACGATAAATTTGAGTCGCTTAATATATTCCCAAAAGTATCATAAATCACCTCTTTTATGATATTTCCATCACTATCTGAAACAGCTTTAATTGAGCCTACTTGGTCATAGTGTAGATAATATTTATCTGCTCCCATAGTCATAGATATGGGCATTCTACTATCTGCATATTCAAATCTTTGCACTAAATTATCATCTTTATCATAGATAGCCAAAAGTGTGGTTAGGTTTGCCCATAAGTATTTTTCTACAATTTTACCATCAATTAATTTAGCCACTCTTTGATTATTTGCATTTTGTAGATACGAGATAGTTTTGGTAGGTGAAGTAACAAATTTAAGTTCTCCTAATGTGCCATAGTCGTAAGTGGTCGTGCCATCAGGAGTGATTTTTTCTATTAGGTAGCCATCATCATCGTAACTATATAGCGTCTCTCTTGTACCTGTGTAGAGTATTGTTTTTGTGATGAAATTGTTTATAACTCTTGGATTATATGACATCTTTTAGTTTACCTTATTTTAGCTTTGAGGTTTTAATTCTTGTATGAATTTACACAAAATTATGGGAACGAGGAAAGATTGTAGTAGCATTAGCATCACCTCGTATGTTACAATCAAAGCCAACAATTTACCCTATAGTTCTATAGTTTTATAGTCTATCTACCAGTCCTCTCTATCTATTGAGATATATAATTCAAAAAATCAACAGCATTATCTTCATACATAGATGCAGATTGACGAATTAATGTTAATCCTTTAACTATATCTTTCTCTGTTCCACCTGTTCCATAATAAAGCATTATCCCATAAATTGTCATGCTCTGTGGCATACCCAATTCAGCTGATTTTTTAAAAAATTCCATTGCTAAAATTTTATTTTCAGTAATATATTCTCCCGTATCAAGGTATACACCTAACGAATATAAAGCTAGTTTATTTTCAAGTTTAGATGCTTTATATAATAATTTTAAATGTCTATCATTAAAAGATTTTTCATCTTCATATTCTTGTGAAAATAATGAAGATAATACTATTGCTGTACTATCATTTGATTTAATTAATTCAAATAATAAATTGTGACCTTTATATGAAGATGAATTCAATAATTTTAATGATTTAATCAATATTTTCTTATTTGAATTACTTTCTATCTCTTGTAAAAGATATTTTTCTTTAAATACTGACTTATAATACATTATTTAATCCTAGTTTGATTTTCTTTGCCATTGTTGTCCTTTAGGTCCAGTACAGTAAACTTGTACATGTTTTGGTTGACATCCAAGTCTAATTCTTGCAAGATCTTCTGCTTCTTTAACTGCAATGGACCTATTTTTATGTTTCCAAACGGCTTGTTTACATTGTTGCTTAGGATTTGTTGAACAATTATCAGGGATATTATCATTACAACATGCTACCGCAGCACAAGTCCAAACGCCTTTTCTTTTTCTAGGTTTTATAGGACTTTGTCTAGGTTTTATAGGACTTTGTCTAGGTTTTATAGGATTCTTTTTAAATTTCTTTCCCCCTCCAAATATTTTTTTAAAAATATAACGACCAAATAGTCCATCAGGGTCAACTGAATTTATTGGATCTCCCAAAATATAGCCATACAAATTAGAATCGCCCCCATCAAATATAATAGGGTCTTTAGCAGTCCATTTACCAGTGAACGCATCATAATCACGATACCCAAATCTAGTGAGTTTAGTATCACTATCATATAATCCACCTGCAAATCCAAATGGTATTTTAAACGCCTCATTACTATCGCTTAGTATATTTCCAAATGTATCATAAATTACCTCTTTTATGATATTTCCACTACTATCTGATACTGCTCTAGGTGACCCTACTTGGTCATAGTGTAGATAATATTTATCTGTTCCCATAGTCATAGATATTGGCATTCTACTATCTGTGTAGTCAAATCTTTGGAGTAGGTTATCATCTTTATTATAAATAGCTAAAAGTGTACTGATGTCTTCCCATAGGTATTTCTCTACTATTATACCATCTACTTTTTTAGCCACTCTTTGGTTAGAAGCATTTTGTTGGTACGAGATAGTTTTGGTAGGTGAAGTAACAGATTTAAGCTCTCCTAGTGTACCGTAGTCATAAGTGGTCGTGCCATCAGGAGTGATTTTTTCTATTAGGTAGCCATCATCATCGTATCTGTATGCATTATTTCCATAGACCTCTAGTTGGTCATCTAGTGTGTAGTTGCCTGTTGTGGTTATACCATTTACGGTAGCTGATGCTCTGTTGCCGTTGTTGTCATAGCTGTACTTTTCTACTACTAT
>JASFZJ010000074.1:0-16412 GCA_045267865.1 Sulfurovum sp. | reverse complement strand
AGTAAATCCTCCCTCACAACCTATAACTATTGTATCTATATCACTACTTTTAGTTATCTCTTCTGATTCTTTGTGAAATAGATATAACATGTTTACCTCTCTATAGCTATAATGCCCTTGGCTTTGAGTATCATAATCATAGTCATAATTGCTACCAATAAAATTTGAATTATAGAGATTTTAAGAAATGCACTTCTAACAAGTTTGGGCGTATTTATATCATTAAGGTTAGCCATTTTTTCTTGCACCCAAATACAATTTGGAAATGAGAAAAATTCATACCCACGAAAATATCGTGTGTATGAAATAACCTTTAGATGATTTTATATAAAAAAATGATATACTGCTATCTAAATTTATAATTAACTGACATTACGTAGTTTAGAAAAAATTTATATTTAGTTTAGTAATATCCATTATGCTTATATCATGTGGTGGTGGTGGTGGAGATAATAGTTCATCAGGAACAGATAATACAACTTTTCAATTAACTATGGGTAATGTTACCGTAGATTCATCATCGGTAATCTCAGGAGTTACAATTAATGTAGATAAAGGTACTTTAGATTTAGCAATCATTTCAATAAATTTAGAAGGAACTATCACCCTTGGTGGTAATAACTCAGATAAGTTCAAACTTACCACAACAGATGGGAAACAACAACTATCATTTGTAGATACTAATTATCTAGTAGATGAAATATATGAGGTAGATATAAGTGCTGTCTCTAATGATGGGCAAAAGATTACTTATGAAGTTAAGTATAAAATTATATCTACAGACACGGCAGATAATAGACCTTTAATATTTTATTTTAATGCTAAATCTATTAAAAATAATAGTAAAGGAACATTGACAGTAGAAGAAGGAAATAATAGTTTAGCAACTCTTTTATTAAATAAAAAAGGAGTTATTAAAATTAGTGGTGGTGTAGATAGAGATTTTTTTCAATTAATCGGTGAAGATAATAATACAAAACTATCATTTAGCCAAACTATTGAAACAGACTCTCCTTTAGATGAGAATAAAAATAATATTTATATTATAGAAATTACAGCTACAGATGGTGTAGGTAATAGTATTGTAATCGCAATAGAGTATGAAGTTATAAATCCAAATTATACAGTAAAAGCAGAGTCTATAGATATCATAAAGTCTGCAAGTTATGGTCCCAATATTACAGACTTTAGTTTAACAGGAAATCAATCCAATGAAGATGGTGTAGTGATATTGTCTTCATTACTATTAAATGGCAAATATGGCTTTAGTATTAATTGGGATAGTTGGATATATTCAAACTATTTATATTTATTTTTTCAAAATACTACACAAGAGATAATTCAATTTATTTCTATTGTTCCTGATAGATTTTCTAAATCTTTGAAGGATAACTGTAACTACTTAGGAAATTATAAATATAAATGTGCTAATTTAACGATTGATGATTCAATATATTATCCAGATGAGATAGCTCCAACGCTTACTACATTTAATATTTTAATATGCGATAAAGAATACTCTGATAGTACCAAAAAATGTTCTTTAGTCTCTTTACCTATTGAGCTTCAAGATTAATTAATTTATGCGTACCCACAAAATATCTGGGGTATGCAAGAAACTTTGTTGAGAATTGAGTTTATATCATTGTATATACTAAATCAGAAAACCAAAAAACTCCCAACACCAAACACAGCACTCTCACTTTTAAGTACCAAAGGCGTATCAAGTCCATAGATATTATCATCATCAAACATTGCTACTTCATCAGGAGTAAATCCTCCCTCACAACCTATAACTATTGTATCTATATCACTACTTTTAGTTATTTTATTTAGTGAAAAATTGAGCATTTTACTATTTGGATTATCTTTTAAAAATTTTTCTAGGTCTTCACTCATATCTAGCTTCATCATATCGCTTCTTCCTGATTGTTGAGAGGAGTTTAATAAGATTTTTTCTAATCTTTCAAAATCTAGTTTAAAGCTCTTTTGTGAACGATTACAGTAGATGAATGTGATTTTTTCTACTCCTATCTCATTGAGTGAGGGGAGGATTTTCTCTATACTTTTGGGCTCAATTATACACCAACCTATATGAAGAGATTTTTTAGCTTTTATATCTAATTCTTTGCTCTTTTGAAGCTCCAATGAGGCTGATTGTTTGTCCATATAAGAGATGAGATAGTGGTATATTTGATTATCTTTGAGGTTTCGTAAGTACAACGACTCACCTTGTCGGTGTCGTCGTACTTTGAAGATATAACGGTGTTCGTCACCTGTAAGGGTGAGTTCTGTTTGTCCTGAGTCTTTGTGAAATAGATATAACATTTTTGCCTCTCTATAGAGCTATAACGCCTTTGGCTTTGAGTATCATAAGCACAGTCATAATTGCTACCAATAGAATTTGAATTAGAGAGATTTTGAGAAATGCACTTCTAAGAAGTTTTGCTGTATCTACATTATCAAGATTAGCCATTTTGATTAGTTTATGTTTTTTGATTTCAATAAACATTAATATCGCCCATACAACTATCATTATAATTGTTGTTGGTGCACTCCAGCCTAGATTACCTGTGACTACGGCTACTACACCTGCAAAGGCTATCATTGTGATTATCGCTTGAAATATAAGTGTGTATATAAGACTAGCTTTTTTTAGGCTTCTTGGGTTCTTTTTGGTCATAAATGGGATAGCAATTCCTAATACTAAAAATCCTAAAAACAGCTTGATTAAGATAGAGTGCATCGCCAACATTTGTGTAACTTCCATTATTAATTCCTACAATTTGATTTGGTTTAAAAGTGAATTATACCCTATTTTGCTATAATCAACCTAAGGCTACTCCAAGAATACACATCACTATCTCATCACCTGCGATATTTCTAATTTTTAATCTCTTAGGTTTTATATTTGAACTAATTTTACCCTCCCAAAAATCTTTTGTTTTTTTACCATTAATAGAAATAAATCCATTTTTATCTATCTTAATCTCACTATCACTGTGCCAAACACCTATATCATTGGTACAATCAAGACTAATATACTCTATAAGTTCAAGTCCATCATCACTAATAGATATATGATTAGCTTTTGCTTTTAATGCTTGTTTTGAATTATATTCATCTATTTTTTGCTTTAGTCTATCGCTATAAAATGAATTAATCTCTATTTCAAAAAGTATCCTATTTTCATTTAGACTAAACTCTACTTTATCATCAACTACTACAAAATCTAAAACTTGTTTTAAATCTTTTAATTCAATTTCTATCAAAGTTTCATTATTATCTTTTATAAACTTTTTAATCTCTTTAGTATCTACTATATCAACATAATAAATTATAATTTTTTTTATCTCACCATTAAATGTATCAAAATTATGTATCTCTTTATTTACTATCTCATTACAAGCAACTATATCTAAAACTTTTTTTGTACTATCTCTTAAATCAGGTATATAAATAGGCATTGTTCCATACTCACTATTTGTGATTGTGCCAAACCAAAAACTATTAATGCCTTGTGGATTTTTAGTAATTAATCCATCTATCATCGTGCTAAGTTTATCCATAGTTTGGATAGGATTTCTAAATAAATTTAATCCATCTTGCACCTCTAAAATTTTAAAATTGGCTTTTGCTTCTACAAGTCTATCTCTTACAGTTTGAATAGAATTTATACCAATATCACAATGAATAAATTTACGACCCAAATTATTAGCAACTTTTGCAGTTACTCCACTACCACCGAAAAAGTCTGCTACTATCATATCTTTATTTGAAGAAGCAAGAGTAAGTCTTTCAAGTAATGCTTCAGGTTTTTGTGTCGCATAATCTACTCTTTCATTTGCTCCTACCATAGCAATACCTCTAATATCTTCCCAAATATTATCTATACTACTCATTTTAAAATAGTATCCATTTTCTTTTTCAAGATAGTATTTCAATCTAATTGTGCCAGATGATGTTTTTAGAATACCATCTTCTATAGTAATAACACCATTCTTTGTTGTATGTAATCTATTTTCTTTATGAAATTGAATTAAACTTTTATTTGTATATGTTCCAATATGTGAAGTTGAGAAAAATCCATTTTTATCTTTATCAAAATTAGCTTCTGCTTCCTCTTTTGAATATAATTTCTTTATTTTAGAACCATTCCAAATAGCTTCACTATTTTTTGTATAAATAAATATATAATCTGCATTTTTACTATAATATTCACTATGAGTCTTCATTCCACGGCTTACTTCTCTCCTCCATACTATCTCATTCCTGAAATTCTCTTCACCAAATACTTCATCCATAAGTATTTTTACATAATGTCCTATATGCCAATCAAGATGAACATATATAGATGCCGTATCACTCATAACCTCTTTGATAGCCATAAGGTTTTCATACATCCAGTTAAGATAATCCTCTTTGCTCCAAATATCTCCATACATCTTTTCTTCAAAAGCTACAAGCTCGTCCATCTCCATTTTTTCTTCTGCTTTTTTAATCTTTTCTGCTAATTTAGGATTTTTTCTTATATATATTTTTTTAGCATAGTCAGCACCAGATGCAAATGAGGGTCAATATAGACTAAATCTACTTTTATATCTTGCTCTTTTAGATACGCACAAGCACTTAGACACTCTCCTCTGATAATTAAATTATCACTATCATTTCCAATTTGTTCTTTAGTCTCAAGTTCATAGTATGGTATTCCTCTTTGTATTCTATCATACACTTTATCATTATCTTTGTAGCTAAGTATTCTTTGGCTTCTTGTGATATTATTAAGTATTGCTTGACCTTTTACAGGTGTTTTATCATAAGGTATATATCTAATTGGCATTGAAAAATCCTTCTATTTTATCGTTTAAATCTATCATATTTTTTTCTATTGATTGGCTATCTTCAAGATATAAAAAATTAAATCTTTCATATCCAAAGGCTTCATTATTTGTCGTTATAAATTCACTATTTATAAACTCTTTTTTGAAAAGATTTATCCTTATTAGTCGTAGTAGTTTCTAGTTTTTCATCTGATATTTTAGATATTTTATCAAATTTTTGTTCTTTTGCTAATTGTATAATTTTCTCTTGTTTTTTGGTTTCAAACTCATCTATAAAATTTGTATTTTTATCTGCTTGTAGTATCTGTTTTGTAGCTTCCACAGAGGGATATAACTTATTATTTTCTTCTATTGCTTTTAAATTATCAACTATTAAAAACTCTGCACTTTGTGATATATTTTCAACAACTGAACTTAAATCTCTTTTTATGCTAAAAGATAAAGCAATATCATTATAAACTAATTCTAAATTATCAACTTTATTATAAATAGCTTCTAACTCTTTCTTATAAGGTTTTGTATCTATTTGCATAAAACTGTTTTTTTCTATATAAAATAAAAAGTCAATAAAGCCAACCTTTTTATATTTTTTAGTTTCAAACTTTCGTGTTTGTTCAATATTATCAAAACTACCACTTTTGATAGTTATTATATCTTCTTTGTATCTATCTATATTTTTTACTATATTAACTAGCTTCTCTTTTGTATTTGCATCTTCTTCAATATTGATAGTGGTATATCTTATTTTCAGTTGATAAAAATCAATTTTAGGAAGTTTTAGATAATCAACTCTTGATACTCTTTGGATTGGTCTATTTAAACTTACACGACCTAGTGAATTTAACTCTTCTATTGAACTATTTTGGTCTTTTTTAAGTTGGTCATTTAATATTTTTGCATTGGCTTCATTTAGCCATATCAAAGCTGTATTATCATCTTTATCTACTTCTCTAAGGCATCTACAGCTTGTTTGTAATACCATATTTTTTGGACTATCTCCAGTTCCACTTAAAATAACACTTGTTAAACTTCGACAGTCCCATCCCTCTTTACCTACTTGTACTAAAAGTATATATCTCTTATTGCTTGATGATAAATCTAAACTTCTAAAATCAAGCTCGGCATTGGCAGATACACTATATTCTTTGTTCCCTTTATGAAATTTTAATATTTCATCTTTAGGTATTTTTAACTCTTTTAGAAGATGAGGATAAACAACCTCCTCCAAATCTTTAATATTACTACAATATATCGCACATTTTGCTATCGTTCCATCTTGATAAATTTTTGTTTTATATAGAGTATTAAAATCATTTATTGATTGAGTTAGTATCTCCGTCTTTGATAGATTTGCACTTTTTACAGTAGGTAATTTTAAAAACTTTTCTATAGCAGTCGTAAGAGGATAATAATAAACAGTATTTGTAATATGTGTAAATTTAAAAAAGTCAATATCATTGATATATATTTTTTCAGCACTTTTTAAATAAGGTGTACCACTAAAACCTAAAACTGTTATAATATTTTTCTGTTTATTCCACCAAGAGACAACTTGTCTTAGTTTTATATCGTCACTAGCTGCATGATGAACTTCATCTATTAAAATTGTTAAATTTGGAATAAGAGCTAGTTTCTGTTTAAGTTCATTTTCTACTATTTCATCTTCTTGAAATAAACCTGTAGCTTTACTATTCAATATAACTTTTTCAGCATTTACTACAAAAATTTGTCCAAATGGATTTGGTAATATACTATTTACTTTTGAAGCATTTGGATTAACTGCTAGATTTGATTTTTTTGCAGTTTTTGGCACATCTAGTATATCAAATTTTAAAAGTTGTTTTATTTTTTTAGCTTGTATCTCTGGTAGTACCCAACTACCATCAAAAGATGCTATTGATTTAAGTGATGGAGCTATTGAATTTTTAAGCCCTGAGGGGATTAATATTAAAAAGTTATGTGCAAAGTTCTTATTATATGGCTCATTTAATGCAAAATATAGGTCAAGATATATAAATGAAGCCATTAGATAAGTTTTTCCTGCTCCCATAGGCAAGGATAGTAAATAGTCACTATAGCTTACATCATAAAATATATTTTTTATTATATCATCGTAATTAATATTAGATGGATTATTTCGTATCAATTCAACTAAAGATGGTAAATTTTTTTTAGCAAAATCATATAATGCAAATGCTTGAATACCATTATCTAAACCTAATAAATACTCTTCTGATACAAGTGGCTTATTTATTGTAAAAAAGCCTTCACTAAATAATTGCCATAGAGGTTTATTCTGACCTTTTATTTTTAGAAATAGATATATCTCAATAGCTTCTATTTGAGTATCTCTTAATTTTCCTTTTTGTTTTATATAATTAATGATTTCTTTAACTGTACAATTATCAGAGTATAGCCATATATCTTTTTTAATTTTTATATTTTTATGTATCATAAATTACCTTGCTGATATACTTGTAGTAAAAATTATAAAAGTAGCTATCATTTGTGTAACTTCCATTATTAATTCCTACAATTTGATTTGGTTTAAAAGTGGATTATACCCTATTTTGCTATAATCAACCTAACTTAAACAAAAGGCTTACTCTATGGCAACCTCTATCACACAAGCGTTGGATATTATTTATCAAAATACACCTGTTATAGGGAGTGAAATTTTACCTATTGAGATGGCTTTGGGGCATATTTTGCGTAAAGATTATATAGCATCATTTGATTTACCACGATTTGATAACTCTGCTATGGATGGATATGCTATCAAGTGTGATGATGCTGATACTATAGTCAAACAAACAGGTATAATTTATGCAGGAGACAACGCTTCCTTGATTGTAAAAGAAGGTGAAGCTATCAAGATAATGACAGGCTCACCAATTCCAAATGGATGTGAGGCGATTGTTCCTATTGAGCTTGTGGAACTTGATGGTCAAAATATAAAACTCCCTCAAAATATCAAACCAAATGCACATATCAGAAGGGCTGGAGAGGATATAAAGAGTGGTGATATTTATCTCTTAGATGGTGAAAAAATTACTGCTTACTCTATAGCACTTTTGGCCAGTCAAGGTGTGACACATATAGAGGTATCAAGAGCTATTAAAGTGAGTCTATTTGGTACAGGTGATGAGCTTCGTCCACATTTTGAAAAAATAGAGCCTCATCAACTATATAACTCAAATACTCCTATGTTTTTGGCACGAGCCAAAGAACTTGGCTGTGAAGTGCAATATATCCAAAGTGCAGGAGACACGATAGAGTCATTAGAAGAGTCTATCAAATCATCACTTAATGCTGATATTATCATAACTTCAGGTGGTGTGAGTATGGGAGATAAAGATTTTACAAAAGAGGCATTTATCAATTTGGGTATGAAGTTATATTTTGATAAAGTAGATATAAAACCAGGGAAACCGACAGCTTTGGGGAAGATAGGTGAGACTATTATTATCAATCTTGCAGGTAATCCACTGGCTTCTATGGTCAATTATGAGATTTTTGTTCGTGCAATTATAACTAAGATGAGTGGAGCAAAAGCCTATTATCAATCTTATATTACAACTAAAATAAAAGAAAATTTTAAGATACGAAAAGGAAAGTATAGCGTTACTCTAGGAGTCTATGATAACAACTCATTCACTCCACTAACCAAACAGTCTCCTGGTATGATAAGCCCTATGCCAAAAGCAAATGGTATGATAATTACAACTCCTGAAGTGGAGTATCTAGCTAGAGGTAGTGAAGTAAAGGTGATACCTATAGATAAAAATATCTATAGTGAGTATAAGGAGGAGTTTTTGATATAAACTCCTCTTTTACTTAAGATTAATCTTTATGTAATCATCACCATCTGTAGGAATATACATATATCCATCTCGGTTAAACTCATAAAATATATCTTCTGTCTCTTCTTTAATTTCTACTTTTTTGACTTCTACCTTAGGAAGCACTATTTTAGGAAGCACTACTACTTTTTTAACCTCTATTGTCTTTATCTTTTCTATAGTATTTCTTGCCTTTTTAACTACTTTTCCCATCTGCTTTTGAATTGCATCTATATATTTTTGCTTTGGTTTATATATCCAATCTGGTGGAGATAGATAGTTTGGAGTAATTGTATTTTTAGGTACTTCTCCCAATGGCATAATATACTCTGGTGTAGGATTATGTACATTTGAATCTTTTCGTGATGCACTTGAAGCACCATTTTCTTGATTCATAGCAGAGAATACTTGAATAGAATCTGAATTTTCAAATCCCATAGCTTCAAGATCACCTTTGGCTGAGTGGCATACTACACAAAAGTGTTCTATATATTTACCATTTTTTGTATCTACTCTTAGGTACATAAAATAATCATTTGATGGATGAGCCTCATGACAAGATACACAATCTAATCTCCCCTTATTTAATAGACTCTCTGGCACATCTGCTATTTTTAGATTTGGCACCATTCCAATAGGGTGCGTTATGTGTAGGTGAATAGGTTTTATTCCAGCTCCTCCATTTTCTTCAAGTTGGTGACAACCCAAACATCTATTTGCAACTAATCCATTAATCTTCTCTCCCGTTCTTGGATTTATTGCAGCTGTATTCTTTACAGCAAAAGCTTTATTAGCCATGGCAAAGTGAGCACTATGACAACCTAAACAGGTTATAGCATCATGTGGTCCACTTCCAAAGACAGCAGTTATCCCGATTAACATACTAACTATTATTTTAATGATTTTCATAAAAATCCCTTTTTATTTTTGAAATATCTGAATATTTGTCATATCTTTTATGTATATTTTTTGTTTCTTTTTCATATCAGCTTTGGCAGAGTGACAAACAATACATGATTTATCTATATCTTTACCACCTTTGGTATCTTCTTGCAGATACATAAAATTCTTGTTTGATGCGTCCATCTGATGACAAGATATACAGTCTAATTTCCCTTTATTCAATCTACTCTCTGGTACATCTGCTATTATTGGATTGGGTACCATACCTATAGGATGAGATGTAGAGAGGTGGATAGGCATAACTCCGATACCACCAAACTCTTTGATTTGATGACAACTTAAACATTTAGACGCTTTTAACTCTTTTAGAGACTCTCCATTAAGAGGGTTTATCATCTTCGTATCTTTGATAGTAAAATATCTCTTATCCATAGCAAAATGAGCTCCATGACAACTTAAACAAACCAAAGGGTCTGTTATCCCTTTTGAGAAAGAGCTTGTAATTAAGATTATAAATATAGAGAATATTTTGATGATGTTCATAAAACTTCCTTTTGTAATATATGAGGGGACTCCCAAATTAATTTGGGAGAGTGATTAAGCACTTTTGGTATAGAGATGTTTTGCTTTTTGGACATGGAACTTGAGTCCTATCTCCTTTTCACTACAACCTAATGCTAGTGCAACCATTTGAGGCATGTGAAGAACTGGAAGAGCTATATCTCTACCCATTACTTTGCCTACAGAATCTTGATATGTATCCATTTTGAGGTGACATAGAGGACAGGGTGTTACCATAATATCAGCACTATTATCAATAGCATCAACCATAGCATTCCCTGCTAACACTTCTGATGTGTGTGTAGCTTGAAGCTCTACATGGAAACCACAACACTTATTTTTGTGTGAGTAGTTTATAGGATTACCCTCTAGTGCCTCTATAAGTTTATCAAGTGAAGTTGGTGTATAGGCATTATCATTGTTATGTAGCTCTGATGGTCTTATGTTGTGACAACCATAAAATGGTGCAATATTAAGATGGCTAAGAGGTACAGTTACTTTCTCTTTGATATTCTCTAGTCCATAATCATCTATAAGAGCGTACAAAAAGTGTTTTATCTCACTTGTACCATTATATTTAAGTCCCACTTCGGCTAGTTTTTCGTTTACTCTAGCTTTTAGTTTTGGGTCACTATCAAGAGCGTGTTTTGTCATAGCCGAATTTAGCTGACAAGTGTTACAGATAGTAATCATTGTAAGCCCTAGTTTCTCTGCATAACAGATATTTCTAGCGTTGAGAACATGAGCTAAAAACTCATCAAAATCTTGTAGGTGACTCGCCCCACAACAACTTGCTTCTTCTAGTATAGTTATCTCAATGCCCAACTTCTCAGATACTGCTAGAGTAGATGAAAGTAGTTCTGGTGTCGATTGTTTCGCTGTACATCCTGTGTATAGTGCATAGTGTAGTTTACTCATCTTATCTCCCTATAGCTTATTAGTTTGTGAAATTTTAATGAGTTTTTCAACTTCATGTAAGTTTTTGATTTTAGGGATACTATTAATAAATGGTATTCCTGAATGCCAATGTATTTTACCTGCAAAAAACATCTTCTTAGCAGTCCATAGGTGTTTGTACATACCTAAGTACCCCTCAGAGTATGTTACTATATCTGCCTCATCTAAAAGACCTGTTTTCTTGATACCTCTAAGGAAACCTTCTGCATGACGAGTAGCTATATTACTTCTTGCTACACCTTGTTCAAACTGCATATTATGAAGCTTTGTAATCTTCTCAATTGGATTTATATCTTTTGGACATGCCTCAGCACACTCAAAACATTTGACACAATCCCAAACACCTTGACCACTCTGAGCCGTCATCTCTAGTCTCTCTTTCCCAGCACTATCTCTAGGGTCGATACTAAATCTATACGCTGCTACAAATGCAGCAGGACCAAAGAACTCTTCGTTTACCTCTAAAGCAGGACAAGAGTAGTGACAAGCACCACACTGAATACAGAGGTCAGAATCAAGAAACTTATCAAACTGCTCTATAGACATATTTGTCTCTTTTTCAGGTCTAGGCTCAATTTCTGCTACCACAAAAGGCTTAACAGCAGCGTGTTTTTCCCAAAAATCAGCTTTGTCAATAATCATATCTTTGACAGCTCTCTTTTTGCTTTGAGGCTCTATCGTTATATCATTATCAAACATATCCAAAATCTCAATAGCATTTTGTTTACATGCTAAAACTGCTTTGCCATTTACTTTGATAGCACAAGCCCCACAGATACCATGCCTACATGAACGACGATAAGAGAAGCTTCCATCGTGTTCCCACTTAATTTTATTCAAAAGGTCAAGGACTAACTCATCTTTGCCTACTTCCATTGTATAATTTTTATAATATGGAAGATAGTCTGTTTCTGCATTAAATCTAAACGCTTTAATGGTGACTTTTCTATTACTATTCATCTCTGTTTTTTGCATCTTGACCCCCTTTTAGTATGTTCTTTCTTTTGGTTCAAATTTACCCATAACCACATCACCCCACTCTTGCGTGATATTTCTATCAGCATCCATATAAGCGTAAGTATGTTTGAGGAAATTTACATCATCTCTTGTGGGAAAGTCTTCTCTAAAGTGACCACCACGGCTCTCTTTTCTATTTAACGCACCAACAACGATAAACTTAGAAAACTCTAACATGTGACCTAGTTCAAGTGCCTCTTGAAGGTCTGTATTAAATGTAGCTGTCTTATCATCAATTGAGATATTTTCAAATCTAGCTTGAAGAGATTCAATAAGAGCTAATTGCTCGTCAAGTGTCTCTTTAGTTCTAAATACACCTGCATTTTTAGTCATTCCATCTTGAAGTTCTTCTCTAATAACAGGAACTTTCTCATTACCATTAGATGTTTTGAGTTTGTGCATCTCAGCTATAAAGTTATCAGCATCACCTAATTTAGCTTTTCTTAGACTCACACCCTCATTAAGAGCTTTTAGCATATTCTCACCTGAATGACGACCAAAAAGAAGTGCTTCTAGCACAGAGTTAGCACCCAATCTATTTGCACCATGAACAGATACACAACTACACTCACCAGCAGCATAAAAACCTTCTACAAGTTCAGTAGGTGATTTTTGTACTTGTGTGTTGATATTTGTCGGTATTCCACCCATAGAGTAGTGAGCAGTTGCAGAGATATGAATAGGTTCTTTGAGCATATCTTGACCTTGAAATGCGATAGCCAATTCACGAAGTTCTGGCAGACGAGTAAGGATAATCTCTGGGTCTAAGTGAGTTAGGTCTATATTGACCGATTGACCATCTTTTCCTACACCTCTACCTTGTCTTACCTCTTCCATAATAGCACGACTTACCACATCACGAGAAGCAAGTTCCATAGCATTTGGAGCATATTTAGTCATAAATCTCTCACCCTTACTATTGAAAAGTCTTCCTCCCTCACCCCTAGCAGCCTCAGAGATAAGTACACCAGACCCACCCAATCCTGATGGATGAAACTGTACAAACTCCATATCTTCAAGAGGCAATCCGTGACGAGCTACAATAGATAATGAGTCACCAGTATTTGCATGAGCATTTGAGTTAAATCTATACGCCCTTCCATGTCCACCAGTAGCCAACATAGTTACTTTTGCATTAAATATAGCATGTGTTGAGTTTGCAATATCATACGCTACAACTCCTGATACTTTTCCATCTTCATAGATAATATCACCAGCATACCACTCATCAAATACCTCAATACCTGCACGGTCTGCTTGTTCATATATAGTTTGAAGTAGTGTAAGACCTGTTCTATCTTTAGCATAACATGCTCTAGGTTTAGACTGTCCACCAAAAGGACGCATAGCTATATCACCCTTTTCATCTCTTGAAAAAACAGCACCCATCTGTTCTGCCCATCTGATAGTCTCAGGAGCTTTACTACACATAAGCTCAACACAATCTTGGTCTGCTAAATAGTCAGATCCTTTAACTGTATCAAACTCATGAAGTTCTGTAGAGTCGCCCTCACCAAGTGCAGCATTAATCCCACCTTGTGCTGCGCCTGAATGGCTTCTTAGAGGATGCAATTTTGTGATAACTGCCGTCTTTTTCCCTGCTTCTGTAAGCTCTTTCGCTGCTGCCAAACCAGCAAGTCCAGAACCAACAATAACTGCGTCATATTCGTAGATTTTAACATCCATATCTGTATGTCCTTTTCTAATATAAATTACTATCATCTTATCATATCTTAGATTAATATTAAGAAAAATTATATAAGTTTTTATTTATTTTATATAGAGTGTTACAGTTTTATATTTAATTTGACTTTTAGTGCATTCAATATTTTAATAAAGGGTAATCTATCTATAATAAGTAGTACCACTAAATAAAACCATTTTAATTCCATAATTATAGTGAAATGGTTATAAATTATAAGTTTATTTAGCTCTTGGTATTTTCTTATTTTACCAAAATAAACAGATATAATCACAACCAATAGTAACAGTGCCAACATAATTTTTTTAATATTAAAAGAAAGAGAGAATTGAACCTACAAGATTTTGCTTATACAAATAAACTAAAAACTACATACTCTCCATCTCTTTAAGCGTAGCCAATAGAGCACCTAATTTATTCTTAACTTCTAAATACTCTAATTCAGGAACAGAGTCTGCTACTATTCCTGCTCCTGCTTGTAGAGTGATTGAGTCTGGTTTAATGAGTGATGTTCTTATGGCGATAGCTGAGTCCATATTGCCATCAAATGAGAAGTAGCCTACACTTCCTGAGTAGAAGCCTCTTTTTAGTTTTTCATATTTGGCTATGAGTTTCATCGCTTCTATTTTGGGTGCTCCTGTCATTGTTCCTGCTGTAAATGTAGCTTTGAATAAATCAAACATATCTTTATCTTTATCTAATTTCCCCTCTACATCTGAAACCATGTGCATCACATGTGAGTATTTCTCTACTCTCATCATATCAGTTACTTTGACTGTGCCTGTTTGGGCTACTCGTCCAACATCATTGCGTCCCAAATCTATTAGCATAAGATGTTCTGCACACTCTTTTGGGTCGTTTAACATCTCAAGCTCAAGCTCTTTGTCTCTCTGGGCATTTTTGCCTCTTTTTCGTGTTCCTGCTATTGGTCGTAAGAGTATTTCACCCTCACTAAGTCGTACCATTACCTCTGGACTTGACCCACAGATAGAGAAATCTTTGAAATCTAATAAAAAGAGATATGGAGATGGATTTTTAGAACGCAATACTCTATAAAATGATAGAGGGTCGATGCTTCCTTTTTGAGTATATCTATTGGATATAAGTAGCTGAAAAATATCACCTGCTCTAATGCTCTCTTGGGATTCTAATACAAGCTCTTTAAATCTATCTTCACTTATACTAAAAATACCCTCACCATCTAGGACTACAGGTTTGATAGCCATTGGGATAGATGGTTGTGTGAGTAGATTTTCTATAGATTCTATGCTACTTCTCATCTTTTCATCTTGTGATATTATGGTGAGTTTTGCACTTTTGTGTGAATAAGCAATGATGATATTTGGTCGGACTAAATCCAAATCAGGAGTATTGAGTGGGTCATATAAATCATCCATACTCTCTTCTAATACAGGCTCAAAAACTCGCACCATATCATAAGCTATAAATCCTATAAATCCATCTACAAACGAAAATCCAACCTCTTGGGCTTTGGCTTTATAATAATCTTTGTCTATTTTATTATAATACTCTTTCAAAAAGCTAAATGGGTCTTCTTCTAAAATATTTGATTTTTGATTTATATCTATATGGGTGGTAGTTTTATCTTTATAGATGAGCCTCTCTTTTACTCCGATAGTAATAAAAGAGAAATTACCATCACTTGTATTAACTACACTCTCAAAGAGCATAGTAATATCATCAGGAAAAAGTAATTTAAGCTTTGAATATAGTGCTACTGGTGTTAATTGGTCAAAGAGTATGCTTTTGTGTATCATAATCTACTGCTCCACTACATAAGCTTGTTTAGTTATACGGTCTTGTACTTTATATAGTGCATTATTTGCACTATTTCTACTATTATAAGGACCAATCAAAAGTTTCTTTATACCACTGCTAGATGGTCTTGTAATGATATATCTAAATCCACTATTTCTAATCACTGACAAGAAACGACTGCTAGGAGTTTTGCTATATGCACCTACTTTTATATAAAATCTACCATTCTCTTCTTCTTCTGGTGGTGGAGTATTTCTCTTTGGTTGTCTTACAGGCTGAGTATATACAGATTTGGGGATAGCTACCTTTTTGACATGCTTAACAGGAGGTACATATACAGCAGGACCATCATTATTAATTTTGATTTTGGTACTTTTTGGTCTATCCTCATCAATATCTATAGTATCTTTACTGATACTATCTTTATCATCTTTAGATGGCGTAGTCTCCTTAGCTATAATATTTGATAGAGATAACTTATCATCTATCTTATCCAATTCACTCCCTGTCTCTAGTTTGAGTTCAGGAGCGATATTTTCCGTATAATTCTGCTCAAAATTAAGTGCTTCATTTTCAGCATTTTTGAGTAGAGTTTTGGTCAAGATAATAGCTACAATTAATACAACAATAGATAAGGCAACTATTGTCAAAAAACTTTTAGCTTTATTGTTAGTTGGTTCATCAGAATCGATAATTAGGTCGTCTAGGTTATGGTCATTATTATTATTACTCATAAAGGTAAAATCTCCCACTATAATTTTACTCTAATTGTATCATATTAATATATATTAAAGCATATTATTAAATATT
>JASFZJ010000073.1:0-20242 GCA_045267865.1 Sulfurovum sp. | reverse complement strand
CTCTAAATACAAATCTAAAACTCTACTTGTATCATCTGTTGAGATATTGATATTTGTTGGTAATGCAATTAATTGAAGGTTTGTTGTATTTACCTCATTTGTTACTGTTCCTGCTGCTACAAAGTTTACTGTTACATTCGCTTCTCTACTTACAGATGCACTTGATATATCAAAGCTAATATTAAAGTCACTACCTATTGATATTGAATCTGGTCTTGTATAGTTAAATGCAACATGTCCTGCATTATCTGTTGTGGCTGTGTATTGCTCCAAAGTACCGTTACTTGGATTTATAAATTTGGCTACTATCACCGTATCTGCTACAGGTGCATTTGTTGAGTTATTCTCTAAGTATAAGTCTAAAACTCTACTTGTATCATCTATTGAGATATTTATCGCTGTTGGTAATGCTATAAGATTGAGATTTGTTGTATTGACCTCATTTGTTACTGTTCCTGGTGATACAAAATTTATAATTGAATTTGCTTCTTTACTTGTATTATTTTCCATTCTAAATGAAATAGTGATATTTTTATCTATAAGAGTTGATATATCATCTGGTGCTGTATAGTTGAATATAGCATGTCCATTTACATCTGTAACTGCACTAAAGCTACTCATTCTACCTTTTGTATCATCTGTAAAATCTACTAATACAGTCTCACCCTCAACTGGTCTCACTCCATTTCCAACAAAAGCTTTTATTATTTTAGTTTCTCCTGCTGTTATTATATTGGATTCTATTGGTATTACAGAGAAGTTATAACTGCTATAATCACCTGTTGGATTAGAATTAGCTGTAAACTTCAATATTATATTTGCTGTTTTTGGTATACTAGCACCAGGTACTTCAAAAGTAATATTCAAATCAGTTGATGGCAAAGTTGTTGATGGGATATAGTTAAATACAATATGTCCATTAGCATCAGTAACATCAGTATATTTATCTAGTGTTCCACTATTTGGGTCAAAAACATGAGCTATAATAGTTTGATTAACTACAGGCTGAGAAGAGTTACTATCACTTAAATATAAATCTAATACTTTATTTGTATCTGTAGGTGAAATATTTGCACTACTTGGTACAGCTACTAGATTATAATTTGTTGTATCTACTTCTTGTACAGGACTAAAAGATGCTGTAATATTTACATCAATAGCTGGATTTGCTGTCAAATATGCTCTAATTGTAAGGTTAGTATTATATAACAAAGAGAGTTCTTCTGGTGCTGTATATAAGAAATATACATATCCATTACTATTGGTAGGATATGTATATGTATCTATCGTACCTTTACTAGGGTCTATCAAATCAATACTAACATCTTGGTTAGCAACAACACTATTCCCATCTCTAAGATATAAATTTAATTTATGTGTCTCGTTTGGTTGAGTTATAGTAAAGTTATTTTCATTAGAGATTAATTTATAATTTGTATAGTTAGTATCATCTATATAATGGATTTTTATAGTTTGGTATGGCTCTTTACCTTCTGATATAGTAAGATTAAACTCATAAGTCGTACCTATAAGAGATGATATATCACTAGGAGCAGAGTAAGTAAACTCTTTTGCACCATTATCTATACTATAGCCTCCAGGATTATCAAAATTTTCCATCCTGACATTATAATTCTCTGAAGTTAATTGTCCTACAGAATCTAACATATAAAAACCTGTTAGAAAAGTCTCACCACCAGAATAAACATACATATCTTGCATAAGTGTTCTTAATTGATACCCTCCATAATAGAATGATGATTTAAGTGCTGTACCTATTCTCTTACCTTCACTACCTCCATTGGCTGCTAGATAGTATATCTCTCCCTTTAGAGCTGGGTCATAAGTGACTACAAACTCTGCATTACCCTGTGAATCTGTTAAGTAGACATTATTTTCACCTGATATATCTGCTATCGCTATCTTATCTTGTGCAAAACCATTCTCATTACCAACTACATAACTCAATCCTGCTGGTATATTAACATCACCATATAGCTCTGCTAAGCTAAGAGTTGTATTAGTATGAGTATTAATACTCCAATCACCTATTGCATATTTGCTTGTACTACTTGATGATGGTAATATTATTATCCTATCCTCAGTATCTACAATATTACTATTATTAAAATTAGCATTTGTATCTGTAAATATAGATGGTGTGATACTACCTGTATGACCTTCTGCTTTTACATTATTTATCAAACTAGGATGAAGAGCTGTTCCTGATTGGATAGGGTTACCATACTTATCTACAGCATGAATTGTATAGTAATCTTTATATAATCCTGTATTGACATCAAAACTATTTCTAGAGTGGAACATAGACATTGAAGACAAAGCACCTGATAGAATAACTACAGGAAATCTCTGTGTGAGTGTAACATTATTTACTCCATCAAATATAGTTGCACTAACATTTATAATAGCAACGCCTGAAAACTGCTTTGCATAGACTTTATATGAGTTTGCACTCTTACCACTATAATTTATAGTTGGTGCATTACTAGCAAATGATAACATCGTTGGAAACTCCATAGAGGCATTCACATCTATCACATTAATCTTATCTATATATGTATCAGGGTTTCCACTCTCTCTAATAGTTATACCAAAAGTTCCTGTGCCATCTACCTCTATCTTATTATCTACAGATAGATTTAAGTCATATAATATCTCTTGTGAGTTTGGCTGTTGGAAAGTAAGCGTAAGTATCCTCTCGATATTTGTTTCTAACTCTATGATAGAGATATTTCTATCTGCCAAACCTCCAATATCAGCTGGGGCTGTATAGGTAACTTCAAAGTTACCTAATGAATCTGTTGTAAATTCATTTACATCAAAGCTACCATAATCGGTACTTGTTAATGCAGGATTTTGTATTTTAAATTTTGTACTTACTCCAAAGTTTTTGACATCAACTGCTGTAATTTTTACTTTTTTTACTTCATTAGCTTGAATTACTTTCAAAGTACTTGGATTAATATAAATATCTGCTACTTCTATGAGAGTTACTGATTTACTAAAAGATAAATTTACACTCTCTCTTATCGAAGTATCTGCATTCAAATACATATCAAAGTGTGAAGTATTGCCATCAAGACTATCTATATTAGAAGGTGCTACATAGTTAAAATCTATATGTCCATTTATATCAGTAATTCCACTATACTTGTCCATAACGCCTAATACTTGATTAAAATAATCTATAGATACAGTTATGTCTTTAGCTGGACGATTATTATTATCATTCACATATACACTAACTACTTTAAACTCTTCAGGAAGTGTTATATTTATGTCTGTTGGTATTACGGTAATTGAGTAGTTAGAGTAGTCTATTTTGGCTACTGTTAAAGTAGCTGTAGCTGTAGCTTCTACTTTATCTATATCTGTATGTAGCAAAATTATTGGTTGAGTACCATTTGTGAGAGTATCAGGAGCGATATAGTTAAATCTAGCATAACCATCACTACCAGTAGTTACTGTTATATTCTCAATTCGTCCAAAAGATATAGGAATACTTTTGGCAGTTACACTCTCTCCTACAACTGGAACACCATTTTTTATAACCTGAACTGCTATCTCTTTTGTTTGTGAAGCATAATTTATAGTAATATTATTTTCATTTACAAGAATAAAAGTATCTATAGGAGTAGGTATTGTCGTAGAATTAATAACTATACTTTTGGTTAAGGTAACTCCATTTTCTGTAAAAATTAAATTAATTAAAATAGGAGTAAATCCTGTTAAATCACTTGGTGCTGTATATGTAAATGATGCTTTACCAGCACTATCTGTAGAGGCAGTAGCTGAACTTAATGTACCCCAAATAGGAGTAGAAGCTTGAACTACTTTACCTAATACTCCTACACCAAAACTATCTACTACATTTACACTAATTGTACTCACCTGTGCAGGGGTTGTAATAGTAATAGGTGTAGTCTCATTTACTAAAGTATATGCTAAACTAGGTATAAGACTTGTATTTATACTTATAGATATAGTAGAACTTAAAGTATTTCCACTCTCATCTATATAACTAAGTGTAGCTTGTGTTGATTGATTATCTACACTACTCAAATTATCTGCTGAAGTAAATATAAATGTAGCTCGTCCTGCACTATCTGTTGAGGCAGAAGATGAACTAAATGAACCAAAACTGCTAGATATATTAGTAATACTAATGCTCTCTCCAGATACACCAATACCTTTATCATTAATTAAATCTATAGTAATCTCTTGTTCTGTAGCAGGAGTAATAGTTACTAGAGAAGAGGCATTAGTAAATTTATAAAGATTTGGAACTATTTGGCTTGCATTAAAAAATAGAGTTATATTTGCAGTTAATCTATCTCCTTTATCTGTGGTGTGTGCTGATTTAAGAATAATAGTCAATCCATCAATAGCATTTAATGATACTGGTGAAGTAAATATAAATGTAGCAAAACCACTTGCATCTGTAGTTGCACTCATTACATCTAATACACCAAAACGAATATCATAAGATTCTATAACAACCTCTTTTCCTGATACAACCTCATTATTACTATCTATTAATTGTAATTTAATCGGATACTCTTGTTCTGCTTTATCTATTAATATAGGAAATGGTATATTAGAAAAACTATAATTTCTATCATCTACTGTAGTTTTATCTTCTGTAATAGAAGCATTTGCATCAACAAGTCCTGTTGGCTTCATACCTGTAGTAAATGCGTGAGAATACTCTTGTCCATCTGATGTTAGGGTCTCTGTAGCCGTTACTTCATAAGCCGTGGCTGTACAAGTAGGCTCTGTCACTTTAGCTGTGAAAAAAATACTTTTTGATACAGTAGTTGAATCTATTACAACACTACTTGGATTAGCTGTTACTGTACCATCTACAATAGTACATCCCTCCAAAAGCAGATTTAGATTACTTAGTTTAGATACAATACCATTATTATATGTACTACTAACCTTTATTCCAAAATTCATAGTACTATTTTCATCTACTAATACTTTATCTATTTTACTAATAACATTACCTGTAATAGTGCTACCAACATCACCATCTGTTTTACTATCTGCACCACAAGAAGATAGTATAAAGATAGTTATAATAGTAATTAGTGCATATATAATATTTTTTTTCATCATTTATTCCTTTATCAATTTCACTTAATATATGTAGTTTACGCCAAAGATAAAGCCACCTACATGGTTGAACGCATCTTCATCTGAAAAAGAGTGTCTATAGCTAAAGTCTATATCTATATTATCATTTATATCGACTACAACTCCTGTCTGTCCACCATATAAATAAGCATTTACATTTGCAAGATTTGTACTCTCATAATTTCCATATCCTATATTAAGTCCTAAATAAGGTCTAAATATAGATACAGTCGAACTATTTTTTTGCAAAAAGAAGTAATCTAACGAAAATAGTCCAAATTCAGCATTTTGGTCACTATCTACATTGTTATAGTAGCTATATAAAAATATTGCACGCCAATCTTCATTTTGTGTACCTATACGGATACCATAAGATAAATCACTATCAGTGTGTTTAGGGTCTAATACTCTATCCCCTTGAACACCAACATAACCCATCTCCAAACCGATAAAAGTCTCATTTTGTGAAACCTCTCTAGCATTTAATGAACTTGCAACTAAGATAGATAAACAGACAACTACAATTTTTCTCAACATAACTTACTCCTGCTTTTTGCGAATTAAAATAATACACTTTATAATGTTAGCTTAATGTTTCGTAAATCAAGTCTAAGAGTTCATTATAAAATGCGAACTATCTAAGAATAGCATATTTTTTTTGTTTTTGAGATTAAATTTTTAATATTTTTAAATATAATTATATTTTTTCCCAATATTTATCAATATAACCGTCTAATTTAAGATAAATCTTATCCTATTTAATTTTATTTGTGATATAATAATTTTATACAAAATAGACTAAAGGAAATAATATGCCAAAGATTAACAAATACACAGATATTTCAGAGATAGATAGAGAGGCGAAAAAAGACCTTATTGATAGACACTCACCATTTATTACTTGTGCAGATACAGCTACTGCTGGTGAGCCATTTGAAGTGACTGTAAAAATGGGTAAGGAATATACTCATCCTGATGATTTTGACCACTATATTGAGTCTGTAACTCTTTTTAATGGTGAGACTAAATTAGCTCAAGTTACTTATATCCCAGGAACTTTAGGTAATATCAAAGCTCATAATACAACTACATTTACAATTATCCCAACAGGGAAAAAACTTAAACTAGTAGCTCACGGATACTGTACTAAACACGGTATTTGGGAAGGTACTACTGTTGAAGTTGCCGTAAACTAAGTTAAGAAAGAAGAAGCTAATGCAATCTAAGATTATATATATAGTATTGTTTATGCTCTCCTTTAATATATTTCACGACTCTTTTATATCTATAATAGATAAAACTCCTCATAATAATGAGACTATATACTCTAGTTGTGATATAGAAGAGTCTTCTAAGTGTGTAGAGTTTAATAAAATACATAATCTACTTCATTTCATTGCGATAATAACACCTTTTGAAAATAACTATATCCACACTACTCTACAAGAGAAATATACTCTACAACTAAAACAATATACTCCTCCATTAAAAGAAAACTCATTCAAGCCACCCATTATATAACTCTTCGTTCAGTACATATTTAAGATATTAGTTGTTTGAATAATCAAACTATATTACTATTAAATAAAGAGAGAAAATATGAAAATTATCATCATAGCACTACTACTAATGCAGACCCTTTACGGCTCTTCACTCAATCTAAGAGATATAGTCTCTTCCATTGAGAATAACCATCCTATAAGTCAAACTATAGATAAAAAGCGACTCTACCTAAGAGCCAAAAATCTATCCCAGACAGCACACGACCCTGCTGAGCTATATGGCTCAACAGCCAAAGCCAATCCAAAAGGATTAAAGAGTGAGTATGAATACTCTGTAGGCATATCCAAAAAAATCCCTTTTGGAAATACTCTTAGATTAGATGAAAGAATAGGAGACCTTGAAAATGAGGCTGATTTATTGGAGGAGTCTAAAAGTGTTTTGGGCTTTTCTAATAGTATCAAAAATCTCTACCACCAACACTGTCTTGATTATAAAAACTACAAAAGTATCCAAAAAAATTACAATGAATTCCTCAAACTCTACAAGAAAAAGCAAAAAGCTTATGAGTATCAAGAGATTTCAAAAATAGAGATAATACAGCTAAAAGTAGAAAAAAATAGACTCTACACACAGCTTCAAAATATCAAAATGACACAAAAGATTGCTAAAGAGCGAGTATTTATGCTTAGTCGCATCAACTACACTTCAAAGAGCTTTCTCTCTTGTCGTGATATATATCCTATTAGAGCCAATGTCTCTATTCGTTCGGATAGATTTTCTCTATCCAAATCAGCCCAACAGAAACGACTTCAAAGCACACAAGAGAGACTCAAAAGAGACTCTAAAGCTATTGATTATATCACTCTTTCACTCCAATATGACAAAGAGATAGATGTAGATAAGTATGGTATTGGTTTCTCTATCCCTCTCAATTTTACTTCACGAAAAGCTGAACAAAAAAGAGCTTCTGATATGTACAAATACTCTGCTCTCTTGGTTACATTTGAGCAGAGTATGATAGAGAAAAGAGCTATTTTTAATACTCTTAAATCTACACTTAAAAGTGATGCGTTGATGATAAAATCTATAAATAGAAGCATATATGAGTATCAAAAGACTCTTTTGCCTCTGATGAAAAAGAGTTATACTTTGGGTGAGAGTTCGGTTATTGAGTATCTACTAAGTAGGCAAAACTACCACCAACTCAATCAAGAGCTTTTTGCCACACAAAAACGATACTACCAAAGACTCTTCACACTCTATACACTTAGCGAAATAAAGGATAACTAATGAAAAAATTACTATTACTACTTATACCATTTACTCTTACAGCTCAAAATATAACACTCTCACCTCAACAAGAGCAAAATTGGCAGATAGAGTCTCTAACGCCCTCCCCTGCCTCCAAAATCCCTTTGGGTGAGTTTGTCACTAGAGTAGTCACGCCTCCATCACTTCTCTATACAATATCTCTACCATTTGAAGCCAATGTAAAGAAACTTAATATCGCCAAATACCAAGAGGTCAAAAAAAATCAGATACTCACAACACTCACTAGTGCAAAATGGGTCTCAACACAACAAGAAGCGATAGCCAATGCTATAGAATTAAGACACCAAAAAGATATAACAAAGAGAAAAAATCTACTCTGTAAAGAGGAGATAATCCCTCAAAAAGAGTGTATCACATCCAAAGCCAAGCTAGAGATGGCAAAGATAAAAGTCTCCACCTCTAAAGCACTACTCCAGAGCTATGGAGCTGATAACTATATGATAATAGAACTCTTTGAACACCTTAGACTCTATCCTATCATAGAACTCAAAAGCTCAGTTGATGGCAGAGTAGTAAGTATCCAAGCCGCTACAGGTAAAAGTACCACTCCATCAGAAGCTCTCTTTGTGATACAACAAAAAGGTGCATTGTGGCTAGAGAGTGCTATAGAAGCCAAACGGACTATCGGACTCTATGAGGGACAGAAGGTAAGTATCACTCTTGATAGTGCCTCATTTGATACGACTATTATCCAGCTCTCTCCTATCATAAACCCACAAAATCAAACACGAGATGTAAGATTTGCAATCCCTCTTGAAGTAGAGATATTTTCAGGATTACGCACCAACGCTATTATCCATATAGCCAAAGATACCGTCAAAATAGAGAAAAAAGCTGTCATAAAGTATAACGATAAGCAGATAGTATTTATCAAGACTCCTACTGGATATAACTCTGTAGAGATAGAGATACTTTCAGAAAATGATAACTCATATTTCGTCAAACCATCAAAAGCACTCACAAATAAAATAGCCACCTCATCTCTAGCGATACTCAAAAATATGTTAGGAGAAGATGATGAATAAGCTTATTGGATTTGTCCTCTCTCAACGGCTTTTTGCTTCTCTATTGGCATTAGTGATTTTGGGTTTTGGTATTAAGGCGTATCAAGAGCTTCCTGTTGATGCATTCCCTGATATATCTCCTACACAAGTCAAAATTATTATCAAATCAAGTGGTATGACACCTGCTGAGATAGAGTCTCGTATCACTGTGCCAATAGAGATGAAGATGTTGGGTATCCCTTATGAGACTATGATGCGTTCGACTTCCAAATATGGTCTATGTGATGTCACAATAGACTTTGAAGATGGTACAGATATATATTGGGCTAGACAACAAGTAAGTGAGCGATTAGCCGACATAAAAGATGAGTTGCCCTCTAATATGAGTGGTGGATTAGCTCCTATCTCTACGCCTTTGAGTGATATTTTGATGTTTACTATTGAATCAGATACACTCTCACTTGAAGAGAAAAGAACGCTTCTTGATTGGATTATCTCTCCTAAGCTTCGCTCTATTAGTGGTGTGGCTGAGGTAAATGCTCTTGGAGGTAAAGTCAAGACTTATCAAGTCACACCCAACCTCAACAAAATGCAGGGTATGGGTATCACACTCTCTCAAATCTTTGCCACACTCAAAGCCAATAACCAAAATGATGGAGCTGGACGAGTCTCACAAGGAGTTGAGAGTATATTGGTGCGAAGTGTAGGACGACTTAAATCACTTCAAGATATAGCCAATCTTCCTATCACAAAAAAAGGTGATAAAATTATCACTATCTCTGATATAGCCTCTGTAGAGTACGGCTCTATCACTCGTGCAGGATTTGTAAGCAAAAATGGATTAGGCGAAGCCGTTCAAGGGCTTGTATTGGGACTCAAAGGCTCAAATACAGCGATAGTATTAGATGGAGTTAAAGATGAGTTAGGCAAACTAGAAGCGATGCTTCCCAAAGGCACAACCATAGATATATTTTATGACCGTTCTGAGCTTGTTAATCTCGCCACAAGTACAGTTAAAAATGCTCTCTATGAAGCCGTTATTCTTATTATGATTATTCTACTTTTGATGTTGGGTAATATCGCATCTGCTGTTAGTGTAGCTCTTATCTTGCCTTTTGCCCTGCTTATGAGTTTTATCGCTATGGAGTATTTTGGACTCACAGCCAATCTTATGAGTCTAGGAGGTTTGGCTATTGCTATCGGGATACTGGTAGATTCAGCCGTCGTGGTAGTCGAACACATCACATCCCAACTAGGTAATCCAAAACAGCAGAGAAAAAACAAAGTAACCATAATCTATGAAGCCACAGTAGAGATGGCTCCCTCAATTATTACAGGAGTGCTTATTATTATAATCGTTTTTATGCCTCTTCTTACACTAGAGGGATTAGAGGGGAAACTCTTTAGACCAGTGGCACTTAGTATTATATTTGCCCTATTCTCATCTTTAGTTTTAGCCCTTACGCTTATCCCTGTGTTGAGTTCTTTTATACTCTCCAAAAGAGAAGATAAAGAGTCATTTTTAATCAGAAACCTCAGCAAACTATACAGACCTTCACTACTGTTTGCACTCAAATACTACAAGCTAACCGTTATCTCTGTAGTATTACTCTTTGGAGGCTCACTATATCTAGCCTCCAAAACAGGAAAAGCATTTATGCCAACAATGGATGAGGGAAGTATAATAATCGGTATAGAAATGTTACCCTCAATCTCTCTCAAAGAGTCTCTAGCCCTCAATCTCAAAGTACAACAAAAGCTCCTCTCAAAAGTACCAGAGATAAAGGACATAATCGCACGAACAGGAAGTGATGAGCTAGGCTTAGACCCAATGGGACTCAATGATACAGATACATTTCTAGTACTGCAACCAAAAGAGCAGTGGCGAGAACCATCAAAAGATTTTGTAATAGAAGAGATACGAAAAGTATTAGATGAGTTTGTCGGTATTGAGTATGGATTTACCCAACCCATCGAGATGAGAGTATCCGAAATGCTTACAGGTGTAAGAGGAGATTTGGCGATAGATATTTTTGGTAGTGACAATGACCAATTAGAGTCCATAGCCACACAAATCAAATCCATCTTAGAGAGTATCAAAGGCAGTAGCGATGTCTATAAAAAAGCCAATGAGGGTGTTGAGTATTTTGAGCTAGAGTTTGATAAAAAAGCTATGGCATACCACAATATCAGCCAACAAGAGCTAAACAACTTCCTCAAAGTCATGATAACAGGTACACAAGTAGGAATAATACAAGAGGGAATGCGTCGTATTAACTTGATGATAAGAGGTGAGAAAAAGCTCCAAAACTCACTAGACAAAATTAAAAAGCTCCAATATATACTTGATAGTGGTAAATCAATACCGATAAACAACTTCGTAAAATTTATCTCCAACACAGGACCAGTACAGATAGAACACGAACACGGCTACAGAAAAACCATAGTCCAATCCAATGTAGAAGGGCGAGATTTAGTAAGCTTCGTAAATGAAGCCAAAGAAAAAATAGCAAACACCCTCAAACTCCCAGCAGGATACTACCTCACATTTGGAGGAGAGTTTGAAAACCAACAGAGAGCAGCAGCAAGACTCTCAGTAATCGTTCCCTTAGCACTATTTTTGGTATATATACTCCTATTCGTCTCATTTGGCTCACTCACACAAGCCTCAATAGTGATAATAAATGTACCTCTAGCACTTATCGGAGGATTTATAGGACTGTATCTAAGTGGAGAGTATCTATCCGTCCCTGCATCAGTAGGATTTATAGCCCTACTAGGTATCGCCGTACTCAATGGTGTAGTATTGGTAAATTATTTCAACTACCTAATAAAAAACGGCTCATCATTATATGACGCTGTAGTAGATGGCTCAATCAAAAGACTAAGACCAGTCTTAATGACTGCCACAATAGCAGCCGTTGGACTAATCCCCCTACTATTCGCCACAGGACCTGGCTCAGAGATACAAAGACCCTTAGCGATAGTTGTAATTAATGGACTTATAAGCTCAACTTTACTTACTCTTATTATATTGCCTATATTGTATTTGAAGTTTTCTAAGAGTAAAGAGTAGAATTTGTAGGGTGGATTTATCCACCATACTACTTTTTATCAGTTCTAAAAATCAAATCATAATTTATCAAAAATTCACACTCTTCTCTATTTAGTCCAAAGCCTTGATAAATAGCCCTATCTAATTTATCTATGAGATATTTTGAAAGTCTTGCTCGGTACTCTTTGAAGCTATTGTTTATAATTCTTAAATTTTTTTCTAAATCTTCCATATACTCATTATAAATATTACTAATCTCTTCTATCTCTTTATCGCTAAAATTTTCTAAATTTAATGGAAACTCATCAAGTTCAAAAGATTTGATATATTGATGAAATCACCCACTTTTATAATATTTGTTTTTAGCCCCATATACAACCTCTATTTATATTTTATATAGTACGATTATTATCTTATACTACTCACAAGATTTAGGATAGGCATATACTTTTACTTCTTTTCTCTTTCCTGATTTGTTTATCTCATATAGTTTTAACTTTGAGCGTTTGTTCTTTAAGGAAAGTAAGATTTCTCCACTGTACTTATATCCTTTTCTAGGCATAAAGAAATAAGGTTTTGACCGTAAATAATCAGCATATATTACTGTAGCTCCATTTATAAAAGTTAAATTTAATCTATGCCATGTATTAGGTCTCATACTCCAACTATTTGTGATAATTGGTTTTAGAGTTTGTGTACCTAAAGCTTTGGAAATACACTGTCCATCTAGTGATTTTATCTCTATTTCAGCTGTAACATAAGTCATATTAGCAGATTTTCCAAAAGTAATAAAAATATTGTTACCTCCAATAGTAGGCTGTTTATATTTATTATCACAACCTACTATGAAAAGTAAGAAGATGAGTATAAGAGTAATTTTTGGCATAATGTTCCTTTTTTATAATGCACAGTTGTCAAGATAAGATTTGTAAACATCTTTTCTAGCTTGTGTACGAGGGTTAATCTCATAAATATCTATAGTATTGATACTTTTTTGATAACTAATTTGAATTTCATAAGAAAATCCTTTTCTAACTTTGAAATAAGCAGAACGAGACATAGTTGGTCTGCTTAACATCAATCCACTATATGCTACTTTGATAAGCATCCAATTATCTTGAGGTAATCCTACTGATATAGTACCTTGCTTTATACGAGTTGCTCCTAGATATTTCTTTTGACACAATTTATCTAGTTCAGTAAAGTATATAACTTTATTGATAGCTCCAGTAGATTGGTATTTAACTCCATCCATATAACGGATAGGAGTCTTCAAAGTATAAATAATATTTACATTTTTACTATATTTAGGGTTCAATTGTTGTACTGATTGACATCCTAAAAGAGTAAAAGATATTAAAATAAATATTATTTTTACTATACTCGGTTTTATATATTCATACATCCTACACTCTTTCCTGTTGCCCAATCTTCCATAAGTGTTCTAAACTCATCAGCATCACTCAAGGATGTCACTAACTTTGTACTTTTTGCACCATTAGGATAGATATCCACAACCATCACATAATGTGTGGAAATCATAGGTATATGATTAAGAAGACGAGATACATAAAGTGTAGTTTTATTAGGAAAAACAGTTATATGGCTACTATAGTCACTATCTATATTATCAAAACCATTACTTAAATGATAATTAAAGTTTAAACATCTTGGTGACATTTTTTTGAAAGTTTTAGTAACATCTGCATAGCTACGATTTACTATAATTTCACTTTTATCTGATTTAGAAGAGACACGAAGTTCTTTTGGGGTATAAGCAAAGAAAGGTATGCATCCTGTAAGCAAAAGTGTTATTCCCAAAAGTATTATAGACTTAAAAGCAAAAATTATTTTCATATTTAACTCCTTTTTGATAGTTAAGTATTATAATACTTCTTTAATAAAGTATCCTTAATTTTCTTAATTTTTATAATTATATTAAAGACGATAGTCAATTTTGCCCTAAGGGTCAGGTGACAACTAGCTACTTTTGGCTCATTCCCAAATCTTCTCTAGCTCCCAAATTATATTTGAAGTTTTCTAAGAAGATTAGATAAATCTATAAGCTGTAGAGATGTAGATAATATACAGATGGGATATTAATCTATCCCCAACTCAGCATTAATAGGGATATTACACTTATCTTCAATAATAATAGCAAATGATATCGGCTTCTCTAAAGTTTTTATCTTCTCTTTGGCTATATAGAGAGACCTATCTGATATTATCGTTAGTGTTCTATGCTCATATTTAAAGCTTATCTCAGCTCTATTTGATGCTTCATGTAGGATTACTACTATGCTATAGATAAAGTTAAGCCATTGTAGATTTTCTTTGGGTGGTAATAATGTTTTATACCGTTGGTAGAGAGACCTACTTAATAAATCTTTACTATACATTCTTAGTAAAATTGATATTAATATTATCTCTTTGTGAGTATAACCATAGTTTAGCTCTTGTTGGGCTATATAAAAAGCGTGTTGTTGCGATTTGGTTACAGTTAGTGTTTTACCTATATTTGATAGTCTCAATGCTGAATTTAACTCATTTTCATATCTTTTGTTATCTTTGATATTTATCTGCAATACACCATATAATTCAGATGCTAGTTTAAGCTTTGTCTTTCGCCTTTTTTCTATAGTTACAAATGGTTTAAATCTATCCAATATAGAAATGATACTAGGATTTATAGATGGAGGAAATTTAAGATTATCATCTTTGAGAAGTTGTTCCAAAAATAGTCCTTCTCGTACTCCTACAATACTTGATATTAGCTCTTTGGCACCTATTAGAGACAATATCTCATTAAATATCAGAGTTCCCTCTCGTATCGTGTCATATCTATTTTTTTTGAGATTAAACTCTTTTAGATTTTTGGCACTAGAGTTGGCTATCGCTTCTAAATAGTCTCTATGTTCATCAATATCGTATCTAAATGCGTGAAGCCTATCAAGTGGATATTGAGTATTTTTCATTATCCCTTTACTTAGAGTTCTAGCCGTTCCACCTATACCAATAGCTAAACTATGCCTAAAATAAGAGGGGAGTAGAGAGAGTTCATTGTGAATATACTCTTTTGCTTTGACTATCATATCTGTATCATAAGAAGCGTTATCAAAAAATAGCTCTTTTAATCGTACAGTACCAAGATTAAGTGAATAACTATCTACTATTTTACCATTTTGGATAAGAGACATATCAGAAGAGCCTCCACCTATATCTATGGTGATACCACTCTCTATAGGAAGGAGATTATTTGTAGCTATAGCTCCATATTGTGCCTCTTTCTTGCCATCAATTATCTTGATAGTTATCCCTAGTTTCTGCTCTATCCATCGGACAAACTTATCTCCATTGGGTGCATCTCTTAGGGCTGAAGTGGCTACACAAATTGTATTGTCTGCTTGATACTTCTCAATAGACTGAACAAAGGCTTCAAGAGTCTGATAAGCTCTTTTAATACCTATAGGCTGTAACTCTCCACCTTTTTGGTATGCACCCTCCCCTATCCTAACTTTTGACTTCTGTTCACAGATTAGATGAAAACCATATTGACTTGTCGTCTCAAAAATAACAAGCCTAGCAGAGTTTGAACCAATATCTATAATTGCAGTTCGTTTAGGCATCTGATTAGTTCTCTTCCTCTTCTTCTTGAAGTTTATCAAATTTGAATTTTAGCTCTTCTGCATTCTCAACATTATCAGGGTCGGGAACTATACAATCAACAGGACAGACCGAGATACACTGAGGCTCATCAAAATGACCGACACACTCCGTACATCTATCTACATCTATTATATATACTGGATCATTCTCTTCAATCGCCTCATTGGGACACTCTTCTCTACATGCATCACACGCTATACACTCATCATTTATAAATAATGCCATTTTATGTTACCTTTGTATATTTTATTATTTATACGAGTTATAACCGAACAATGCTTATTCTCAAATTAAAAATTAAAATAAATATATTTTTTTAACTTATTTCTCTTGGAAAACAAAATCTATACCCACGACGACGCACAGTTTCTATAGTTGTAATTCCTAGAGGTTTATCCATTTTTTGCCTAATTTGATTAATTGCCACTTCAATGACATTAGGAGTTACAAGCTCAGGCTCTTCCCAAATTGCATCTAAAAGTTGCTCTTTTGATACAATTTGGTCTTTATTCATAGCTAAGTGAGTAAGCACTTCAAAAGGCTTCCCTTTGAGTTCTATCTCTTCACCTTTGTAGATAATCTTCTCCTCTTCAGGATTTATAATCAAATCATCTATCTCTATGATATTAGATACGCCAAATCTTAATTTCGCTTCAATTCGCACAAGCAAAATATCAAAATCAAGAGGTTTACGGATAAAATCATCAGCTCCAGCTTTAAGTGCTTTGATTTCGTTCTCTTTATCTTTAAACTCTGAAAGAATAATAACTGATGTCTTGTAATCTTCTGTTTTGATTGAGGGGATAAGGTCAATAATAGATTTAGAACTCTCTGCCCAAGATATGAGTACCAAATCATAATTTCTAATATCTATAAAATATTTAGCATCACCTACATTTTCTGCTCTATCTGCTTGATAACCCTCTGAGATAAGTTTGGCCGCAATTTTTTCTCCAAGTTCTACTTCTTCTTCGATAATTAATATTCGCATAAATTAGCCTTTTTAAGTTTTATTTAATATTATAACATAAAAGTAGCCTCTTTATAAAAAAATTCTTAAAATTCCCACTCTTTACTCAATCCTACCCTACAGTGAGTAAAAATATCAGGTTTTATGATTTTTATATATAGGGTTTGAAGATTAGGGTATGTAGTATATAGAGTTGTTTTTAGAGACAAAAGAGCATTTTCTAATAATTCGTGCTTCTCTTCTTTGAGATTACTCTCTGCCAAAGCCACAATATCAGCATAATTGATAAAATCGCCATCACTATACTCATAAGAGGCTAATATATCTATCTCCACTCTTTGAGGAGTGATGCGTTCAGAATCCAATAGACCTATAATCACATCAAAGCCTAAAGTCTCTATGTGAATGGTCATATTATGCTGTTGCCTCTTCTTTTTTGAAAAAACTTACGATATTTGGGATATGCTTATAGGTAATAATAAAAGCGATAATCCATATTGGAGCGTGAGAGCCAATTACAGGCACTTCTGGGTAGAAGATGTATGAAAGTATTACAACTGAAAAAAGTCCTACCATAGAAGATATCAATGATATTGGCACTAATTTAGTAGTAATAAGCCATAAAGAGATAGCAATAGTAGCAGGAATAGGCATCATTACAAAAAGTACACCAAATCCTGTAGCAATACCTTTGCCACCCTCAAAAGATAAGAATATAGAGAAACAGTGACCGATAACTGCCAATACAGCAATAGTCCACAATACACCCTCAGGAGCATCGAGATACATCGCAACCAATATCACAGCAATACCTTTAAAAGCATCAAGTGCAAATGTGATAATTCCCAACTTCTTTGCAAGTTTAGGGTTTTTCTGTTTAACTACACGAATTACATTTGTAGCACCGATATTTCCACTACCCTCATTTTTGATATCCACACCAGCAAAAAACTTGGCAAGAAGATAGCCAAAAGGTACGCCTGATAAGAGATACACAACAAGGTAGAGTATAATGTTTTGATTTAAAAAGTCCATAAGCCATTCCATAATTTTATTTATTCTCGTAAGTTTAACTGAATTTTGATAAAATAGCCCTAATAGTTAAGGATTAAAGATGAATATAGATTACAAATTAGAAATAATGAGACTTAAAGAGAAGCTTGATGTCACCGTAGTAGCCCACTACTACCAAAGAGATGAAGTGTTTGAGATGGCTGATATTACAGGTGATAGCCTAGAACTCGCAAGGAGATGTAAAGCAGACAAAAACCCTTGGGTAGTATTTTGTGGTGTTGGTTTTATGGGGCAAAGTGTCAAAGTGATAGCACCCCAAAAACGAGTCTTAATGCCCAAAATCGCGTGTTGTGCTATGGCAAAGATGATGGACGGAGTCTATTTTGAAGATTCAGTGAAGTATATGACAGATAGAGGAGTAGATAAAAATGATATTTTACCTATCACATATATCAATTCAGACGCATCAGTCAAAGCCAAAGTTGGAGCAATGGGGGGCTATGTTTGTACCTCATCAAATGCTTTCAAAATCATAGAAAAAGGGTTAGAGACAGGTAAAAAGATTTTATTTGTTCCAGATAGATGTCTAGGACAAAACTTCGCTATACAGATGGGACTAAAGTCGTGTGTAATTGGCGTTGAAGTTGATGGGAAAGAGTGTGACCCCAAAGAGGCTGATATTATCTGTTTTAATGGTTTTTGTTCAGTTCACCAACTATTTACAGTAGATGATATAGAGTTTTATAGAGAAAAATATGAGGATATTTTGATAGCAGTACACCCAGAATGCGACCCTGCTGTAGTCAAAGCATCAGATTTCTCAGGCTCAACTTCACAACTCATCAAATATATAAATGAGCTAGACCCAAACCAAAAAGTAGCAGTAGGTACAGAGTATAATCTAGTAAACCGTATGAGAAAAGAGAACACTTTCGTACTCTCTTCAACCAAACCAGAGTGTCCAACAATGAATGAGACAACACTAGAAGACCTCTACAATACTCTCAAATCAATAGAAGATAACAAGCCTATAAATGAGATAGTAGTAGAACCAGAAGTAGCTAAATATGCGAATATGGCGTTAGAGAGAATGTTGGCGATAAAGTAAACTGATGAGTTATAAAGCAGTTAAAAGATATATTAATCCAAGAGATGGCAGAATTAAAGAGAATAAGCTCTCTCAAGATGCTGATATGTTACCTAAAAGACACCGTACTATGAGAGAATTTAAGGCATCTTTTGGTGATGTAAATCATTATACCTTTGAGTTTCAAGGATATTTTATTGTTATTGATTTAAAATATGCTTTTAATCATTTTAATAATAACACTTATTTACAAAAAAGAGAACATCTCAATGGTACTCTATTAGAGACACTTACTAATCCTTTGATTGTCGTAAAAAGTAAATATGAGGATGAACAAACTTTAACATTTTATAAGCCTTTTAAAAATGAACAAGGATTGCATCATATGTTAATGTTCAAAGCATTTAAAAAAGAGAATGGGAAATATTATTTTAAAACAATTTATCGAGCTGATACATTAGATAAAGTATCAAAAGTAATTAAAACATTAGATTTGAATACGGTTTATTTTAAATATGAAGATACAGAGGGTAACGGGAGCTAAGCCCAAATCCTCTACTAAGTAAAAATTATTCTTAGCGAGACCACTCTGTTATGCTTATAATACCATTATTTAGATAAAAAAGGAATATAAATGAGAAAGATATTAGAATGATTCAATATATTAAGGGAAATATTTTTACTTCCAATGCAAAAGTAATTGTCAATACAGTCAATACCGTAGGAGTTATGGGCAAAGGTATCGCTTATGACTTTAAACGATATTACCCTGAAATGTTTAAAGAGTATAAAATATTGTGTGATAATGGAACACTTTCTATAGGAGAACTATTTTTATATAAAACAGCCAATAAATGGGTATTGAATTTTCCTACCAAAAAACATTGGCGAGGGAAATCAACTTTGGAATATATTGAATTAGGATTAATAAAACTAATTAATGAAGCTAATAAACTACAAATTACAGATATTGCTATGCCTAAATTAGGGTGTGGTAATGGTGGGTTAGATTGGGAAGAAGAAGTTAAGCCATTGGTAGAGAAGTATTTAAAAAAAGCACCAATTACTGTCTCTATTTATGATTTTGATAAAAAGATTATTCCTGAATATTTAAAGCCCAAAGATATTGAAGAGTGGCTTATGTCATACCCTGAAAATTTGACTTTTAATCTATTTTTTGAAGATTTAAAGTCTCTTTATAAAGTTGATAGACTTTTTGATGAGACATTTACTTTAAATAATAAACTTTATAAAATAAGTTATGATGCTAATGAGAATATTTTTAAAATTTATAATAAAAGTAGAGAGATAATATTAGCAAAAGAGGATATACAGTCTCTATTTTTTAGTTTAAAAAAAATAGGGAAGCTCTGTAAAGAAGATATGTATTCTACTTTATATCAAGATGCTGATATTATTTTGGACTTTTTACTTGTATTGCCTTATGTGCT
>JASFZJ010000072.1:0-3968 GCA_045267865.1 Sulfurovum sp. | reverse complement strand
TTTTATTAAAAATTTTTATAAAAGATATTATTTTAAAATTTAAAATAGCAAAAACTCCTTCATATTTAGAACTTGATTATGAAGATATTGAAGATTCACAAATTATAGCATCTGCCAAAGCAGTTAATGCAAAAGTAATTACACGAGATAAGGGCATGTTAAAAAAATATTCTGATATCGCCATAACTCCTAAAGAATTTTTAGTAAATATAGATAATAAAAGAAATATAGATTTTGCAAATTTAAAAAAACAGTATTTTATGTATCAAGCAGAGATAGAAAAAGAGATGGACAGAGTTTTAAATAATGCTAATTACATTATGGGAAAGGAAGTTCAAGAGTTAGAAGAGAACTTAGAGAACTTTACAGGTGCTAAACATGCTATAAGTTGTTCTAGTGGTACAGATGCACTGCTTCTTGCTATGATGGCACTAGATATAAAAGCAGGTGATGAAGTAATAACTACACCATTTACATTTATCGCAACGGCTGAAACCATAGCTTTTTTAGGAGCAGTTCCTGTATTTGTAGATATAGATGTAAAAACTTATAATATTGACCCATCTAAAATAGAAGAAAAAATCACAGATAAAACAAAAGCTATCATGCCTGTAAGCCTCTATGGACAACCAGCAGATATGGACGCTATTCAAGCTATAGCAGATAAACATAACCTAAAAATAATTATCGATGGAGCTCAGAGTTTTGGAAGTAGATATAATGGAATTACAGATAGTAATCTTGGTGATATATCTACAACTTCATTTTTCCCTGCTAAACCTCTTGGATGTTATGGTGATGGAGGGGCTGTATTTACAAACAGTGAAGAGTTAGCCAAGAAGATAAAATCGCTTAGAGTTCATGGACAATCAAAAAGGTATCATCATAAATATATTGGAATGGGTGGACGCATGGATACGATTCAATGTGCTATTGTCAATGTAAAGTTAAAATATTATAAAAAAGATTTGGCTCTTCGTCAAGAAGTTGCTACTAAATATACAAAAGCATTAAAAGATAAAGATTTAATATTACCATTTATAGATAAGAAATCTACTTCTGCTTTTGCACAATATTCCATAAGAGTTAAAAATCGTGATAAAGTACAAGCAGAGTTAAAAAAAGTAGGAGTACCAACAGCCGTGCATTATCCTATGCCTTTACATCTACAGGAGTGTTTTGAATATCTTGGTTATCAAAAGGGTGATTTTCCAATATCTGAGTTAATTTCAGATGAGATATTGTCATTGCCGATGAATCCTTATGTGAGTGATGAAGAGATTGAGTATATTAGTAAAATTTTCTACAAATAGATGTTACCAATACTGACGTGGCTGGAATAACTACTATGGCAATAATTGGTAGATATATACTAACTATTTTTATTCTAAATTAAAGGAGAGTAAGTGAAAGGCATTATATTAGCAGGAGGAAGTGGTACAAGACTGTACCCTATCACCAAAGGAATATCCAAACAACTAGCACCTATCTATGATAAACCGATGATTTATTATCCACTATCGGTATTGATGTTAGCAGGGATTACAGAGGTTCTAATCATCTCTACACCCAAAGACTTACCTAGATTTGAAGAGCTTTTGGGTGATGGTAGAGATATAGGTATGAGATTTGAGTATATTGTTCAGCCATCTCCTGATGGTTTGGCACAAGCGTTTATATTGGGTGAAGAGTTTATAGGTAGTGATGCTGTATGTTTGGTATTAGGTGATAATATCTTTTATGGTGGTGGATTGACTAATCTACTTTCACAAAGTGTTATAAATGCAGATAAAGAGAATAAAGCCACCGTTTTTGGTTATTATGTCAAAGACCCAGAGAGATATGGTGTAGCAGAGTTTAATGAAAATGGAGAAGTAACTTCACTCGAAGAGAAGCCAAAAAATCCAAAAAGTAATTATGCTGTTGTCGGTTTATATTTCTATCCCAATGATGTGATAAAAAAGGCAAAAGATGTCAAACCAAGTGATAGAGGTGAACTAGAGATAACTACTCTAAATCAAGACTATCTTAGAGAAGATAGACTCAAAGTTGAGCTAATGGGAAGAGGTTATGCATGGCTTGATACAGGAACTCATGAGAGCCTACTAGAGGCAAGTATGTTTATTCAGACAATTGAGAACCGTCAAGGGCTAAAAGTGGCTTGTCTTGAAGAGATAGCTTTTGAGATGGGATATATAACCAAAGAGAAACTATTGGAACTAGCACAGCCATTAAAAAAGAATCAATATGGTCAATATTTAATTAGAAGAGCAGAACAAGGTAAACTATAATATGAATTTTATAAAAACAGAGATAGAAGATGTAGTTATTATAGAGCCACAAATTCATGGAGATGATAGAGGTTATTTTGTAGAGACTTTTAGAGCAGATAAACTTGAAGAGTTTTTAGGATATAAGATAAATTTTGTTCAAGATAATGAGTCCAAAAGTAGCAAGGGTGTTTTGCGTGGACTACACTATCAATTAGCTCCTGATGCACAGACAAAGCTTGTCCGTGTGATACAAGGAAGTGTGTTAGATGTAGCAGTAGATATACGCAAAGGAAGTCCAACATTTGGTAAGTTCGTAACAGTTAAGCTAACTTCAGAGAATAAGAGACAACTTTTAGTGCCTAGAGGGTTTGCTCATGGATTTGTAGTTCTGGAAGATGATACAATCTTTGCATATAAAGTAGATAACTACTATAGTCCTAGTAATGATAGAGGTATTGCTTTTGATGATAGTGATTTAAATATAGATTGGATTTTGGACAAGAGCAAACTTAATTTATCTCCTAAAGATATAAAGCAACCAAAATTAAAAGAGACAGAAGATTTATTTGAGTATGGTGTAAACTATTATGGATAATATACTAATCACAGGAGCAAATGGACAGTTAGGAAGTGAGATAAAATCCATTTCAAAAAAGTATGATTATAATTTCTTTTTTACAGATAGAGATAGTTTAGATATAACCAATAGTGATAGTATAAGAGATTTTGTATATCAAAATAGTATAAATATTATCATAAATTGTGGAGCATATACAGCAGTAGATAAGGCAGAGTCAGATGAGATAAATGCCAATATAGTAAATCATCTAGCACCTAAATATTTAGCCCAAATAAGCAAAGAGAATAATATAAAACTCATTCATATATCTACAGATTATGTATTTGATGGCAAAAACTACAAGCCTTATATAGAAACTGATAATACAAATCCACAAGGAGTCTATGGCAAGACCAAACTAGCAGGAGAAGAGGCGATAAGAGATATAAATCCCCAAAATAGTATCATTATCAGAACCTCATGGGTATATAGTGAGTTTGGAGCAAACTTTGTCAAAACTATGCTTAGACTAGGCAAAGAGAGAGAGTCTCTAGGAGTGATATATGACCAAGTAGGCTCTCCAACCTATGCCAAAGATTTGGCACAAACAATATTGGATATACTGCCTCAAATAGACAATAATAGTGTGGAGATTTATAACTACTCCAATGAAGGCGTTTTGAGTTGGTATGATTTTGCCAAAGAGATTATGAGAATGGCAAAGATTGATTGCCATATTAATCCAATAGAGACAAAAGAGTATCCCACTCCAGCACCTCGTCCTCACTATTCACTACTAAATAAATCCAAAATCAAAGAGAAATTTGGTATCACTATCCCTTTTTGGAAAGATAGTTTGGATAGTTGTCTCAAAGATATGGGAGAGAGAAGATAATGAAAAGTATCATAGAGCTTATCAAGAGTGGTGAAAATCAGACTATAGAGTTTAAAACTTCTTTTCAAAAAGAGGTTATATCTTCTATTGTGGCATTTGCCAATGCCAAAGGTGGCAAGGTTTTGATAGGTGTAAGTGATAGTGGAAAAATTATAGGTATCCAAATCCAAAGAGAGAGTCTGCAAGATTGGATTAATCAAATTAAACTCAATACTCAACCTAGTATTTTGGTAGATATAGA
>JASFZJ010000071.1:0-11567 GCA_045267865.1 Sulfurovum sp. | reverse complement strand
GAGAAAAAAAATACCTATAATAATCCTAAGAAAAAATATAGCCAAAAGAGAAGCTAAAAAAGTAATCAAATTGTTACCAAGTTTGACTAAACTCACTCATTAATTATATAACTACAAAGGTAAACTAATGGGTGGTAAACTCTTTAAAGACTTCTCTCTATTCTCTGCTACACTTACTTTCTTTCTACTCATCGGTATCTTTTCGGTACTTTTTTCTTATGCACAAGAGTCTATGCACGAATTTGGTTTTGACTTCTTATACAATGAAGTATGGGAGGCTGATGAAGATGATGAGGGTGGTATATTTGGAGGATTTATTCCTATTGTAGGGACTCTCTTAAGCACTCTTATCGCAATGGTTATAGCCACACCTTTGGCTATGGGTATCGCTATATTTCTCACAGAGATAGCACCTACCAAACTTATCGCTCCTGTATCTATTGCTATTGAACTCTTAGCAGCCATTCCTAGTATCATCTATGGTATGTGGGGTCTCTTCTATTTTGCACCTATTATTCAATCTACTATTGGAGGCCATGGAGTAGGTCTTCTTACAGCAGGGATTGTATTAGCTATTATGATTATACCTTTTATGGCTGCTATCACAAGAGATGCTATGAATACAGCTCCATTGGTACTAAAAGAGTCAGCGTATGCGATGGGTGCTACCAAATTTGAAGTGATAAAAGATGTAGTAATGCCTTATGCCAAAGGAGGGATTATTGGCTCTATTATATTAGCTCTTGGCAGGGCGTTGGGTGAGACTATGGCAGTGGCATTTTTGATTGGTTCTATAATGAGTATCCCTAGCCAGATTACAGACCCTACCACCTCAATACCTGTACTACTAGCAAATAATTTTGCAGAAGCACAAGATTTGGAGATGAGTAGTATGTACTATTTGGCTCTTATACTATTTATAGTGAGTTTGGTTATCATATCTGTAGCCAAATTTTATTTTCTCGGCAAAAAGGAGGCATAAATGCATAGATTACTACTAAACAGAATTATATTAGTTCTCTCAACACTATCAGCAATAATCGGTATAGGATTTCTATTGTGGATACTTATCACACTCACTTATAAAGGTGTAACAAGCATACATCTCTCTACATTTACCAACGACCTTGTAGAGGGAGGGATTAGAAATCTACTTGTAGGGCAGTTTACAATGGCTATTTTGGCGAGTAGTGTGGCTATTCCTATCGGTATGATGGCAGGAATATACCTAAGAGAGTATAGCAATAACGGCAAATTAGCCTATATAATCAGAAACCTAAGTGATGTGATGATGTCAGCCCCATCTATCGTTATCGGTGTCTTTGTCTTTGCTATTTTGGTCGAACCATTTGGAGGATACAACGGTTATGCAGGGGTAGTGGCACTCTCAATTATGATGATACCTATAATCATATCCACCACAGATAATATGTTGGCACTCGTCCCCAAAGAGCTTCGAGAAGCAGGTATCGCCCTTGGAGGAAGCAAACATCAAATTATAGTACAGATAGTAATCAAATCAGCCAAAGTAGGAATAACCACAGGAATACTATTATCTTTTGCAAGGATTATCGGAGAGACAGCTCCACTACTATTTACATCAGCCAACAGCCAATTTTTCACAATGGATTTAAGCGACCAGTTTCCATCACTAACAGTAAGTATCTACAACCTAGCCACATACCCAGACCAAGCCAGTAGAGACCTAGCGTGGGCAGCATCTTTTGTCTTGACGGCTATTGTATTGTGTATTAATTTATTGGGGCGATATATGACTCGGCATAAGAAGTAGCGGATAATATAATCATTCTTCACGCTATAAATTTTACAATTAATCTATTTATTTAGAAAAATCAATTTTATTTAAACATTTATTTGTTCCGTGCATAAAATCAAAAAATTCTCTGCCCACACATCCAATTTTATTTGGGAAATAAGAACCATATACTTTAATGTTGTTTTTTAAGGAAAATTCATTAACAATATTTTCCATTACTTCAAAATGCCTTACAGGTTTTGTATCTCCTTTTTTAAAAACATTAGGATGATATGGAGTTAAAACTAAATTTACTTTTATATTATTTTGTTTATATAAGTTTACTATTTTCTGTAAATATGCTAATGTTTCAATATCATATACCTTTCCCATTATTTTGTAATCTCCTCCACCTAATTTAATCTTTGAGTTATTGTTTTTCCGTTTTAATATAAAAGCCTTATCATATAGATGACTCCCATCAGTTAAGATAAGTGCCTCTTTGTATCCTGTCTCATAAGAAAAATTATTTTCTGGAAAACTAATCTTTTGAGTAAATATATTATCTTCTTTTTCTCTCTTTAAATTATTTTTTAATAGTTCTTGTATGCTATAGTAAAAATATTCTCCATTAAATAAATTTTTAATTATACTAATTAAATATGATTTATTTTTTCCTGTATCTTTTTCATTAAGTAATATATTCATTTTATTGTAAGAGGATTTATATGCACCATACCTGCTATCCATATTAAATTTTAATGTCCATGGGTCAATACCAATAAATACTTTATTTGGTAATTTTATATTATTTAAAATCAAATATGAAAATATTGATATATCTTCTATACTTCCACCACTTACACCCAAATTTAATAAATTTTTACATTGCTTTTGAATATTACCAGTATTTCTAACCCTTGATAGTTGCATAATATGACTTGAACCCAAAACTACACAATCATATCTACTTGCACTTTTAGCCAAAATTGTTTTAATTAACCTCTCATTCCATCCATTTTGAATAATTCCATATTTAGAGTTTATTAATTTGTCTAAAAAGTCACTACTTTTATTATCAGCTATAACATTTTTAAAATAAATTTTACCAGGGTCAACAACAAGGTTTATTGTAGCTATAATAATCATAATTACAATAAATAAAATGAAAGAATTTCTTAAAAAATTTTTATACATTAATAACCTTAAAAATTAAAATATAGAAATTCACTTTTTCTATTTAATAAGAAAAAAGAGATAACTATTAATATTATCATAAAAAAAGTATTATATAAATTTGGTTTAAATAATATAATTTTTTGTATAGAATTTTTGAATAATAGCACTATGATAAAAGCTAGTAATAACCAAAATATTATTGTTCTATCTGCATTTATATTGTCAGCAAAACCACCAAATGCAACACCATATTCAGATAAAAAAGCTAATTTTGAAGCTAAGAAACTTGGCAATACAATATTATTTAAACTAAACATAGAGCCTAAAACCTTAACAGCATCACTCCACTCTTTTGCTCTAAAAAATACCCAAGCGATATTGATAAAATTAAAAGTAATTAACCACGCTAACCAAGTCCAAATTTTAAAATCTAATTTACTCCAAGCCCTATGAATAACTAAAGCTATGCCGTGAAGAAACCCCCAAAATAGAAATGACCAACCTGCTCCGTGCCAAATACCACCAATTATAAAAGTAGCTAAGAGATTGTTATAAGTTCTAAACTCTCCTTTTTGGTTTCCACCAAGAGGAATATAGATGTAATCTTTTAAAAATCGGCTCAAAGTAATATGCCATCTTCTCCAAAAATCTTGTATATTTGTGGCTTTATATGGACTATTAAAGTTGATAGGTAGTTTTATATTAAATAGTAGTGCCAAACCAATAGCCATATCTGTATAACCACTAAAATCAAAATATAATTGAAAAGTGTAAGATAGTGAAGTAGCCCAAGCCTCAAATAAATTTAGTATTGTAGCCGTATCAAATCCTGCCGTTGCCCATACAGCAAAAGTATCAGCGATAACCACTTTTTTGAATAAACCAATAGCAAATATAAAAACTCCCATCGCTATATTTTTATAATTTTTCACTTTATTTCGTGTTTTAGCAAACTGAGGCATCATCTCTTTATGATGAACGATTGGACCTGCTATAAGTTGAGGGAAAAAGGTTACAAAGAGTGCATAATTGAGAAAGTCATACTCTTTTGTCTCTTGCTTGTAGCTATCTACTAAATATGATATTTGTTGAAAAGTGAAAAATGATATTGCTAATGGCAGTGCTAAATCTAATGTAGGAATATTTCCATCAGTTAGTAAATTGATATTTTCTATAAAAAAATCTGTATATTTGAAGTAGCCCAATAGTGCTATATTTGAAATAATACCAAAGGTTAATATTGATTTTTTGGAAAATCTATGATGACTATCTTCGTTATTAAGACTATTTCCAATAACATAATTAAAAAGCATTGATGATAATATAATGGGTAGATATGCTACATTCCACCAACTGTAGAAAAATAGACTACTAAAAACTAAAAAGCCTTTACTCACCTCTGTTAATCTTTTAGAATTAAGATAGAAGTAGATAAAGAATGTTATTGGAAGAAAAGCAAATATAAATTCATAGCTGTTAAATAACAAATTAATTTCCTAATTTAAAATTAATCATAGTATATCACAAAAGTTATTCATACTCCAAAAATCAAGTCCGATACTCATAACTTATTTCCTCTATATATACTATATAGCTATCAAGTGATGCAAATTTTTTGATAACCAATAGTGCTATTATCTACCCTACTTATGATGATCCAAAAGATAGCGAAGTGGAAAAAATATTTAAAACCACATTTCCAAAAAGAGAGATAATACCTATTAATTGTCTCAAACTAATAGAACAAGGTGGGAGTTTACATTGTTCTAGTATGCAAATAAAGTAAGAGTATGATAGAAGTAGCTACTTTATTTTAATATATAAGGTTATCACAAAATAGATATAGTTTTGATACTAAATAAGATTAGCAATATCCTCTAAAATATTTTCTTCATTTAAAAAGTTCAAATCATACATTGTGCTTAACCCTGCTGAATGTGTGCTACTTATCTCTAAAACACAGATAATAAAGTGTTCTTTATTAATACCTAGCTTTTTTTGTAATTGAAGATATTTATTAACATCTTCTCTAAATTCTCCCGTTTTACATTCAATATAAATAGCTTTATTATTTTCTGTAAGTAAAAAAATATCTAATTCATTCTCTTGACCATTAGAGTATGTTACTTTCACACTTCTCATCAAAGAGACTTGCTTATTTTTTTCTTGAAATAGTTTTAATAACTTCATCATAATAAACCATTCCATCCAAACACTATTAAAAAATGCTTTTACTTTTGGTACTGTTTGTAAATTAAGTCTTATTATTTTCAGTTTTTTATCATAAAAATATTTAGAAACAAAGGAATAGTTATAAAGTTCTTTACAAAAAGAAGTTATTTGACTAATTTCTTTTGCATTTTTATTTGCAACTTTAAATTTGACATTAGAGTATTCTTTTTTTTGTACATATTTAATTTGGTCAATAAGTGGTTTTAAGTTCTTATAATTATCTCCTATAGAAAGAGCAACTTCATCAAAAAATCCAGTCGTATCTACATTACCTATATCAATTTCAACTTTCATATTTCGTGAATCAAACCATTTTTTAATCTTCTGATATTGTTTTTGATGAGTCAATTTTTTTGTAAAATCAATATTGAATTTTTTTAAAGGATTTTCAGATTCATCTTCAATTTTTAGAGGTTTAATATCTTCTTCTTTAGGGAGAGATACTTTTTCTTTTTCCTCTAATAAATTTTTTAGTTTTTGATTATTGCTTTTATATTTTGATAATAAATTTGTTACAAACTTCTCTACTTGATAGACGGTGATAATATGTTCACAAACTTGGCATTTTGCTTTTTTATCAATGTATTTATCTGGTACTTCTTTTACATTAGAACACTTTTGACAATAATAAATAGCCATTTTTTCTCCCTAAAATATATTATTTCTCACTTACCTAATTAATATTTCCAAAAAAATCAAGTCCGATACTCAGCATTTATCTTCACATATTCATAACTCAAATCACATCCATAAGAGATGTAACTTCCATCTCCTAATCCTATATCACAACTCACTTTGAAGCTATCTTGTTTCATTATCACATAAGCTTTGTCTTCTCTTGTCTTATCTAACTCTCTAAACTCATTTGAGTATATTAGTAAATTATCATAATATATAGTAAGTGTACTCTCATCACACTCTATGCCTGATGCTCCGATGGTGGAGGCTATTCGTCCCCAGTTTGGGTCTTCTCCAAATAGGGCTGTTTTGACCAATAGAGAGTTGCTTAGTGCTACACTTGCTCTTTTAGCTTCTTTGGTGGTTTTTGCTCCTGTGACTTCAAATGTTACGAGCTTATTTGCTCCCTCTCCGTCTTTGAGTATCATCATCGCAAGTTCAAAAGAAATCTTCTCTAGTACCTCTTTGAATGCCTCTTTATGATACGATTTGCTCTCTTTGTTAGCTAATAACATGATGGTATCATTGGTAGATGTATCGCCATCAACTGATATTCTATTAAATGAAGCCTCTGTAGCACCTAATAATAGCTCATCCATATCCTCTTTTGGGATATTCGCATCAGTGAGTATAAAACACAACATAGTTGCCATAGCAGGGTTTATCATACCTGCACCTTTGCATACAGCAGAGATTACAAAGTCACTACCATCATCAAGTTCAACTTTGTATGATAGCTCTTTTTTGAAGCTATCTGTTGTCATTATTGCTCTTGCTGTGAGGTGTGAATTTTTGCTATTAAAATCAAATTTATCAAATGCACTTGTAATTTTATCAATAGGTAGTCTATATCCGATAACACCAGTTGAACTCATCACAGGATTTAGAACGCTTATTTTAGAAGAGAGAGTATTCATAATAGTCTCAATATCCTCCACACCCTTTTGTCCTGTCATAGCATTGGCATTTTTAGCATTTATAAGTAGAAAATCAGTCTGAAAACCTTTGGTATATTTTTGAAAGTGTTTAATAGGTGAGGCTTGAAAGATATTTTGTGTAAAGACTGCTGATATATCACAAGGCTTCTCACTTCTAATAAAAGCTACATCACCATCGACAAGAACACTATCACACTTACGCATACCGACATTGGTAGCTCCACAAAAGAAGCCTCTTACATTCTCTAGTCCATTTTCTTGGGGGATTATCTTATACATATTTATATTCCTTACACATATTTAAGTTCTTCTGGTTTCTCTTTTTGTCTAATAATTTTTTTGGCTTTCCTGATACCCTCACCAGTTCCTATTAGTAGGAGTTTACACTCTGGCATTATAATTGTATCACCTTTTGGCATTGGAATAAATTTATTATCTTTTTGACGGATACCGATAACTGTAACATTTGCTATATCTCTAAATCGTGCTGATTTTATTTTTTTGAGTGTTAGCCAAGATGTTTTAGATACTCTTGCCTCTTCCATATCGAGAGGAGTATCTTTTTTATACAAAAACTCTTGAAGCAAATTTTCCATATCTGGTCGTGCAGCCATAGCATTTATTCTTTGAGCCATTAGTTTAGTAGCCGTTACGACCTTATCAGCTCCCAGTTTTAGAAGTTTTTGGTCATCTTCATTACTTTTGGCATTTGCTATTATCAAAAACTTTCGTGTGCGTCCTATCTCTCGCTCATAGAGTCTAGCAGAAGCAATGGTTGCGATATTATCAGCTACATTATCAGCTAAAGTAATGACACCTTTTGCAGATGAGAGATGTGATTTGAGTATTCCCTCTTCTGTGTGTGGTTCGGCACTTACTACATAAGGATATCTATATTTTTTGCCTATATCATCCATATCTTCTCGTGGATCGACGACTACAAATGGTATATGGTTAGACCTAAGCTGTTTAGTCACTTGTATAGTAAATTCATTGTGATAACAGACCACAAAATGGTACTTCAATCTTGCTATCTCATAAAGCATTTTACGCTCCTTAATGGTTTTTTGAAACTCACCCTTTTTGACAACTTCGGCGATAATACCCACAGCAATCGAGAATACCAAAAATCCAAATATAATAAGTGTAATGGTAAAAATACGACCAATATCAGAGATGGGCTTAATCTCACCAAATCCTACGGTTGTAAATGTGATACCTGTCTGATATATAGCGTCCATTAGAGGGAAATCATCTATAATCATATATCCTAATGTACCCAAAAGCATGATAAGAACTGTTAAAATAAATGGTAATCTAAAGAGAGCTAAGTGAGAATAATACTCATCATTTAGTGTGATATGTGGTTTAGGGGCTATTCTCCAACCGAGAAATTTTTTAATTTTTTGTATATTTGAGAGGGTCATTTAAGTAGAGTAGAACTAATATTTATAATATTAATTCTACAGCAATAATTAACTAGCTTTTGCAGCTTGTTTTTTCATTGTTCTAAGTGTAGAAGCAGCAACTCTAACTCTTTTTTTAGTTCCATCTTCAAGAGTGATTTTCACACTTCTTAAGTTTGGAAGTTGTCTTCTCTTTGTCTTGTTGTTTGCATGAGAAACATTGTTTCCTGTCAATGGACCTTTGTTTGTTATATAACATCTTCTTGCCATATTGTCTCCTTTAAATTTATTCGTTTTGATAACGGTGAATATTTTGTGCGATTATAGGCAAAATCAACATAAAATTTGCTTAAGCTTGTTATAATTTACTCCTTGAAAGTTTGATTTTGATATACTAAAAATAATTTTAATTTGATAATAGGATATTTATGTTAGTAGCTCCGAGTATATTGTCTGCCGATTTTGCCCACTTAGCAGATTCCGTTAAAGCCATTACAGATGGTGGTTGTGATTTTGTGCATATTGATGTGATGGATGGGCATTTTGTTCCAAACCTCACTATTGGTCCAGTGGTTGTAGAAGCCGTGGCTAGAGTCTCCACCAAACCTTTGGATATTCATCTAATGGTAGAGAATAATAGCTTTTTTGTGGATCTGTTCGCTCCACTCAAACCTGAATTTATCTCTTTTCATATAGAAGAGGAGAAACATCCTCATAGACTGGTACAAAAAATCCGTTCTTTGGGTATCCGTCCTGCGATTACACTTAATCCTCACACACCACCAGAAGCGATAGAGTTTTTGCTAGAAGATATAGATATGGTGCTTTTGATGTCCGTAAACCCAGGATTTGGTGGACAAAAATTTATTCCATCTGTGATAGAGAAAGTCAAACGGCTTAAAGCCCTGATAAACAAAAAAAATCCAAACTGTCTTATAGAGATAGATGGAGGGGTGAGTGATAAAAATATTACGCAACTCAAAAATGCTGGAGTAGATATGGTAGTAGCAGGTTCATTTGTCTATAAACATCCAATAAGCGTAGCAACAGCTATTCAAATATTAAAAGAGGGATAATAATGAGAGTCAAAATATGTGGTATTACAAACTTAAAAGACGCACTCTATGCTGTGGAGTGTGGAGCTGATGCGTTGGGATTTGTATTTTATAATAAATCTCCAAGATACATCACTCCCACAAATGCCAAGAGAATAATAGATAAATTACCTCCATTTGTAGAGCGAATAGGGCTTTTTGTAAATGAAGGTATAGAGACGATAGATACAGTATGCAAATACTCAGATATTTCAAGAGCACAGATACATTTTGAAGTAGATGAAGAGTCACTTGATGCTATAGGACTCCAAACCTTGCCAGTTGTTCGTGCCAAATGTGCAGAAGATGTACATATATTTAAAGACCGTTATCGTCTGATAGATGCGTATAGTGAAGAGTATGGAGGCAGTGGCAAGAGGCTAAATCTTGAATGGTTTAATGGTGTAGATTGTTCCAAAATCATATTAGCAGGTGGTTTGACTCCTGAGAATATACTCGAACTCAAAGGGTATGGATTTTATGGTGTAGATGTAAGCTCTAGCTTAGAGTTAGTCAAAGGTAAAAAAGACCCTAAAAAGGTGAAACAATTTATGACCAATGCTAAAAGTCTTTGAAGAATTAACAATAGCATTTCGTGAAAATAGTGGTGTATTGGAGCAGATGGAGTATGAGAAGATAGTCACACACCACACCACACTATCAGAAGATAGTGAGACTATGTTGATACTTCTACAAGCTTCAGGCTACCCAATCTCTTGTGATGAAGAATATAAATACCGACTAGAACCATACTTCACCCCCTCAAACAAACAGCGATACTGTATCATAGATATAGAGACAAATGGAAGCAAACCAGAGACATCACAAGTGATAGAGATTGGTGCTTTGATGGTGGTAGAGGGCAAAGTAATAGATAAGTTTGAGACCTTTGTAGCGTGTACATTTTTGCCTGAATATATTACAAGAATTACAGGAATAGAACCCATAGATTTACTAGATGCTCCCACAAGAAAAGAGGCACTAATAGCACTCAAACACTTTATGGGAGATGCGATATTTGTAGCCCACAACGCAAAATTTGACTTCAATTTCTTAAACGCTTCATTTGATAGATTTGGATTAGGACACATCGGAAACCTACAATTATGCACCATAGAACTAGCAAGAAGAACATTCAAAAGTCCAAAGTATGGATTAGCTTATCTCATAGACTCACTGGAAATAGAGACAGCCACACATCACAGAGCATTAAGTGATGCTATATGTGCATTAAAAGTGATGGAGAAGAGTTTGGAGAGTTTGCCTAAATATGTGAATAGTTGTGATGAACTGTTGCAGTTTTCAGTCTCTAGTAAGAGAGAGAGAGGGGTTAGGCTAGACACTAAAAATATCCCAAAAGTTACGAAATAAAATAAAATTATAATTTTATCTTAGAGTTAGAATTGCTGTTGTTTTCAGTAGATGTAAATAACTTTTAAGCAAAATAGGATATAATAATATCCAAAAATTTATTTGAAATAATAAATAAATAAAATCAACGGAGTAAGCTTATGCCAAAGATGAAAAGTGTAAAAGGTGCTGTAAAGCGTTTTAAAGTTAAAAAAAGTGGAAAAATCAAAAGAGGAACAGCATACAGAAGTCATATACTTACTAAAGTAGATGGTGGTCACCACAGAAGTATGAAAAGTCCTAAATATGTTGATGGTGCAGATGCCAAAAACATTAAAGAGATGATTAACTAATATCTTTTTGATTAAATAGTCTAAGATAATTCCCCCGATTAGGGGCAAGATTAAGCAGAGAAAATGCTTAACACCTACTATAACCAATCGAGATTTGGTACAAGTCTAAGGTAAAGGAAACAGATGAGAGCAAAAACTGGTGTCGTAAGACATAGAAGACATAGAAAACTATTAAAACAAGCTAGAGGTTTTTATAGTGGTAGAAGAAAACATTTTAGAAAAGCAAAAGAGCAACTTGAACGCTCAATGGTATATGCTTATAGAGATAGAAGACAAAAAAAGAGAGATTTCAGAAGATTATGGATTATTCGTATTAATGCAGCGACTAGACTAAATGGTATGAACTATTCAACATTTATGCATGGTCTTAAACTTGCAAATATTGAACTAGATAGAAAAGTATTAGCTGATATGGCTATGAATGCTCCTGAGAGTTTTGTAACAATAGCAGATGCATCAAAAGCAGCACTAGCAAAATAAGACTTGGGGGTCAGGCGACAACTCACGAGTTGTCACCTGACCCAAACTTCAATGGGGAATTAGCTCAGCTGGGAGAGCGCTTCGCTGGCAGTGAAGAGGTC
>JASFZJ010000070.1:0-35835 GCA_045267865.1 Sulfurovum sp. | reverse complement strand
GATGCTTTTATCAAAAAAGATAATGTTGATTTAGATAAAGTTGAAAAATATAATAGTTTACTTCATGAACTTGAAGAAAAAAAAGAAAATATTTTATATCTTATTCATCTTGAAATAGAGAAAGAACGAAAAAAGAAAAATATTAAATATTATATTCAACTCATAAAAAGTAATGCCATTAAATTAGGGTCTTTAGATTATATATTTATGGATAAGAATAGGGAAAAGTTTAAACAATCACCAAAATATATTATTTATCAGAAGAAACAAAATAAAGATAAAATAGCTAAAATAAAGAGACAACAAAAGGAAGAATCAGATAAAAAAATAAACTTTTCAAAAAAAAATAATAATAATAAAAATATTTCAAAAAAAATTGAATATACTATTATCAAAGATACTAAAACACTGAATAGATATGGAAAGTATGTTAAACGAAGTATTGATGTTGTTCTCAATAAAAAAGTAACCAAAGAGAGATTGAAAAAAATTGCTTTTACCATAAAAAAAATGGATAGAAAATTTTATAAAAATACTTTTATTTCTTATTATCTTCCAAATATGCTTAAAAATAATGGTTGTTGGGCAACAACTCATTTTACTCCTAATCTTGAAGTAAAAATTCAAGGGCTATCCTTAGAAGATGAAAAAAGTATCAATAAAAAAGATATATTCTTTTCAGATAGAAAAATTATTGGTTCTTGGTTAGAGGATAGAATCCTTATGGGTAATAAAATGATTTTATATTACAAGAATAATAGATTTTATTTAGAACAATTATTTCCAAAATATATGAAAACTACTGAAATGAGTTTTGAAAAAATTGTAAGTGGGTTTAAAATAGTTGATATAAGATTAGAAGATTATGATGAATATTATTTGCTAACAAAAGAAGGAAATTTTGAATTTTGGAGTAAAAGAGGAAAATATTATACAGCTAAAAAGATTTTAAAGGAAAACTTAGCATTAGCGACTATTTTTAAAATGATGAAAAATTGGAATGCTACAGCCTACAAAAGAGAAGATGATACAAAGATAAAAACCGAATTAGCAAAAAGAAAAAAACAAATTAAAATTACAATGAATTACTATAAAAGGGGTATAAAAACATATTTTAAAGGTAAAACAAACTTACCTCAAAATACAAAAATTGGAATTACTATAAATAATAGAGCTTCTGATTTTAAAATTTATATACAAAAAGATGGTTCTTTTATTAGTTCAGGATTTAGTAATGGTAATCAATCTTTAGAGAAAAATACTAAAGTAGAAATACTTGTATATAATAATATCCATTGGCAAAATAAAAAAATATTAGAAAAATTAAAAAAATATTATGGTTATGGTTTAGTAAAAGTTGGAAACGCTTCAATAGTGATGAAACTTAAAAACTTACATTATGATAAGAACAACTAATATTTTTTAGCTTGTTCCAATTGCTCCTGAAAATGTAAAAATATATTTTTACATTCCCACAATTTTCGTAATACTAATAAAATATATGTAGGGGTAGAGCTGTGTCTCTACCCTTAGTGCGTCAATGAATATGAGGTTTTATCTCATATCAAGGGCAGACACATTGATTAAGTGGTTTTGTGGTTCTTTTATTAAAATAAATATGATTAATTGTAGGGTGCGATTGCTATCGCACCTTTTAACATATCATTATATATGTAACTCTGTTTCACACAATATTTAAGGTGCTATGGCAATAGCACCCTACAGGATTTGGGCATAATACCCCTAATAAAACCGATGTATCTCCTCCATGATATTAGCAAACTCCATATCATCTCCTTTATCTTTCAAAAAGCTAATAAGATATCTTTCACTCTCTTCTATGCTTTGTATTTTTTCTATCTCTAGTAGTTGGCTGTATAGGTCTGCTATGATTTCTATGACATGCTTTGAGATGGTTTTTCGTGAGGCTTGGTAGCCTATTATGTTTCCTGTGTCGGTGTCTTTGCGTATCTCGAACTCTGTGAAAATCCAGTAGTATCTGCCGTCTTTTGCTAGGTTTTTTACTACTGCGTTGATGTTTTTGCCTGATGATATGGTTTGCCATAGTAGCTTGAACACTACTTTGGGCATATCTGGGTGTCGGACTATGGAGTGGGGTTTGCCTATTAATTCTTCTTGGGCATAGCCTGATACTTCTACAAAGTAGTCGTTGCAGTAAGTGATTTTGCCTTTTTCGTCTGTTTCGCTTACTATGTATCTCTTCGGGTCTAGTATTATCTCTATATCTTTGGGTGTGGGCTTCATTATATTTTCCCGTTGAGGAGATTGATTAGAGGGTTGCTTACCTCTTTGAAGCTAAATATTCTCTTGCCGTTGTGAGCTTTGGAAAACTTCTCGGCTTTGTCATAACTGCTAAATGCTACCAAATCATCTCCTGCTGGAGAGGTGGCATTTGTCCCATATACGAAAAACGCACCTTTGGCATTTATGGGTTTTAATGTATTGAAATCAGTGACTAGGATTTGTTTGAAATCTTTTTCACTTTTGAGATTTAGATTTAGAAAAGACCAATTGGCAGGTCTGTAATAAAATTCAAACATAGATTTGGGGCTAGAGAAAAAGATATTTTTGCCATCGGTTAGCTCTATTTTGGCTACCCAATTGGGATGTTTATATATTTTTAATTGTCTCACTACACCTGTGGTATTTTTGTCGTAGTTCATCTCATACGCCGTGGTAAATTTCTTGATACTATTTGTCATCTCCGAGGAGAGTAGTAGGCTTGATATTAATATTAATAATATAGTTATTTTGTTCATCTAAATCCTTTCTAAACCAAATCTTTTTTCTGAAAAATCTTGTATCCGAAAAAGGCAAATATGATGCCTAGAAATAGAGGGTAAGCGATAGATAACAGGACAAATGAAGCCTGGCTAACAGAGTCTAATATATAAAAAGCAACTGGTCCCATCACGGTAAGTTGTGGGTCAAATAGTGATATAGCAGATACTCTAAAAATCTCCATTGGGTTAATGAGTGCGATAAATATAATCAACTCTTGTGAAAATCTCTGTTGCATCATCAGTGATATGAGGGCTATATCTATGAAAGCTAGTAGGAATATCCATACAAAAAATGCGATGCCTAGAGCTACTTCACTTGATTTGACAAATGAGGATATGAAAAATGCTATACCCAAAAATGCCGATGAGAGTGCAAATAGAAGTCCTGTATATAAGAAAAATATACTCCACGGTATCTCAGCTCCCTTGAACGCTCCGTATATTACGGCGATAATCATAGCAAATATTACAGGTAGATAGACGGTGATAAATCGTCCTATGATTTTGCCCCAGTAGTATTGAGATAGGGATATTGGGAATGAGAGCATATACTCTAATATGTGGTTGTCTCTATCTCCTGAAATGGAACGAACTGTGGTGATGAGGATAAATATCGGCAAGATAACTATCGTAATCTGAATATACATAAGCAGAAGCCTACTTAGTCCACTAAATCCCATCACTTGTGACTCTGTAACTCCTGCTATAAAAAACAGAGCTATAAGCCCTCCAAAGACTAGAGAATATACTATAAACCACTTTGCTCGTAAGGACTCTTTGAGGTCTAGGTATGCTATTAAAAACAGTTTTTTCACTTTGTCTCCTCACTCTCTTGCGTATCTGATACTATCTTACCCAAATCCATATAAATTTGTCTATTTACCAAATCTCTGACCTCTTCTAATCTATGAGTGACGAAAAGCAGTATCTTCTCATCTTCATTTTGTTTGAGAAGTCTATAGAAATCATCTCTTGCTTTGGGGTCTAAGTTGGCAGTAGGCTCATCATATATGATGATACTACTCTTTTTGGCTAGGCTGATGGCTATTAGCATTTTCTGTTTCATACCACCACTAAGCTTGAAAAACGATTTATACATATTGGCTTTGATATCTAGCTTCATCTCATTGGCATAGTGTAGTATGAGCTTCCTATCTACCTTTGCACCGATAGAGATATATTGCATAAGCTCATGGAGATTTAGCTTGATAGGAGGTGGAAGCTGTGGTACGAAGCTAATCTTTTCTAGTACCTTTACTCTATCTTTGATGGGGTTAAGTCCATCTATGGTTATCGCTCCATTGTCTGGGTGATAATAACCCAAGATAGAACGGATAAGAGTTGTTTTACCTGCACCATTTGCACCCATTAGGGCGATAGCTTCATTTTTGTTAAACTCACAATTGATACTCTCAAGTGAAGTGTGTGAGCCAAATTTTTTCGTAAGATTGTCTATTTTTATCATTTTTATACCAAACTTTTTAATCTAAAATCAAAACTAAGAGCGTCTTTGTGGCATACATCTATACATCTGCCACATAGAGTACAATCAGCACCTGTGATATACTCTTTTGTAATACCTTTTTCATCTATCTGCTTTTTGTATTTGGCTTTTGTTATCTCCAATACTTGTGGCTCAAAGCAGACATCGTGACATACCATACAGCTATCACAGTTATCATTCCACTCTACTCGCAAAGCAGATACTCGTCCTATCATTCCATAAGTCGTGCCTATTGGACATATATATGTACACCATGCACGGCGAGAGAAAAATACCTCAAAACCCAAAACTACTACTACCCATATCAGAGATAGACTCCAACCATAAGCTATAAATCTGCTGATAATCCCTACGATATTGAGAGTTTCAAAAATCAAATATCCACTTGTAAAAGAGAGAGTCAAAAATATAAACCAAAAGATATATCTAATACGATTGTCAAATTTTCTGCTTTTGATAATCTTTTTGGCTACTAAAGTATTGTGCCATTTTTCGCCTATTTCACTTAGTATTCCATAAGGACATACCCACGAGCAGTAGCTTCTACCACCGACAAGAAGATAAAAGAGAACAATCGTACTAACTCCTATAATCATATTGATATGTAGATGATAAGTAGCCAAATATATCTCTAAAGCTATAAAAGGGTCAATAAGATGAAAACCCAAAAATCGTGAACCATTTAGAGTGCCTTCGAGAGTCTGAATATCTATAGCAAAAGACAAAAAGAATAGTAGATGAATAGCGATAACCAGTATCCATCTTTTGGCTCTATAACTAAAAGATTTTTTGCCATCTCTATGGGTACTTATAAAAGTAGATAGAAAAGTCGATTTTTTGATAGTCTCTCTATTGTTATATTTATCCATCTATTATCTCCACCGATACTATTTCATCGCTTTTTGACGAGCAGGGAAATCTGCTATCTCATCTGCAAATCTTCTCAAATCTTCTTTTGATAGTCTGATTAATAGACCTCTCATAATCATATTTTCTGTTCTTCCTGATTTGTAATCATCTAGCTTTTTGTATATCTCATCGCTACTTTGACCAAATAGTCTAGCTCCCATAAGCTTTCTGCCGTTTTGTACTCCTGCACCATTTGCTCCATGACAAGAGGCACACTTTTGTTTGTACTCCTTTGATACTTTAAATGAGCCTATGTTTCCTGCTTTCTCTTTGAGAGCGTTTAACGCTTCTGACTCTTTGAGTCTATCATCTTTCTCTTTGGGTGTATCTTTGGTATAAGTTAGAGTGACACTATCTCCAAAATCTTTGATGACTTTAGCCTGTTCTCCACCATTGTACGCACGACCTTGATTGAATGTTACAACCATCAATCCTATTATCAATAGAGTGAAAAACCCTACTATTATATTTTTCATTATTTTCCTTAATATAATACAAAAGTATTTTAATTTTGATGAAACTAAGTTTCATATTTTAAACTCTTTTAACTAGATTTACAATTATAGCTTATATATTTCATTCTCTACTTGTAATTAGCAAAGATTTTTATCCATAATCTTCTCATTCTTTTTCACATATTCAATACTCCACTCAAAGATCTTTTGAAATAATATTTTTCTCTTCTAACTATTTTAGCTTTGTTATAGTTTGGTTATCCTTTTTTGTAATAATTTTATTAGATAAATAAACCTTATCTAAAAAATAATCTTTGTTTATACAACTATACAGAATAAGGATGCAATTATGAAAAAATCAAGCTCTTCTGTTAATAACAGAAATATCAGTAAACTAGAATCTATTGTAAAAGAGACTATGGTGGTTGAAGATATGCTACTCTATAAATGTAATGGTGATGATGAAACATTTAATATTATAAACGGTGAAAATAGACAACCACTAGAGCTAGAGGAGTCTTTTTTGAAATATGCGATTGATAGCAAAAAAGCAGAATTTGATAACCATATCACTAGCAACAAACACTATAAATCTAAGCTTGATAATCCAAAAGATTTGACAATTAGAGGTATGTTGATGTTTCCTATTATTGATAATAAAAAAACAATAGGAGTATTATCTCTCTATAGAAGTGTAAAACAAGGTATTAACTTTACAAAAAAAGATAAAACTACTGTAAATGGACTCAAATCACTACTTCTCAAAGCGATAAAAGATGAGCTAATTGAGGATAATGATAGCGTTGAAATAGAGATAGAAGCAGTGATAAAAGAGTATATTCTCAAAGAGTTAGAGAGTACAAGAGTAAAAAAAGAGCTATCTCAAAAAAACCAAGAACTTGAAGATGAACTAACAAAAATAAAAGAGACCAAAAAAATAGAGAAGCAAAAAGTAGAAAAGCTCAAAGAGAGTTTAGTAGAACTTGAAGATACAAATGGTATTCTTATTGAAAATATAAAAGAGAAAAATACGCTAATTACTAGATATTATAATAATGAGATAAAAGCAAAATACTCCCAAAAAAAACTATCTAATAATTTTGAGTATATAGAAAAAAATATAGAATTTTTATTAAAAGAGTTTGGAGATAAATTTAGAGATAATCACAATACATACATCCTATTTGAAACTATGCTTTATGCTATAACTTCATCAAAAAGTATGAATATTATAGATAATTTTCTCTCCAAAACAAAAGGTTTTAATAGCTTTATAACAGACTTCTATAGCTCTACAAATATAAAAGCAAATAGAGATAAGTATAAGATAAAAAATATTTTTGAAAATATGGATAGTATTAATCTTGATAAAAATATCCCATCATCTTTAGTTGTTGATACACCCAAAATCAATAGTATTTTATTTCATATAATAGCAGACTTAACCATATTTCAAGAAGATAAAAAGCTAATCAATGTAGATATGAGTTATGATAACCAGCTCTTACATATCAAGATAGATGGAAGAGTATATAAAAATAGCAGTCTTTTTAGTAGCCTATTTAAACAAAAAATAAGTGATAATGATAAAGATAGAAAGGGGCTAATCATAAGCAATAGACTTATCAAAATGATGAAAGGAAAGATAGATATTAGTTATGATGAGAAAGAGTATCAATATAATATATCAATACCTGCTAAGGTGTTGGATTTGAAGTTTGTTTAGTCTCTAGTTTATATTATTTAACACTAATTTAACAATAATATGACAATATAATGCAAATTATTTTTAGGATTAAGTATGAAAAAGACAATTTATCTCTCTATCGCTTGTAGTTTGTGGTTACAAGCTGTTGAGGTGGAGCTAGAGACTATACATATAGAGACCAAAGTAGGCTCTGAACTTATCAAAGATGTGCGAGGTGAGGATATAAAATCAGCCGATTTAGGTGAAGCCCTAGCCAAGCACTCTCCTAGCGTATCACTCAATAGAAGAAGTGGTATAGCCAATGATATTACAATTAGGGGAGCTAGAAAAGATAATCTAAATGTAACTATTGATGGTACGAAAATTCATGGAGCGTGTCCAAATCGTATGGACCCACCTATATCTCATATACTTACTAATAGTGTGGATTTTATAGAGATAAATGAGGGACCATTTAGTGTAGATGAGTTTGGTCTTTTGAGTGCTAATGTCAAAGTGCATACAGTCAAACCAAAAGAGGGCTTCAATGGAGAGTTTGATATTGGTATGGGTAGCTTTGGGTATAAAAAGGGTGCTTTTTCATTAAGTGGTGGTACTGATACTATCAAGTTTTTATTATCAGGTTCACTAGAGACAAGTGAGCAGTACAAAGATGGAAATGGAGATGATTTTGCAGGGCAGATAGCCAATAATATAGCCAATGGTACTGTACCTGCCCCATCACAACTTCAACCACAACATATAGGTATGGATTCTTATACTAAAAAAACACTTACAGCAAAGATGTTTTGGAATATCACGGATAATCAAGAGCTAAGACTAAGCTATACAGCTAATAGAAGTGAAAATATATTATATCCATCATCAAAGATGGATGCTCTGTATGATGACTCCAATATCTATAATATAGAGTATATAGCCAAAAATTTGGGTAGTTATTCTAAAGAGCTATCTATGCAAGTTTATCAAACTGATGTAGAACACCCTATGAGTACGAAGTATCGTATAATAGGTGCTGTAAACTATATGACACATACTCTAACTACAAAAGCACAAGGTGCAAAGATAAAAAATGTATTTGATTTGGATAATCATACTATCACTACAGGTGTAGATTATAGCCTTAGAAATTGGGATGGAAAGTATTATATGAATGATATAGCTCTAAATATCGCCTCTAAAGGTAAAAAGCCATTTAATAGCATACATAATGTAGATACCAAAAATATCGGATTTTTCTTAGATGATAGTATCAAGATGGGTGCATTTGTATTGGATTTGGGTCTTAGATATGACTCTACAGAGATAACGACTGATAATATCACTCAACCATCTAATAGCTATGATGGAGTCAATGGATATATATTGGCTAAGTATATACCAAATGATAGCACCCAATACTTTGTTGGAGTTGGTAAATCATCAAGAGTACCAGATGCCAAAGAGCTGTATTGGGTAGGAAGTACGGGGAATGCTATAGGTACGCCTAACTTAAAAGAGGTAATTAACTATGAAGTAGATATAGGTGTAGAGAAGAGCTATGAGAATGCTACAATTAAAGCCAAAGTTTTTTACTCTAAGCTTCAAGACTATATTGCATATAACTCTGGTAATGCTATAAATAAATATGAAAATGTAGATGCTACTATTTGGGGCTTTGAGCTTAGTGGGTCTTATATGGCTACAGACTCTCTATATCTTGATTTTGGTTTGAGTATGCAAAAGGGTGAGAAAGAGAGTCCTCTTACAGGTCAGACAGGTATAAACCTGCCAGATATTTCACCACTTAAACTTAATCTCGGTATGAATTATGAGATAGATGGCTCTATGATGCTTAGTGCCAATGCTATAATAGCTGATGAGTGGAGTGATTTTGATAGTGATAATGGTGAGCAAAAGATAGATGCTTATGGAGTATTAAACCTCAAAGCTACCAAAACATTTAGCAAAGGGTTTGAGCTAACAGTGGGTGTGGATAATGTGCTTGATAGTGCTTACGCTGTATCTAATACATATAATGACCTAATACTATTAAGTACAGGGACATCAATAATGTTGATGAATGAACCAGGGAGATATTTTTATACCAATTTGAAGTATAAGTTTTAGGGAGAAGATTTTTAACTCCCAAAGATAATTTGGGAGTTGGAGACTATTTTTTGAGTTTATTGTAGAGATTATTCTCTTCAAATTCAATTCTTTTGCCTAGTATTCCTACAATAGTATGAAAAGTAGTGATAAACTCATCATCTAATTTACTCTCAGGTCGAGTGTATATTGTTAAGAAGTTCATAAGAGTTGTTTTTGTTCCATGAAAAGAGTCTTTGAACTCTTTAATTAGTGTTTCTGTCTCTTTATCTATTGTATCTTTCTCTTTTGATACTCTATAAAACATCAAATCTTCACTCATAAGGTGATCAACTGCTATAATATAGAGCTTTCGTAGCTCCTCTTTACAGTCCATAAAATCACCATTATCATAAGTATTGATTACTTTATGGGCTAAAGATACAATCTCTTTATGGTCTTTAACCCATTTCCTAACTTGTTTTGTGTTTTTTGATGCAAATAGTGAAAAAAATATGATAAATCCTTTTTTTATTTATTATACTCTTTTTGTTCTTCTTTTATAAGTACATCGGCTAAAAATCTATAAGCTTCTCTCCATGCATCGATAACAGTAGGTGTAGCTACACTCTCACCTAAGACATTTACGATAGCTGTAAGTAAAGCATCTTCTACCATTGGATAGTGTTTAGGCTGTACATTAGTCTTGACATGAGTTGATACCATAACATTAATAGCTCCACTAAGGGCTTCAAGGTTATCTATATTTGACGCATAAGCATAGATTGCTGATGCTAGTTTCTTGTGTTGGTGAGGCTTGGAATTTTTAAATAGCTCTTTTACTTCTGGATATTTCTCAAAAAGTATAGGATACATAGCTTTAGTTATCTCTTCGCCTCTCTCTTTTAGTAGTGGTGCTGTAGATTTTACAATCTCTATTGTATTTTTATTCACAAATTTATTCCTAAAGTTAAAATATTAATCTTATATTATTCCATCTTTCTTTATCAAAATAATTGATAAATATCAATTTTTATCTCAATAAGCTATTATTTAACAATATAGTTACACTTTTTTATGATAAAAATATATTAAGAGATATAAATTATAAGCTTTTTATACTTTTTTTGTTATACTTAGGCGTATTTTTAACAAACCAAAGGAGTAATCAATGGCATTATTTGATGATGTAAAAGAAGTAGTTGTTGAACAACTAAATGTGAGCCCAGATGAGGTCAAAGAAGAGTCTAAATTTGTAGAGGACTTAGGGGCTGATAGTCTTGATGTTGTTGAATTAGTAATGGCACTTGAAGAGAAATTTGATATTGAAATTCCTGATGACCAAGCAGAAGCTATTGCAACAGTGAGTGACGCTATTAAATTTATTGAATCAGTATAAATTTTTGGTATAAATCTTCTCTATTTATTGTAAGATGAAGAGAGGATTTATAAGATATATATGAGTAGTATTTTTAATAATTTAATCATATATATCTTATATTCTATAGTAGGAGAGCTTTAATGAAAAGAGTAGTAGTGACAGGATTAGGGATGATAAATTCCCTAGGACTCGATAAAGAGAGTTCATTTTCTGCAATCATCAATGGTAAGTGTGGAATTAGAACAATAGAGTCTTTTGACACAGATAAACAGTCAGTAACTATAGCAGGTGAGATACCAAATTTTGACCCCTTAAATGTGCTTAATGCAAAAGAGGTCAAAAAAGCAGATAGATTTATTCAATTGGGACTGCACGCAGCACAAGAAGCGATAGCTGATGCGAAGTTTGGTGATGATGTTGATATGGATAGATTTGGAGTAGCTAGTGCTTCAGGTATCGGTGGTTTGCCAAATATAGAGAAAAACTCTGTAGTATGTGCGAATAGAGGTCCTAGGAGAATATCACCATTTTTTATCCCCTCATCACTTGTTAATATGTTAGGTGGATTTATCTCTATCTATCAAGGACTTAAAGGTCCAAACTTAGCTTCTGTAACTGCGTGTGCAGCAGGAACTCATGCTATCGGTGAAGCAGCGAAATCTATTATAGTTGGAACGGCTGATAAGATGTTGGTAGTGGGTGCAGAGTCTGCTATATGTCCTGTAGGTATTGGTGGATTTGCAGCTATGAAAGCACTATCAACTCGTAATGATGACCCACAAACATCTTCTCGTCCATTTGATAAAGATAGAGATGGATTTGTAATGGGTGAGGGTGCTGGTGCATTGGTATTGGAATCTTATGATGATGCTATCGCTAGAGGTGCTACTATCTATGGTGAGATTATCGGATTTGGAGAGAGTGGTGATGCTAATCATATCACTACTCCTACCATGGATGGACCTCTACGAGCTATGAAAGGTGCTTATAAGATGGCATGTGAGCCAAAGATAGACTATGTAAATGCTCACGGCACATCAACACCTGTTAATGATAAAAATGAGACAGCAGCATTAAAAGAGCTTATGGGTGGGGCTGAAAATTGTCCTCCAATGAGTTCAATCAAAGGACAAATTGGTCACTGCTTGGGTGCTGCTGGTGCTATTGAAGCTGTTGTATGTCTTATGGCTATGAGAGATGGCGTTTTACCACCAACAATTAACTATACTACTCCTGATGAAAATTGTGATTTAGATTATGTTCCAAATGTCTCAAGAAAAGCAGATTTAAAAGTAGTTATGAGTAACTCATTTGGCTTTGGTGGCACAAATGGTGTTGTTATTTTTAAAAAACTATAAGGATTGATATGGCAACTTATTTAGACTTTGAGAGTAAAATAGAGAAGATACAAGAAGAGATTGTGTCAGCTCATGCCATAGCTAATTTAGAAGCTGTAAATCGCTATCAAGAGGAGCTATCAAAAGAGGTAGAGAAGACATTTGGCTCATTGAGTGATTTTCAAAAACTTAGATTGGCTAGACACCCTGATAGACCATATTCACTAGATTATATAAAAATGCTTCTTGATGATGCGTATGAAATACACGGTGATAGAGCATTTCGTGATGACCCTGCTATACTATGTTATATAGGTTGGATAGATGGTCATAAATGTATGCTTATTGGTGAACAAAAAGGGCGTGGAGTTAAGAATAAAATCAAAAGAAACTTTGGTATGCCAAACCCTGAGGGATATAGGAAAGCTCTTCGTGCTGTAAAGATGGCAGAGAAGTTTGATATACCTGTACTTATGCTCATAGATACTCCAGGGGCATACCCAGGGTTAGGTGCAGAAGAGAGAGGACAGAGTGAAGCGATTGCCAAAAATCTTTTTGAGTTTGCCTCTGTTAGAGTTCCACTTATATCTGTGGTAATTGGTGAGGGTGGAAGTGGTGGTGCGTTAGCTATTGGTGTGGCTGATAGACTTGCTATGATGCGTTACTCTGTGTTTGCTGTTATCTCTCCTGAGGGGTGTTCGGCGATATTATGGAATGACCCAACAAAAGTAGAGACTGCTACAAAAGCACTCAAAATCACTCCTGATGATTTGCTTGAACATAAACTCATAAATGATATACTTGATGAGCCTCTTATTGGAGCACATAGAGATAAAGAGAGTGCAGGAGCTGTACTCAAAAAATATTTCCTTGATAATTTAAAAGAGATAAGAGCTTTATCTGTTGATGAAATGTTGGACAAAAGATATGAGAGACTTACAAGTGTAGGTGCATATAGTGAGTAAGCATTAGATTATGATACACGAAATAGCACAAACTATAGTATCTTATATCGGTGATATGGGCTATTGGGGTATTTTTGCCTTGATGTTTTTAGAGAGTACCTTTTTCCCATTTCCTAGTGAAATTATTATGATACCTGCTGGATATTTGGCATATCAAGGTGAGATGAATATTTATATGGTTATAGCTATGGGAATATTAGGCTCTATCACAGGAGCATTATTTAACTACTATTTGGCTATGAAGTTTGGGAGAGTGTTTATAATCCGTTATGGAAAATATTTTTTCATTAAAGAGGAGACTCTTAATAAACTAGAGAAATTTTTTATCAAACACGGAGAGTTATCCACATTTAATGGACGACTTATCCCTGGGATACGACAACTTATCTCTCTCCCTGCTGGATTGGCAAGGATGAATATTGGTAAATTTATTATCTATTCTGGACTAGGTGCTGGTATTTGGGTAACTGTTTTGACACTTTTAGGCTATTTCTTAGGCTCAAATGAAGAGATGGTATCCCAATACCTTCAAAGTGCTACACTTATTGCTCTTATATCTATAGGATTTATTACTCTTTTTTATATGATTAGGTACAAAATTAGAAACCCAAAATGAACCTAAACCTCAAAATCAAAATAGCAAAAAGAGTATTTGCTGAGTGTGTAGATGATGAGATGGTGATTTTGGACACTATCACCCAAAACTACTTTGGGCTTGATAGTATGGGAAGTGTAATGTGGCAGACTATAGAACAAAAAAGAGTTTTAAAAGATATACTAGCGAAACTTTTAGATGAGTATGAAGTAGAACCTGATAGATTACAAACAGACCTATTTATATTTATAGAGAGACTCGTAGAGAGCCAATTATTGGAGATTGAGAAGTGAATTTAGCACAATATTTAGACAACGAGAAGATGGTTTTAGATAAAGATATAATAGTTAAGTTAGAAAATTTTGCTTCTACTTTGAATGAGTGGAATAAGATACATAACCTAACAGGTGCAAAAAATATAGATGCCATATATCTCAATATCATAGATTCTCTCTACCCTCTAACATTTATAAAAATACCCAAAACTCTTCTTGATGTAGGCACAGGAGCAGGTTTTCCTGGTTTAGTTTTGGCTATTGCATTACCTGATACCCAAGTAGTATTATCAGAACCACTCAAAAAACGAGTTGCATTTTTGAAATACTCTGCTATGGATTTGGCTTTGGATAATGTTACAGTGGAGAGCAAGAGAGTAGAAAATATAGACTATAAGCCGTTTGAGATGATAAGCTCACGAGCTGTAACTAATACCAAATTACTACTTGATTTAACATCTAAAGTGAGTGATGAGGCTACACAATATCTATTTTATAAAGGTTCTCATATATTTGATGAGATGAAAGATGTACAAAATCAGTTAATTTATGATATAGTACAAAAAAATCAGAGGAATTACCTCTATATAAAGAGTCAAAAATGATTTTTAAACTGATAATATTAGCCGTTGTAGGATTTGTAATATATAAGTTACTTGGTGGTAAATTTCCACAAATAACTAATAATAATCAAGATAGAGAGAACTATGATGAAGCATTAATAGAGTGTACAACTTGTTACACTTACGCAACAGAAAAAGATAGTATAATATCTCACGGTAAATACTACTGCTCAAAAGAGTGTTTAAAGTAAACTAAAAGGAATTATTATGATAATTATTGGACACCCATGGATAAAAAGTAATCATTTTTGTAAAGTCTTCTCTATAGAGGATATTCAAAAGAGTCAACCAAAGAGTATTGCACTATTAGAGCCTTTGGTTGATAGTCATAAACACGCAGAGTATTGTCAAACTAATAGTATAGAGTTTGCAGTTGTAGTTAATACTCTTGATGATGCACTTCTCTCAAATGCGTTGGGTGCAAAGTATATAATATGTCAAGAGGATGATGCTTTGATGATTCAGCCTATCGCACAAGAGTATCTCTTTGATACACAAATTTTGGTACTCATATACACAGAAAAAGATATGAGTAAAATTGCAAGAAGAGGTATTGATGGTATCGTTTTTGCAGAGGCTATCTCTGAATAGTTTATGAGAGAAGATATACTTAAATATAGAGTCACTTACTCTATTATCATTATAAATATAATCGTATATATTTTCTCTGCTTTATTTAGTATGGACTTAATGGATATGGATAGTAGAGTGCTATTTGATATGGGTGCATTGTATGCCCCTGTCGTGATTACTCAAAATGAGTGGTGGCGACTCTTTACAGCGATGTTTCTACACGGTGGTATGATGCATATTGTGATGAATATGTTCTCTCTATATATTATCGGCAAAGGTGTAGAGATATATTTTACCAAAGTATCTTATCTAGTTATCTATATCTCTTCAGGGTTTGTGGGTGGATTAGTCTCTTTATATATGCACGATAATTCAATAGGTATCGGAGCATCGGGGGCTATATTTGGAGTATTTGGGGCATTAGCAGGGTTTTTTATAGCCAATAGAGCTTATATCAATGACAACTCAAAAGCCTTTATCAAAAACTTCTCTGCTATTATCGGACTCAATCTCATTATAGGATTGGCTATCCCCTCTATAGATATGAGTGCCCATATTGGAGGCTTAATTGTAGGTTTTATCGCTGGATATATCCTCTCTAAAAATCCAAAACTAGTAATTATTTATAGCGTTATTATCTCTATCATTATGGTAGGTATGGGAAGCTATCTATCAAGTCAATATATTAGTGCAATTTTTTAAATTTCTACTGCTGTTAAGTAGCTTATTTCTATTGGGATGTAGTGTCAAAACTCCTTCTATACCCAATAATGATATAGATAGACTCACAATACTTCTATATTCAATCAACCCCACTAATTCCAAACAAGAAGCCCAAAGATTAGCAAGAGATATTTATTATCAAACCTCACAACTTACAAAAGAGTTTGAGCTAGTATCACCTCCTCTATGGCACAACTTTTTGGTAAATACAGGTATCAGAAAAAAGGGCTTATGTTACCACTGGAGCGACGCACTCTTTAGACATTTTAAAGCTCAAAACTACCCATTATTTGAGTTTCATCTAGTAGGTGCAAATATCGGTGAATATTGGAGTGAACATAACGCAATAGTAGTTATATCCAAAGGTGATAAAATAGAAGAAGGTATAATAATAGACCCATGGAGAAACTCAGGTAAATTATACTACTCACATATTCAAAAAGATGAAGTGTATAAGTGGAGTAGTAGAGCCAATAGAGAGAGTTCAGTTATAAATAAATAATAATTATTATTTTATTAACCACATATTTGATATAATTCTTTATCAATTTATTTAAGGTTTTATTATGACAGTTACTCGTTTTGCTCCCTCTCCTACTGGATATTTGCATATAGGTGGTCTTCGTACTGCTCTCTTTTCATGGCTTATGGCCAAACATAATAAAGGAGAGTTTCTTTTGCGTATAGAAGATACAGATATGGCTAGAAACTCAGAAAGTGCCAAAGATGCTATTTTGGAAGCTTTTGCGTGGGTAGGTATGAGTCAAGATGGTGAAGTTGTTTATCAATCTAAAAGATTAGAACTCTATACAAAATATATTAATCAACTCCTTGATGAGGGCAAAGCTTATAAGTGTTATATGAGTAGAGAGGAGCTTACTGTTTTACGAGAAGAGCAGATGGCAAATGGTGAGAGAACTCATTATGATGGACGATACCGTGATTTTGATGGCACACCTCCTGAGGGCGTAAAGCCTGTAATCCGTATCAAAGCACAACAAGAGGGTATGATAACTTTCACAGATGGCGTTAAAGGGGAGATAAATATCTCAGCAAGTGAGGTAGATGATTTTGTTATCGCTAGAGATGATGGCTCTCCTACTTATAACTTCGTAGTGGCTATAGATGATGCTCTTATGGGTCTTACTGATGTTATCCGTGGAGATGACCACCTATATAATACACCCAAACAGTTAGTAGTATATAACGCTTTGGGCTTTAAGATACCCAACTTCTATCATGTAGCTATGATAAACAATGAAGAGGGCAAAAAATTATCTAAAAGAGATGGTGCTACTGATGTTATGGATTATAAAACTATGGGTTATCTACCTGAAGCTATGTTAAACTTTTTGATAAGATTAGGGTGGAGTCATGGAGACCAAGAGATATTTAGTATAGATGAGATGATAGCTCTTTTTGATGCAAAGGACATCAACAAATCATCATCAAATTATAATCTTGATAAGTTATTGTGGCTTAATGCTCACTATATCAAAAATAGCTCTGATGATAAACTTATAGAGCTTTTATTAGATTTTGATGTAGATTTGAGAGATAATCCAAAAGCATCAGAGATATTAACGGCAACAAAAGAGAGAGGTAAAACTCTAGTAGAATTAGCCCAACAGATTAAGCTCATCACAATAGCACCAACAGAGTATGATGCAAAATCAACCAAAAAAGCATTTAAGGGTGAAGCAAAGAGTATATTATCTAAATTTGCTGATATGCTTGTATTGGCAGACCCCACTACAAAAGAGGCATATCATAGTGTAATGGCTAAGATAGTCCAAGAGCAAGAGATAGGATTTGGAAAGATAGGTATGCCTCTTAGAGTAAGTCTATTGGGTAGTATGACAGGCTCAGGGCTTGATGAGATTATGTCTATTTTGGGAGTAGACGAGATTATTTCTCGTATAGAGAGAGCTATTGAGATGGTGAAATAGAGTATTATATGTCAAAAATAAAAATAAAGAATTTTGGTCCCATTAAAGAAGGTTTAACTAAAAATGATGGATTTATTGATATAAAAAAAGTAACAGTTTTTATTGGTTATCAAGCAACAGGTAAAAGTACAATAGTTAAAATATATTCTACTTTAACTTGGCTTGAAAAAGCTTTATATAGAGAAGATATAAAAGAAAGTGATATTATAGGTTATAATAGATTTATTAATAAATTTTGTGCCTATCAAGGTTTAAAAACATATTTTAATAAAAATACATATATTAAATATTTAGGAGATAGTTATACTTTTGAATATGTTAATGAAAAAATATCTATTATTAAAAATAAAAATAAATATTTAGCACCTAAAATTATGTATATACCAGCTGAACGCAATTTTTTAAGCTTAGTGGATAATCCAGAAAAATTAAAGCAATTACCATTACATCTTTATACCTTTTTAGAAGAGTTTGAAAAATCTAAAAAATATAACTCTACAGCTATTACATTACCTATAAATAATATCTCTTTTGAATTTCAGAAACAAAATAAAATATCTTATATCAAAGGTATAGATTATAAAATTAAACTCTCAGAAGCATCAAGTGGGATACAATCTTTATTACCCATTTATTTGGTTTCAAAATTTTTATCTCAATCTATTAATAAAGAAAGTGATAATGGAAAAAAAATGTTGAGTGTAGAAGAGCATACTAAGCTTAAAAGAGAAGTCAAAAAGATATTAAAAAATGATAAATTATCAGATGAGCTAAAAGAAGCTTCACTTGAACTGTTATCTTCAAGTTTTAAGAATGCTTGTTTTATTAATATAGTAGAAGAGATGGAGCAAAATTTATTTCCAGAATCACAGAAACAATTATTATATTCATTACTTGAATTTGCAAATATTTCAAAGGGTAATAAACTTCTTTTGACAACACATAGTCCTTACATCATTAATTATCTTACTTTAGCTATTAAAGGAGATAGTATCTTAAATAAAATAGCAACAAATGAAAAATTAAAATCAAAATTAGAAACTATTCTACCGATTAAATCTTGTATTAACGGAGATGATACTATTATTTATGAGTTAAAAACTGATGGTAGTATTGAAATATTATCAACATATAATAATCTACCCTCAGATGAAAATTATCTTAATATGTTTCTTGAAGAGACAAATGATGATTTTAATCAACTATTGGATATTGAAGATGAATTATATGCCGATTGATTTCTTTACACCTACTTGTTCTAATACAATTAGTGATTCTAAATTTGGGTTATGTGATGACCCACCTCCTTCTATAGCACCAGCATATACGGATATAATTGATGAGTCTAAGTGGATTGCCATCGTAAATAATCCAAATATTTATGAAGTAACTTTTATTGCTGTAGATGCTTGTTTAGATATTAGAAAAGAAAATGGTGAATTAGATAGTAGATGTGATGCGATGTTAAAGTATCAGGATAATATTATTTTTGTTGAGTTAAAAGATAGAGGTGGACGAGCTTTTAAATGGATTGAAAAAGCTGAGTCACAATTAAGAATTACTATTAATCATTTTAAAAATAATTATCTATTATTTAATAATACAAAGAAAGTAGCTTATATCGCAAATATTCAACATCCTAATTTTCGTTCATCTCAAAAGAGTAGAATGGAAAAATTTAGAGATGATACAGGTGTGCGATTAAGGATTGAAAATTGTATAGACCTTTGATAATTTCCTATTGACAAATAAACTCTTTTAGTGTATAACACAATTATAGTAAAAACAGAAGGATTTGTATTGACACCATCTAATATATTTTTGACACTTTTTACAGTGCTACTTATTATATGGCTCAAACTCTACAATATCGTTGCTACCAATGATGATTTACTCTTTTTGCTTATTCCTACTAAGTTTTTAGTAGAGATATTCACCTCTGCAACGGCTCTCTATACAGATAATGGATATTTTTTTGAATTGCTTAATATTACTATAGATAAATCGTGTGCAGGAGTTAATTTTTTTATTTTATCTTTCTCTCTCTTTGCTTTTGTTGGGTTTACCTATTTAGATAGAGTTTGGAAAAAGATTATAGCTATTTTTGTGGCGATACTTTTGGGCTATTTTTTAACTATATTTGCTACATTTTCTAGGATTATTATTACACTCTATATTGAGCCTCTCAAATTTTATTTTGATTTTATTGATAGTGCATTTTTTCATGAGCTTTTAGGAGGTTTTGTATATCTCTTTTTATTAGTCTTATCTTATCTTTTTTTGGATAAAATATTTAATAATAAAAGGATAACAAATGAATAAAATACTTTTAAACCCCAAACTTCTAATTGCTATAAATACACTCCCACTCTTAATATATATTTTTATATTTTCTCAGAGTTTCTCTATTGTAGAGCCTCTACTATCATCATCTAATATAGATAATTTTTATATTTTTATCTCTCTAACGATTGTTATGATGCTTGGTAGTTTTATCTACGCACTCTATCTGATTATCAAAAAAGAGTTAATTAGTTATAAGTTTGCTTTTATTTTATTGGTAATCTCTATTGTCTATATCTATTTGCTACTCTACTCTTATGATGCAATTTTTCCTAGGAGTATTCCTTTTTGGATGATGTCTTCTAATAGTGAGCTATATATCTTTTCATTTTTGATGCCCTCAATTCTCTATGCACTCTTTATGCTTGTATCATATAATATAGATGATGAAAAAAGTTTTACTAAATATTTGATTATAAGTATTACTATTCCGATAGGTTGGTATCTATTTTTTATGCTTATTATACCACTATTTAGAGGGTATCATAGTAGGCTTATAGAACATTTTATAGCTATTATTTCAGTGACTGTAGGAGTAGTTTTTCTCTTTTCACTGCTTAAGTGGTTCTATCTATTTTTTAGAAAAAGAGATAATTTTTTTCAAAAATTAAAAATTATTCTATTTCCTATCATTACACTTATTTTACCCATAGTAGGACTTAATTTAAATGAGAGTTCTATGTTTGGAGATTTTAGCAGTATATGGTTTTATATCTTAACTGTTGTAAATGCTTTTTTCTTAATGCTTCCCAATCTATCTAACTTTACATATAGATTAGTTCTATTTTTTGCTAGAAGCTTTACATTTGCCTATACACTCTATTTCTTCTTTGTCTTTGTACCTTTTGTTCCTTTGGGGGTATTGGCTCTCTTTTTCTTATTCGTTGGGATATTAATACTCACTCCTATTATCGTAACTTTGGTTCATATCTACATCCTTGTAGAGGACTTTAATTATCTTCGTTCAAACTTTAATCAAAATATTTTAGTAGTTACTTTTTTCATCGCTTTACTAATGATACCTTCTTTTATATATATCAATTATTTGAATGATAAAAAGGTACTTTTTAGTGCTATTGATTATATCTACAAACCTAACTATGAAAAAAAGCATTATGATATTGATTTAGAATCTCTTAAAAAGACTTTAGAGAGCGTTAAATCACATAAAAGTATGAATTTTCGTAGAGGAGAGAGAGAGATACCATTTTTAAGTTCACTCTTTAACTATGTGGTACTTGATAATCTTACACTCTCAGATATAAAGGTTCACACTATAGAAAATATCTTTTGGGGTAATCAAAATCACATAAGGCAAATACAAAATCTCTCAAATAATAATGTAAGCATAGAAGATATTGATATAAATACTTCGTTTAATGCTCAAACCAAAACCTATCGGAGTTTTATACATTTTAGCTTTAAAAACCATAAAGAGAGTGGTAGATTTCAAGAGTATATCACAACATTCAGACTGCCTAATGGAGCATATATTAGTGACTATTATCTTGATGTCAAGGAAAAACGCAAATATGGTCTGCTCACTGACAAAAAGAGTGCTATGTGGGTCTATAACCAAATTACCAAAAGCCAAAAAGACCCTGGTATTCTTCACTATGACCAATCTGGTAGTATTGTCTTTAAAGTATTTCCATTCTCACCCAACGAGGTACGAAAGAGTGGTTTTGAGATTATCCATACTGAGCCCATCTCTTTTAGTATAGACTCTCATCTCATAAAGCTTCAAGCAAAAGAGCTTGATAAAGTTTTAACACATAATAAAATATCTTATATCTCCAAACAAATCAAATCAACACTACCCAAAGTAGATTTGCCTACCTATTATCACTTTGTAGTAGATAGCTCAAAATCATATCGGGATTTGATAAAACAGATAGAGAGCTTTACAACAGAGCATAATATCTCATCTAATAGCTTTAAAATTACTCTTACAGATACTTTTACAAAAGAGTACAATCCTATTGAACTAGATAATAGATATAAGAATAAAGGCTTTTATCTAAATCGTGCAATCAAAGAGATACTCTATGACTACAATAAAAATAAGAGTAGAGGCTATCCTCTGATTATCTATCTAACTAATGATGAAGATGGTGTTATTGTTGATAAGAGTTTGAGTCAGTTTAGAACTCTCTACTCATTACATCCCTACTTTTATCAATTAAATAATGGGAAGATACTACACTACTCATTTGATAATCCCAAAAAAGCTCTTGATACGATTAAGGATTTTAGAGCTAACATCAAGGCACTAAAATATCAAAATCACTATCTAGCTGACAACAATCAATCAACCTTGCTCTTTAATCCAAATTTGCAGGAGATAAATAGTGTAGAACCAAAAAGCTTCAAAGGTGCAATGATATTACAAAATCTTCAAAATGCTTATTATATAGAGTCACAAAATAGTAATAAAGAGTGGAGGAATATAGTAAAACATAGCTTTAATAGCCATATCTTAACTCTCTTTAGTTCATTTATAGTAGTTGAAAATAAAGCTCAAGAGAATATGATACTTGCAAAACAAAAAGAGGTAATGAGTGGTGATAGTAGCCTAGACTTAGCAGATGCAACCACAACCACAAGACGAATGAGTGAGCCAAGTCTCTTTATGATACTTCTACTTCTTTTAGGAGTCCATACCTATCGACGATTATTTATGAAGATGAGTAAAAAGCCAAATCAAATATAGCCTGAATAAACTCTATCAGCAAGATAAAGTTCAAGTTAAGCCTCGTTTTGGCTTTCTATTTTTTAGATACTTTCATTAGAAACCTCCTTATATTTTAAATAATATTTTAGAACTATATTTATTCTAACAATTTAACCTCCCTTTTATAAAGTTAGAGGATAATATAGCTATGAATGAAGAACCTATAAAAATAAAACCAAAACAAGCAAATATAGTCAATCACCTCACCTGTGCGACACTAGAGGGTGTGAATGCAAAAGTAATAGAGATAGAAGCTACTTTTACCAAAGGACTTCCTACCTTTTCTGTGGTGGGTTTGGCTAGTAGTGATATTCAAGAGGCAAAAGAGAGAACCAAATCGGCTCTTCTCACCAATGATTTTATATTCCCTCCTTTGAAAATCACTATCAATCTAAGCCCATCTGACCTCAAAAAATCTGGGACTCATCTTGATTTGGCTATGGCTCTGCTTATTGCTATGAATCAAACTGTTATCAATCAAGATGGGCTTTTTGTCTTTGGAGAGTTGGGACTTGATGGCAAAATCAAAACAAGCTCAATGCTTTTCCCTCTGATTTTATCACTTAAAGAGCAAGGATTTATCCAAAAAGCGATAGTTCCCAAAGAAGCGATACACTATCTTAGTCATATCTCAGGAGTTGATTTTATCGCTGTAGATAATCTAAAAAAGGCTATAGAAATACTTAAAAGTGGTGATTTCACTCCCAATATTCAAAGGTTTTCTTATGACTCTGAGAGCTTTCGGATAGGAGAGAGAGATTACTATTTTGAGAAGAGTTATGAGAGTAATTTTGCTGATGTCAAGGGGCAGAGTGTAGCCAAAAGAGCCTCACTTATCGCTGCTGCTGGTATGCACAACTTTTTGATGGAGGGCAACCCTGGATGTGGGAAAAGTATGATAGCTAAGAGGATAAAAGATATACTTCCTCCACTCTTTGAAGAGGAGATGTTATCTATCGCCAAACATCAGTTTTTAGATGGTACAATCCCCGATTTTTCTGCTATTCGTCCTATCCGTTCGCCTCATCATACGGCTACTTCTGCATCTATATTTGGTGGTGGTTCATCTATAGCACGAATTGGGGAGGTGGCACTAGCTCACAAAGGGATACTCTTTTTTGATGAACTTCCACACTTTCCCAAACCGATACTTGAAGCACTTAGAGAGCCACTTCAAGATAGGAAAGTTCATATCGCAAGAGTTAATGCCAAGATAGAGTATGAGGCTGATATTATGTTTGTCTCTGCCCAAAATCCTTGTCCTTGTGGTAATCTATTATCAAAAGTACAATCTTGTAGATGTACTCAAAGAGAGATAAAAGGATACCAAAACAAATTATCTGACCCATTTTTGGATAGGATAGATTTATTTGTGGTGATGCAAGAGATTAGTAGCAGTGACAAAGGTGACATCACATCAAAACAGATGCACGAGATGGTCATAGAAGCATTTAAAAGACAAAAAAACAGAAACCAAGAGAGACTAAACGGCAAACTAACAGAAGAGGAAGTAGAAAGATACTGTATATTAAGCCCTGATGCTGAAAATATCTTAGTAAGTGCTATAGGAAAGTTCGGTCTATCACACAGAGGTATAGCCTCTATCAAAAAGGTAGCTAGAACCATATCAGACCTAAGTAGTCATAAAGATATAGAAAAGATGGATATATTAGAAGCTCTTAGTTATCGTCGTCGGAAAAGACAATGATAAAAACCTTTTTATAAAAGAGTTAGAGCTTTTATTTATATCTCTCTTTAGAAGTTTTTGTTGATAAAGCTTCATAGTCCCTAGCTCAATAGCTGTGAGCTTTCCACCATAAACACAAGCTGTATCAATACCATAATAATTATCTCCTATCTGTACTTCATCAGCATCATCATGTCCAAAAATATTGATAATGGGGTATTGCTTCCAATCCTTTTCCCAATTAGCTTTCCATCTTAGTGGAGCATTTAGACGATTTATCATAAGTGCCTCTTTAAACTTATGGTTGTCTCTTCGTTGATAATAAGGTAAAGCAAAAGCATGAGTAATAAAATACTCATCTATTTGGATATATTGAGGTAATGTACTTATCCATAAAATATGTTTATCTAAACTTTCTCGGTCATTTGCATAACTGCTAAGCGTAGTATCATGTCCCATATTTTCATACGAGTTCCACATATTCCTTTTCCCATCTAATGTATCATAGATATACCTTAGCATATAGTAATCATGATTGCCCAATACACATTCATAATTATTAGAAGATATAAACTCTATCACTTCTTTAGAGTAGTTCCCTCTATCACATAAGTCACCTACAAATATAAGACGGGCATCTTTTGGTAACTTTGCGATTAATGCCATTAGAGTATGATAACAACCATGAATATCACCAATGACAAATGTTTTTTTTTGCATAGAAAACTTTCACCCTCTCCAATGAGAAATATATTCATTATGCAACTCTTGTTTTGTATGCTGACATAGTTGAGGGAAAAATATCAAGAAATCCTCTTCTATATCATCTATAATCTCTTCAACTTTATCAAAATAACCAACAGCATTCTCTTTGGCTAATAATCTACTTGATAATCGTGTGTCTATCCTCTCAAAAGATATTTTGAGTTGCTCTAGGCTGTTGTATCTATTGAGTCTATCTGCTTCTACGAGATTTAATACCAATTCCAGAGGTCTAGGAGGTAGGCTATATGCTCTTGTTTTGGCATTAGCGTTAAATTGTTTTAAAAATTCATCTTTGGAGATATTGGAGAATAAATTCCAGTTTTTGCTCAAGAGATAGTCATAAGTGAGGTCTATTATTACAGGTTTTAAGAGACCCTTTTTTCTTAATCTTGATTTGCTTAGAGATACTATCTTGTGAGAATCTGTGTAGGCATCTATGCGTTTATGACTCTCCATACCTCTTTCAAACTCCTCACTTGCTCCTTGCCAAAGTCTCCCTTTGAGTGGGTCAGCCAAAAAGTTACCAAGTTGAAAATCAATCTTCTGCTCTGATAAAAATATATGTGCCAACCAATTCATAGAGATACCTTAATATTTAATTTTTATAATCAACCAACTTTAATAACTCATAAAGTAACATTTTAAGTTTTAAAAGAGGCTTTAATATTATAGAGTTTACACATAAGCAAAAAGTGTTATAATTACACATCTAAAATACTAGGAACAAATATGTTACATGAATACAAGAGTGAGATACACGACCTGAAAATAAGCAATGCACACTTTGCTAAGATTTTTGAAAAGCACAATGAACTTGATAAAAAGATAGAAGATGCTGAGTCTGACCGTCTTATTTTGACTGATGTAGAGCTTGAAATTCTCAAAAAAGAGAAGCTTCGACTAAAAGATGAAGCTTATAAAATGATTTTAGACTATAAAAAATCACAAGCATAAGCTCTGCTACTTAATCTCCTCTTATAGTCTATTGGGGAGGAGATTTTCCGTAATTACCAATCCACAACTAACAGGAAAGATAATGAAACTACTAGCACTTGTACTAACAACTCTACTCTCAACAGCGATATATGCCAATCCTCACGCATCAGCTCCATCAACCAATACAGCATCTACTAACTCATCGGTTAAAATATATTATGGGATAATCAAACAGATAGAAGATGCTAATGAGTATCTATATGCCAAAGTAGATGAAAATGGAACAGAGTTATGGATTTCTATCTATAAAGCAGATGTTATCGTCGGAGATAAAATAGGATATGACAAACAAGCTATTATGTCTCCTTTTAGAAGTAATATTTTAAAAAGAGACTTCAAACAGATGATTTTTGCTTCAAGTGTTAAACTTCCAGAGAGATTAACAAAAGCAAAAAAGATGGGTGATGTTGTTGATTTGAAAGACTCTCCTGAAAATATGGGAATAGGTATGTCAGCAGAGAAAAAGATAACAGAAATGAAACCTTTTGTTAAAAAAGACTCTTATACTGTATCTGAAATCAAAATGTGGAGAAAAGAGTTATCTGGTCAGACTATAAATTTAGAGGCTAATGTATTTAAAATATCTTCTAATATTATGAAAATGGATTGGGTACACTTAGGATATGGTGAATATGATAGACTTAAATCAGATGATTTGGTATTTACAGCAAAACATGCAACAATCAAAGTAGGTGACAAAGTAGTTGCTACTGGTAAAGTAGTTGTGGATAAAGATTTTGGATTTGGTTATTTCTATAAAGTAATTATACAAGAATCAACATTCAAAGTTAAATAATATGCACAAATTTGATAGTATAGAGGAGTTTCCACAAGCTCTTTTGGATAGACTCAATATACTCAAATTTGATACAATGCGAGATATTCAAGAGAAGGCTATTGAGCCTATCTTGGATGGACGCGATATATTGGCACAATCGAAAACAGGCTCAGGTAAAACTTTAGCTTTTGGACTGCCATGTATAATTCGTACAAATATAGAGAAAAACAGCCCCCAAACAATCATCATAACCCCAACAAGAGAACTAGCAGAACAGATAGCAATAGAGCTTCGTAAAGTGTGTGCTTATAAACCAAACCTTAAAATCCTCACACTCTATGGTGGAGTACCTCTTCGTCCACAAGCAGACTCGTTGGCAAAAGGTGCACATATTCTTATCGGAACTCCAGGGAGAATACAAGACCACTTAGCCAAAGAGACACTGACATTGGAGAGTATCAAGACACTTGTACTTGATGAAGCTGATAGAATGTTGGATATGGGTTTTCACGATGAGATAGTAAAAATCGGTTCAAATATGCCACGAGGTAAACAGACACTTCTATTCTCAGCAACATTTGCCCCAGAGATAGAAAAACTAGCAAAAGCTCTACTTAAACAGCCATTGGTGATTAAAGTCGATACACAAATAGAGAGTACCCAAATAGAAGAGATACTATATCAAACAGAAGATAAAAGTAAATCTTTAAGTGCGATAATAGGCTCATATAAGCCTGAAAAACTTCTTATCTTTTGTAACACTAAGCTAGAGTGTATCGCTCTTACTAAGAGACTCTTTGAAGCAGGACACTCTGTTATAGATATTCACGGAGACTTAGAGCAAAGAGAGAGAGATGAATCAGTAGTAGCATTCTCCAACGGTTCACGAAAAATAATGGTAGCCACAGATGTAGCTTCAAGAGGGCTAGACATCAAAAATATTGAGTTGGTTATCAATTATGATTTACCCTTTGATACAGAGGTCTATACTCATAGAATAGGGCGAACAGGTAGGTCTGATGCTTCTGGTATTGCCATATCATTATATAGTAATAAAGATAGTCAAAAGTGTGACTATATCCGAGTAAAAGCCAAAGAAGAGAAGCACGAAAATCTGCGAGTAGATAGTAAGTTTAGAATGGTATCAGATTACGATACTTTATGTATCAATGGTGGTAAAAAGAGTAAACTAAGAGCAGGAGATATATTAGGAACTCTATGCAAAGAGATAGGCATAGAACACGCTCATATAGGTAAAATAAATATTACTCAAACCAAATCTTATGTGGCTATTCACCATACGGCGATAGATAAAGTATTCAAAGCACTCAAAAAAACTCCTATAAAAAAGAGAAAATATATTAGTTGGATTTTAAGTTAAAAATTCTTCTTTACTTGGTACTTTATGGTATTCTGGGTAAATATACTTTGATAAGAGTAAGAAAGAGATATAATAACAAAAAATACAAAGATTATATAATGCAAACTATAGAAACATATCTACGAAATGCTAATAGATTATTGGCTACAGGAAATGCCACAGAACACAGTTATAGAGGTGATTTACAAACACTTCTCAATCATATTATAAATGATGATGATATTATCGTGACCAATGAACCTGCTAGAATTACCAATGTGGGTGCACCTGATTATAGCATCACCAAAAACAATATAGCATTAGGATATATAGAAGCCAAAGATATTGGTGCAGATGATTTAGAGGGTAAAAAGAAAAATAAAGAACAATTTGATAGATATAAAAATGCACTTCCAAACCTCATCATTACGGATTATCTAAACTTTTGGTTTTATAAAAATGGAAAATTCACCCACAAGATAGCCATAGCCACTATAGAAGATAATACGATTATTCCCAAAAAAGAGAATTTTCAACTCTTTGTTAATCACATCAAAGATTTTACCTCTTTTGTATCTCAAAGTATCACCTCCCCCCTCAATCTAGCCAAACTTATGGCAGGTAAAGCACGACTCCTAGAAGATGTACTCACCAAAGCCATACTAAGCGATGATGAAGAGAATGAAGCTGATATATCACTCAAAAATCAAATGGAGATATTTAAAGACAACCTCATACACGACATCACACCTCAAGCCTTTGCAGATGTATATGCTCAAACGATAGCCTATGGTATGTTTGTAGCACGATTACACGATAAGACCCTAGATACTTTTAGTAGGCAAGAAGCTGTTTTTCTTATTCCTAAAACCAATCCTTTTTTACAAGGTCTCTTCTCTTATATCTCTGGTGTTGATTGTGATGATAGATTGATATGGATTATTGACTCACTAGCAGAAATATTTTTGGCCACAGATATATCACAGCTACTCAATGGATTTGGTAAAAAGAGTGGACAAGAAGATGCTATCATACACTTTTATGAAACATTTTTAGGTGAATATAATCCCAAGCTAAGAAAAAGTAGAGGAGTATGGTACACACCACAAGCCGTTGTGAGCTTCATAGTAAGGGCTTGTGATGAGGTGCTTAAAGTTGAGTTTGGCATAGAAGATGGTTTGGTAGATGAGAGTAAAATCACCATCAAGGCAAAGAGCAGAAGCGTACTCTACAACAAAGACGGCTCAATGAAAAAAGACCAAAATATAACCAAAGAAGTCCATAGGGTACAAGTCTTAGACCCTGCGACTGGAACGGGTACATTTTTGGCAGAGACTATCAAACTGATTAAAAAGAATTTTTGGGGTGGTAGCTGGAGTGCCTATGTAGAAGAGCATCTTATACCAAGATTAAACGGCTTTGAGTTACTTATGGCATCGTATGCAATGGCTCATCTAAAGCTAGATTTACTCCTTTTGGAAACTGGATATAAGCCTATCAATCAAAAACGATTTAATATATTTCTCACCAACTCCCTAGAAGAAGCCACCGTAACCCAAAATACCCTTTTTCAATGGTTTGCCAAAGAATCTATAGAAGCAAACAAGGTCAAGCACGAAGCCCCTATTATGATTGTGATGGGTAATCCACCGTATGCCGTGAGTAGCTCAAATAAGGGTGACTGGATACAAAATCTCGTAAAAGATTATAAAAAAGATTTGAATGAGAGAAATATACAACCATTATCTGATGATTATATCAAGTTTATCAGATATGGACAACACTATATAGAGAAAAATGGAGAGGGAATACTTACCTATATCTCTAACAACTCTTTTATAGATGGTATCATTCATAGACAAATGAGAAAATCCCTCTTAGAGTGTTTTGATAAAATTTATATTTTAGATTTACACGGTAACAGCAAGAAAAAAGAAGTTTGTCCTGATGGTAGCAAAGATGAGAATGTATTTGATATTATGCAAGGTGTATCTATTAATATTTTTATCAAAAACAAAATAAATACTAAAAAATTAGCAGATTTATATCATTATGATTTATATGGTAAAAGAGAAAATAAATATAATTATTTAAGTGAGAATAGTCTTAAATCTATTGAATGGAGTAAATTAGAATGTATAGAACCTAACTATTTTTTTGTTTATAAAAATTTTGGTGGTATGCTTAAATATAGTAAATATATAAATATGAATGAATTATTTTTACAAAATTCAATAGGAATAGCAACTGGGAAAGATGTTGATTTGGTTAAATTTACTATTAATGAATTTAAAGAAGAGTTTTCAAATAAAATAAGAAGCTTTTTTTATAGACCTTTTGATATTAGATATACAATCTTTGATAATAAAATTTTACAAAGAGCTAGATATAATCATATGAAACATTATATAAATAATAAAAACATAGGATTAAATATTGTTAGACAATCAAAATTAAAGGGTAGTGAAATTTTAGTTAATAATGATATTTCTAATAGAGATTTTATTACAAATCATACATATAACTATCCTCTATACCTATACCCTGATGAAAATAGCTTATTAGAACCACAAAGAACTCCAAACCTAAATCAAGACATCATAAAAGATATAGAAAAAAAGTTAAAACTAAGATTTACCAATGAGAAAGAAGAGGACAAAACGACCTTTGCACCTATTGACATCTTAGATTATATCTACGCCGTGCTACACTCTCCAAACTATAGAGAGAAATACAAAGAGTTCCTAAAGATTGATTTCCCTAGAGTACCATACCCTAGCATTGATACCTTTTGGACATTGATAGGCTTAGGTTCACAGCTAAGGGCTTTGCATTTGATGGAGAGTAAACAGCTAGATGAGAGGATTATAGACATTGAGGGTGAGGGTGAAATGATTATCACCAATAAACTCAACAAAAAAGATTTTACTATAGAAGACAATATCGTAACACTTAGGATTAATGATGAGGTATCCATATCCAATATCCCTCTAATATCATGGGAGTTTTATATAGGAGGATACCAACCTGCTCAAAAATGGCTCAAAGATAGAGTAGGCAGGACATTATCAAGAACTGATATGAAACACTACAATAAGATTATCAATGCACTATTGGCTACACATAAGCTTATGGGTGAGATTGATGAGGTTTTGGGTTAGAGAGGTTGATTTGGTAATTAAAGGTGATTTTGTATAAACTCTTCTACCTCTTGACAAAACCGAACTCAAAGAGGTATTTGATGATAGAGAGTATAAAAATTATTTAAAAATGCTAAATATACTCTCTACCAATAAAAAATTAGAAAATGAAGTAGAAAAGGGAGTAAAGATGTTAAGTGTAGATATGAAAAAACACCATTTTATCAGTTGGGTGAGAAAAGAGGAGAACAAAGAGGTCTCTTTATTCGTGTAGATAGTGAATATTTGGAACAAGAATTTAGTGCATTTGAGTGAGATATGAATATAGTAGTTAGTGATACGACAGCATTTATAATAAATAAAGGGAAAATATAATAATGGAATATGGTAAATATTTTATAGCAGAAGCTATTGATTACAGAGGACAACTTAAAAAAATACCCAAATCTAAAAATCAGTTACAGCCTTTATTTGAGGCATTTACTAATGCTATTGAAGCAATTAAATTATCTAAAAATAGTAAGTGTGGTAAAATAAATATACAATTAAAGTTTATAAAAGATTTGATAAAAGAAGAATTAGAAGAAATAACTTTTATAGATAATGGCATCGGTTTTGATGATGAAAATTTTGGACGATTTAAAAAATTACATGATAATAGTAAAGATTTTTTTAATCAAGGTTCAGGAAGAATACAATATATACATTTTTTTGATAAAGTAGAGTTTAAAAGTATTTATGAGGATAAAAAATCAAATACAGGATTTTATAAAAGAAGTTTTATTTTATCAAAATCAAAATCTTTTTTAGATAAAAATTCAATTATTTATTATGATGAACCTATAGAAGAAGATGCAAAAATAACAAATACAAAAGTAGTGTTAAAAAATTTAATAAACAAAAGTAATAAATCTTTTTATAATAAATTATCTATTGAAAAGTTTAAAGATGAGATTATAACTCATTACTTAGATTATTTTTCTGAAAATAGAGATAACTTACCTGATATAATTATTGAACAAATTATAGATGGTCATAGTATAAAAAAATTAAAAATATGTACAGAAGATATTGCTAAAGAGGATAAAAAAGAAGAAATTCAAATAAATTATAAATATTTTGCTTCTGATGGTAAAACATTATTACGAAGTAGGAAAAAAGAAAATTTTCAAATAAAAGCTTTTAAATTAGATAAAGATATTCTCTCTATAAATAGTTTAAAATTAACAAGTAAACATGAAATTATTGAAGGAGAAATTGCTAAGAAAGTGGAATTAGAAGTTTTAAAAAAAGATGATAGTATTGATAATAAAAGATATTTATTTCTAATTTCTAGTAATTATTTAAATATAAAAGATGATGATGTTAGAGGAAATGTTGAAATTTATACAGAAAAAGAATTTAGAAAAAATAAATCATTATTTAAGGAGGAAGAAGTAATTTTAATTGATGATATACAAGATGAAGTAAATAGTCATATATTATCTATGTATAGTGAAATTATGGATAGAAAAAATGAACATGAATTAGATATTAAAAAGTTACAAGAAATGTTTTTATTAAATAAAAAAACTTTAAAAAGTCTCAAAATAAATATTCAAGATACAGATGAAACTATTTTAAAAAAAGTATATAAAGCAGATGCCCAAATAATTGCAGGGAAAGATGCAAAAATTAAAGAACAAATAGAGAGTTTAAATAATCTTGACCCTAGTAATAATAGTTATCAAGATGAATTAGAGTCAAAAATTTCATTATTAGTTAAAGAAATACCCTTACAAAATAGAACAGCACTCACTCATACTGTTGCAAGAAGAAAACTAGTACTTGAATTATTTCAAACAGCTCTTGACAATGAGTTGCAAATTCAAAAGACAACTAAACGAAACTTAGATGAAAAATTATTACATAATATTATTTTTCAACAAAGTTCTAACAATCCAGAGAAAAGTGATTTATGGCTAATTAATGAAGATTTTATATATTATAAAGGTAGTTCAGAAAGTACATTAGGCGATATAGAATTAAATAATGATTCAATTTTTAAAAGTAATTTGACGGAAGAGGAAGATACATATAGATTAAAACAACAAGGTAATGCAAATCAAAAACGACCAGATATTTTACTTTTTCCTGATGAAGGTAAATGTATTTTAATTGAATTTAAATCACCATCGGTTAATGTCTCAGATCATTTAAATCAGTTAAATAGGTATGCTTCACTTATTAATAACTTATCAAAAGATAAATATAGCTTTAAAACTTATTATGGATATTTAATAGGAGAAAATATAGATATAGATGATATTATAGATAATGATAGTGATTTTATATCAGCAGAAAGTTTAAAGTTTGTTTTTAGACCACATAAGAGAATTGTAGGAAAATTTGATAAACAAGATGGTTCTTTATATACTGAAATAATTAAGTATTCAACATTATTAGAAAGAGCAAAAAAACGAAATAAAATATTTATTGATAAGTTGATGGGTACTTCGGAATGAGCCAATTCATCCCAAAAAAGCTACTACCTTATTGGCAGAGTTGAAGGGGTTGGCTACTCTTTGCCAAATCAGAAAATTGTTATCAATACTCTTGTGTTGCAAGAGACAAAAGATAATTTTGAGGTTAAAAATATTTTACCCTATAAAAATGATTTGACTTATTTGTATCTTAGTGATTTATGGAATATAGAAATTGAGAGAGTTAAAGAGTTAGTTTTGTTGATTTGGTATAATGCAGGTCATATTAATTCTGATGATGAATATATAGATATGGAGTTGAAAAAAATACTCAAATATTGAAAATTATACATACTAACTCTTCACCCAAACCCTCTTGCCATCAAACACCACGCCAAAAGATAAAACATTCTCATATCCTCTCTTGCGTACACCTGATACATACTCTCTATCTGCTATTTGTGCTACGGCACTCTCTAGTGCTGTAGCTTTGGTCTCCTCCTCAAACTCATCAATAGTTTTAAGCTCCATTACTATAGCTAGTTTACTTTTGTCGCTTTTATGTAGAACTATAATATCTACTCTACCATATCCTGCTTCTTGATTTGAGATGACTTCATAATCATCAAGATTGATAAGTATGCCTAAGAAAAATGCATGATATACACTCTCTACTCGTTTGGCTGTATCATAAAAGGAGAGAGTATCTCTCACAAACTCACTAAATATCTTTTCAAATAGCTTCAAATCTCCATCTGTTAGAGATTTTAATAGCACTCTAAGTTTAGGATTTGAGAACTTATCCGTAATCCAATTAGATATAATATGCTCAAAAATATATTGACACTCAATATTTACAATATTTAGCTTACAGTAGTGTTTACCATTTTTAAAAACTTTATCTTGACATTTGAGATAACCACTAAAAAATAGAAATGAGTACAACATCTCTTCATTGAAGTTAAAATCTTTATCTTTAAATGTTATATTTGGATTTATAACTTTCTCTACACTCTCGCCCTTAAGTAGATATTTCAAATCATCTCTAAAGCTATCAGAGTTTTCTACTAGCACTTTTATAATATCATTGGAAGATGTATTTGCCCAATATATATCAAAGCGTCTATTATCTACATAATTGAGCAGAGACCAAGGATTGAAGATAGTCGTTCCTCCGATATTGTAGCCGTTATACCAACTATTTACCTCTTCAAAAGTGCTACCTAAATCATAATCATTTAATATATTTCTAACTTCATCAGTGGTAAATCCAAATTGAGAACTAAACTCTTTGTCTAATAGCGTATAGACTTTTATATTATTCAAATCACTAAATATAGACTCTTTGGATATTCTCAAAATCCCTGTAAGGACTGCTTTTTGTAGATATGTATCATTATCTTTGAGTACAGCCCCCATAAAAGTCTTGAAAAATCCTACTATCTCTTCATAATATCCTTTGATAAATCCTGTTTGGATAGGGGTATCATATTCGTCTATTAATATAATACATTTTTGTTTATAGGCTATAGTTAAGAGTTTGGATAATAATTTAAATCCATTTTCATACAGATATTGTGAGGCTTCTCTGTTGATGATTTTGTAATAATTTTCTCTATCTTCTTTGGATACTTCATCTATAATAGACTCTATTATCTTCTCATATTCACCAAAACTACTTCTGATGAGGGCATACATTTTT
>JASFZJ010000069.1:0-9799 GCA_045267865.1 Sulfurovum sp. | reverse complement strand
TCATGAGATTATATTGGAGTGTTTAGGGGATGATTATAGGGATTTCTATTATTAGTTGATTTATATTCGTTTAAGGTTATAGGGGTGATGAATGTCGGTCATACCAACATTCTATCTAATTTTTCCCACTTTCAACTAAAAATGGTAAACTACATAAAAAATTATAAGGATTTTAGATGTCAATTAAATGTGCTTTTTTATTTGCAGGACAAGGGTCACAAGCTATGGGTATGGGGGAAGATTTTTATAATAACTCTGACAAAGCCAAAGAGATGATAGAAGAGGCTTCTGCTCGTACTGGTATAGACTTCAAAACTCTTCTATTTACAGAAAATGATGATTTGGCTAAGACTGAATTTACACAACCTGCAATTTTACTTGTATCTGCTATCGCTCATAGACTCTTTATCGAAGCGATGGATATAAAACCTATCTATGCGTTGGGTCACTCTTTGGGTGAGTTTTCGGCACTTGTAAGTGTGGGTGGACTTAATGCCATTGATGCTGTGGAGCTTGTAAATTTGCGAGGGAAACTTATGGCTAAAGCGTGTGAGGGTCAAGCCGTTGGGATGCTTGTATCTTTGGGTCTTAGTGATGATGTCGTTGAAGAGATTTGTCAAACTAGGAGAGATGCAGGAGACAAAGTCTGGGCTGTAAACTATAACGCAGATGGTCAAATAGTTATCGCAGGTATTAAGAGCGATTTAGAAAAATTAGCTCCAATACTCAAAGAGGCAAAAGCCAAAAGAGCAATGCTTCTTAATATGTCTGTAGCGAGTCACTGCCCACTTTTACAATCAGCAGTTGTGCCACTTGAAGTCAAACTTCACGAGATGCTTAGAGATAATTTTATAGCCCCTGTAATATCAAATGTCACAGCAGAGCCTTATGATACCAAAAGAGATGGTCTGTTACTCCTTCCAAAACAGCTTGTAGCTCCTGTACGGTACAAACAATCTATTGCTAGAATTGATGATGAGGTGGATTGTTATATTGAGTTTGGTCACGGTGCTACACTAAAAGGACTTAATCGTAAAGCTACCAAAAAGCCACACTTTGTGGTATCTGATATGAGTACACTCCAGATAGCGATAGATGAAATTAAAAAGTTAGAGGTATAATTATGAAAATAGCCATAATGGGTGCAATGCCTGAAGAGATAGAACCGATTGTAAGCAAACTAGAGAATGTAAATATCACAACTTACGGAGCAAACAAGTATTATGAAGGCAGTTATAATGGTCAAGAAGTTGTAGTTGCGTATTCTAAAATTGGAAAAGTATTTGCTACTCTTACAGCTACTATACTTATAGAGAAGTTTGGATGTAAAAAGCTACTATTCTCTGGTGTAGCAGGGGCTATTAGCAGTGATTTGAATATTGGAGACCTTATCATAGCAGATGGATTGTGCCAACACGATTTGGATATTACTGCGTTTGGTCACCCATTTGGGTTCGTTCCAGAGGGTCAAGTATGTATCCCTACAGATGTATCACTAAGAGAGACTGCCAAAGCCGTAGCCAAAGCCAAAGGTATAAACCTCAAAGAGGGTATCATCGCCACAGGTGACCAATTTGTAGCCGATGCTGATAGGAAAAATTGGATTGAGAGTACATTCAAAGCAGATGCGTTGGAGATGGAGGGAGCAAGTGTAGCTGTAGTCTGTAATGCTCTTGATATTCCATTTTTTGTGCTTCGTGCTATATCAGATAGTGCCGATATGGACGCAGGATTTGACTTTGAGGCATTTTTGGAGAGTTCTGCCAAGGTATCGGCTGATTTTATACTAAGTATGGTGGATGCTATTGAAAGATAACCGTATCAAAAACCGTATAGCAAGAGGTGTATCTCCATCTATCCCAATGAGCAAAAAGCTACTCAAAATCATAGGCAAGACAAACGGTGAGTTTCGACTTATCGGTGAAGGTGACAAAGTATTGGTAGGGCTAAGTGGAGGCAAAGACTCTCTAGCCCTAGTTCATGCTCTCAAACATATCCAACGCCACGCACCTTTTGATTTTGAATTTGAGGCTTGTACTATCAATTATGGTATGCCCGATGAGCAGTATCAATTTCTATCTGACCATTGTGCCAAATATGGTATAAAACACACTGTATATGATACCAATATATATAAAATATCTCACGATACTATACGAGAAAACTCCTCATACTGTTCATACTTTTCACGAATGAGAAGAGGTGCATTGTACAATTTCGCCACAGAGGGTAAATTTAACAAAGTAGCCCTAGGTCACCATTTTGACGATACAGTAGAGAGCTTTTTTATGAATATGTTTTACAATGGAAGTATAAGAGCGTTAGCACCCATATACAAGACAAGCAGAGGATTTCACCTTATTCGTCCATTGATACAAGTAAGAGAGTCTCAACTCCAAGCATTTGCCAATGATAACAATCTACAAGTTATAGGAGATGAAGCGTGTCCAGCGATGCTCAAAGATGTCAAGATGCCTCACGCTAGAGCCTCTACCAAAGAGTGGTTGGCAGGATTAGAGAAAGAGAACAAAGATATATTTAAGATGTTTAGAGCCTCTTTCAAGCATATTCACGATGATACGCTATTAGACCCTGATAGATGGAAGAGAGATGATGTTTAGGTTTAAATAAAGTGTGGGAATTGTATATTAACTATTTCAGCATAAAAACAAATATTATAAAAAAGAGACTAGATTATAGTTATGATATAATTGATATAAAAAGGATATGATTATGAAGGATTCAGAATTAGATAATTTAGAAGCGTTTATCCCATTGTTGGCAAAAGGTGCTGTACAAAAAGCTTATCTTGATGCTCTTTCATCGGGTAATAGTGTTTTGGAAGTGATAGATGATGCCATTTACGAGGTGTTTGCAGATGGGAGTAAAAAAAAGATAAAAGATGTCTCTAGTTATACTAAAGTAGATATAAATCAAAAGATAGAGTTGAGATGAGTATCCCTAGACTTAGAATGTTTGCAGGTCCAAATGGAAGTGGCAAGAGTACATTAAATAGTATCATTTCTAAAGAGTTGCTAGGCGTATATATCAATCCTGATGAGATAGAAAAAGAGATAAATAAATTTGATTTTTTAGATATGTTAGCATATAGTGTTGATACTAATGAAGATGAAGTAGTTTCATTTTTTTCAAATCATCCACTTATTGAAAAAGCCGACTTACTTTATGAAGTAGAGATGATAGGATTTTTTGATAACAAAATTGATTTTTCTAATATTTGTGTAAACTCCTATTATGCTTCTGTTTGTGCAGATTTTATCCGTCATCAACTTCTAAAATCAAAAATATCTTTTACTTTCGAGACGGTTATGTCTTCGAGAGATAAAGTAGATTTTTTAAAAAAAGCACAAGAGTTAGGGTATAGAACTTATCTTTATTTTGTAGCCACACAAGACCCACTCATAAATATATCTCGTGTTCAAAATAGAGTTAAACAGGGTGGTCACAGTGTACCAAAAGATAAAATTATTAGCCGTTATTATCGTTCGCTAGAACTACTTTTAGAAGCTGTGAAAAGCTCCAACAGAGCATATATATTTGATAATTCATCTCAAGAAAAGTTATGGATTGCAGAGATAATTGATGGTAGATATTTTGAATTTAAAAATGAAAACATTCCAGAATGGGCTTATAAATATTTACTAAAAGAAGATAAATATGATGAGAGTTGAGATGGTGATTTTTTCTTGATTTTAAATTATATTGGAAGTATATATAAGACATAAATGATATAATATATCTATTTAAAATTTAAAATGAAAGGTAAAATATGACTATAGAGTTGAACAGTCTTAAAATAGAAGATAAAGCGTGGGAGTTGCATATTAAGGCTTTCAGTATAAAAACAGAATTGATGAGGTATAATAATATTAACATATCTTCTCCACCTCTTTACAATGTGCCAAAGAGAGGGTTTTCTAATGAATAACCTTCAAGAACAACTTCAACCAATAAAAAATCAAGAAAACCTTTATAAAAAAGAACATAAGACTTTTGATGAGCAAATGGTATCAACAAAATAGTATTTGTCAAATGGCTCAAAGCTCTCTCTAGTGTGAGAAATATATGTGCACATCATAGCAGACTATGGAACAGAACGCTAGGTATTAGTTTTGATATTCCAAGACACAACACCAAGTTTGAAAAATTACATCAAAGTAAAAATAAAGTATTTTTTGCTCTAAGTGTTATTGAATATATTCTGTTTTGTATAGGTGAAGATGAGATTAGATTTAAAACAAAACTAAAACAACTATTGAGTAAATATCCAAATATAGATAAGAGAAGTATGGGTTTTATTGATAATTGGGAAGAGTTGGATATATGGGAATGATTATTTTCTTGCTCCCAAATTGCATTTGGGAATATATATGATGTATTCAAGTGTAAATTTCAATAAGTGTTACACAATATAATTGTGTAACAAGACAAAAATAAATAAAAGGAAATCTTGTGACATATATAGGTGCAAAAATATTACTTATAATAATACTACTAATAATAGGGGGTTCTATATTGAATAAATTTTTTGAAGATAACAAACTTATAAAATATATGTCAATTATAGCATTATTCGTGTTTATTCATATGCTGACAACAGCAATATCACCATCATATACATTTTTATCTCTTTTTGCATTGGATGATATCAATAGCACGGCTTCTACAACTGACTTATGGGCAATAAGAGGTCAAATTGGTGATGTACTTGCAGGACATTTTACGGCTTTAGCAGTTTTGGGATTAATGATAACAATTCTTCAAATGAAAAAATCTATTGAAATTCAAAAAAATGCATTCAATGAACAATCAAAAGAAATGAAGAAACAAAGTTTTGAAAATAAATTTTTTCAAATGTTAGGATTATTTGATAGTCTTGTGGAAAATCAATACCATAAAGATACAATAACAAAAAAAGAATTATTAAGAAAATTAAGAGAACAAATTAAAGAAGATATACTTGGGTATGATAAATATGGATTTAATTTTTTTCCTATTGATACAAAGCAAGATTTTGATAGAGAGTTGCAAAATACTCTTGAAAAATTTAACAACAATGATAACTATATCAACTTTAAATATTATTTTATAAATCTATATCAAATAATTAAATTTGTTGATGATACATTTACAAAAGACGCTACTGATAAAAATGAAACATCTGAAGAAAAAATATATAAAGCTAAACAATATACGAATTTAATTAGAGCTAAACTATCAAAAGATGAGTTAGTTTTACTGTTTTATAATGCGTATATGGTTCAAGGTTTTAGTGGTTCTGGTTATAAAGAGTATGTTGAAAAATATTCATTCTTTAAACATCTAAGATATGAGGATATAATAACTGATTCTGACCATCATATTGTAGATTTATTATTCAGGCAATACAAGAGAGATGCTTTTGATAAAAATGATGCACTGAAAAAGAAGTGGGATGAACTAAATGGAAAATAAATATTTACCATATAAGAAGATTATATATAATATACCCTCAGCGACACCTCAAGGATGCAGACTTACGAGGGAATTTCATCTGTATTATATAATAAAATGAAAGGAATGTCAAAATGGAATTCACCCCAAACCCACTAAAAAAAGAGCTAGAGACCAAAAAAGTCCTCAAAAAAACGATTATTGATGAACTTTATCGTAGGAATGATATAAAATGAAACCTATCTATATCACAGACTTAGACCATACATTTCTGCGTAGCGACCAGAGTATTAGTGACTTTAGTGTAGATATATGGAACAATAAAACCCAAAATGCTACTCTCTCTATAGCCACAGCAAGAAGCTATCAGCAGAGTATGAAGTTCCTAGAAAGGCTAAAACTAGATGCTCCTCTTGTACTACTAGATGGTACGATGGTAGTCACAGCAGACAAAAAGCTAATAGATATAAAAATCATCAACAAAGAACTAGGAGATGCTATAGTAGATATAGGATTGAAGTTTGATATAGACCCATTTATCATAGGCATAGAAGATATGAACCTAAATGAGAAGTTTTTGTACCCTAGAAGACTAAACAAACATCAGAAGTTTGTACTCAAAGGCTACAAAAACGACCCAAGAATGCACTTCAATCCACAAAACAAAACTATGGATTTGAACCTAAAGATAGTATATTTCGGCGATGAAAATACTCTGCTACCTCTAAGCATAGAGATAAAAAGAGTCTTTGGAAATAGCGTAGAAGTCAAGCTATCACCAGAGAAATACAGCAACGGATATTTCCTAACCCTACTACACCCAAAAGGTGACAAATCACACGCCATAGAGAAAGTAATGGAGTATCTAAATACAGACACCTCAAACCTAACAGTATTTGGAGACAGCATCAACGATATATCTATGTTCAAACTAGCCAACAAAGCAGTAGCAGTATCAAACGCACTAGATGAGGTAAAAGCCGTAGCAGATGTTGTATTGGATTATTCTAATGATGAAGATGGGGTTTGTAGGTATTTGAACAAGGAAATAAATGAGTCAAAATAAAAATATAAATAAAGCTATCAAGGTTGATATTTGGAGAGTATAATATGAAACAACTAGAATTAATTGAGAGAATAGCTAATGGTGAAGATAGTTATACACAATTTAAACAGCAGATAATATCTTCAAAAGATTTAGCAAAAGAGTTTGTTGCTTTTGCTAATGCCAATGTTGGAATTATAGTTTTTGGTGTAGATGATGATGAAAATATTGTAGGTTTAGATAAACAAGAGATAGAAAAACTAGGACAACTTGTAGGAAATGTAGGTCAAGAAAATGTAAAACCACCTATTCATCCACTCACTCAAAATATGACTATTGATAACAAAAGAGTGGTTATAGTAAGTGTTGAAAGTGGGTTTGCTAAACCATACAAAACAAGTAGTGGCATATATTATACCAAAAGTGGAGCAGATAAAAAAATAATGTCTGATGAGGAGTTAAAAAGACTATTTTCTGAACCAAAAAGACTTTATGCAGATGAAGAGATATTACCTAAAACAGATATTACAGATATAAATAGTGAAATGTTTATGCAGTTTTTGAAAAAAGACAATGAAAAAATTTATACGGAATTAAAATTAAAAAAGTTGTCTTTTAGGCAAGTTTTGGAAAATAAAGAACTGTTATCTCAAAATCATCTTACTTTAGCTGGAAATTTACTTTTTGGATTGGAACCTCAAAGATTTTGCCCATCTTTTTATGTAGATTGTTGCTATTTTATAGGTAATTCTATTGCTACAAACTCTTATAAATCACAAAAAACAATGAAGGGAACTTTCCAAAATATACTTAGTGAAACTTTGAGTTTTATCACAAGTAATTTAAGAAGTTATCAAGTTGAAAAAGATTTTAACTCCAATGCAAAGTTGGAGATAGATGAAACGATATTTACGGAGTTGATTATAAATGCCTTGGTTCACAGAGACTATTATATAAACTCTTCTATAAAAATCTTTATGTTTGATGATAGAGTTGAAATAATAAGTCCTGGCAAACTAACAAACTCGTTAACAATTGATAAAATCAAAAGTGGGTTATCTGTACACAGAAACCCTGTATTAAACTCTATTTCTAAAAAAATATTACCCTATACTGGATATGGTAGTGGTATTCAAAGAGTTATAGAGATAAACCCAGATGTAGAGTTTATCAATGATAAATATTTAGAACAATTTAAATGTATTATTCCAAGAACTAATATAGATGAAATTTAATGAGAAATTGGTATATATTAGTTCTGTTGGATTATTATTAGTATGGTTTATATCTCAAACTATATTACCAAGAGGTATAATATATAATAGCTTTTTATCTCAAATAGTATCTAGGTTTAGTAATTTAAATAGAGTAGAAGTCTATTTAGTGCAAGACAAAGAGTTAATAGTAACTATCTTATGGAAAGGGAACAGTAATGAGTATAAAAAAGTCTTTTCAACAAAAGAGGATATTGATAAAAAAGTCGGATATTCTTATGGGAGTAATACTTTTTTAGTTATAGTAAATGACCAAGAAATATCTGAATTTATTCATCTAAAAGATAATATGTGGTACAGCAATATTTACCAATTTTTTATCAAAAAAGTAGATGAGAAGAGTTATATTATTGATTTTAAAATAGTTGGAGAGTTGGGAAGTTTAGCTTTATCAAGGAAATCAATGAATTCAGATGAGGATATATTACGATAATGGAGAAAAACTTTACTTTTATAGACCTATTTGCTGGGATAGGTGGTTTTCATAAAGCACTTGTAAATAGTGGTGGTATCTGCAAAGGATATAGCGAAATCAACAAAGATGCTATAGAAACTTATTGTGAAAACCATAATGAAAAACCTGAAAATAATTTAGGTAGTATTACTCAAATAAAAGCTTTGCCAAAGCATGATATACTCACAGCAGGAGTGCCTTGTCAAAGCTGGTCTATTGCAGGTAAAAATTTGGGATTTGATGATGATAGAGGACAACTGTGGAATGATACTATCTATCTGCTCAAACAGTCTCAACCCAAAGCCTTTATCTTTGAAAATGTCAAAGGACTTACCGACCCTAGAAATAAAAAAGCCCTAGAGTATATAATGAATAGGATAAAACAAGCAGGATATTATGCTGATTTTTATGTGATTAACTCTTATGATTATGGTGTGGCTCAAAATAGAGTTCGTGTCTATATTATCGGCTTTAAAGAGAAGAGATATTTTGATGCTTTTAATCTACCTAAGCCTTTGGAAATAAAGATAAAACTAGCTGATATTTTGGGAATAGAGATTAATAAACCTATACAATCTATCCCAAAAGATTTGTTTGGAAATGAGATTAAATCCAAAAATATGAGCCTCTCTTCGACCAATGGTTATAATGACTACTTTTTATTCAATGATTTACGAAATGGTGATACAACCATTCATTCGTGGGATATTCTGGATACTACTCCTAGACAAAAAGAGATATGTACTCTCTTGCTCAAAAATAGACGCAAAAGTGCTTATGGTAAACTTGATGGAAATCCTCTCTCTTTGGAACATTTTCAATCATTAGATACGAGTATAAAGATAGATGAGTTAGACGCACTCATAGAGTTGGATATTTTCAAAAAAATAGAGTATATCTTTATGATAAAAGAGAGAGACAATAGTAATTTAACAACCCAAGAGAGTGAAGTGTTGAAATGTGAGATGAGTGGCTATATCAGTATGGATATACTCAAAATCAATCGCCAACTTAAACTACAAAAAATTGATATTCTAAAAACTTTAACGGCTCTCAAAGAAAAGAGTATTATAGAATTATATGAGTATAGATATGACTTCAAAAACAGCAAAATCAGCACAGGTCTTTTTGGTATCAATAGAGTATTTTTGCCCTCATCTGATATATTTCCTACACTTGTGGCAAGTGATACAAATGACTATATAGCCCTCAAAGATATTCCTCACTCCACGGAGTATAAAGAGGAGTTTTTAAATGAGATATATTACAAAGAGAACTATAGGAAAATCACAAAAGAAGAGGCGTGTCTTATACAAGGCTTCCCCAAAGATTTCAAACTACCTCTTAGCAGAAATAGATGGATGAGACTCATTGGAAACAGTGTATCTATCCCTGTGATAGAGGTGCTTATGGGTGCTATATTGGATAGTGGGATTAGCTCATCATAAATATATTTATAGATATTACAATATATATAATGGTCCTATGAAAAAATACCAATAAAAATATATTTTAATACTTAAATGTTAAAATAAGATAAAAAAGTAGAAGGAATATAAGATGAGTACAAAA
>JASFZJ010000068.1:0-35970 GCA_045267865.1 Sulfurovum sp. | reverse complement strand
GCTGGAATTATATAGTTATATAGGCTTTATCGTGTTTAAATTACTTTTTGTAACATTTAGTGTTTTTTTAGAGTTAGAATTGCTAACATATCAGGAGATATGGAGCAAAAGAAAACCAATCTAATATGCTAGTTTTTTTGATATTTCTATATCTTGCTTTATTAATGAATTTATAATTTTACTTAAAGAAAAATTGCTCGTTTTATTATTAATCTTTTTGAGAAAGAATTTTTTAACCTCTTCATCTAAATATATTGGTATATCTAAATCTTCTATAGGTCTATAAAATTTACCTTGTTCTGCATTTGTGAAGTCATACTCTTTTTTCATTTTGGACACCTTTGATTATACATTTCTTTCTCATTTTTAGTTGCTTTTCTTGCACTGATTATTCTTGCAAATTCTGTACCATCATTACTCACAAAAGTATGTACAACTAATAATAAAGTTTCATTTAATGATTTACCTAATAACACCCATCTATCTTCATCTTCTGAGTGTTCATCATCAAATCTATTTAAAGCAAATTGGTCTGCGAATACATATACAGCCTGTTCAAATGTTATACCATGCTTTTGTATATTAATTGCTTCTTTATTTTTATCCCATTCAAATTTCATAATAATATTGTATCTAAAGTATTCTTACTGTATCCATATCTCCTGATATGGATACCCTTAAAATATTTTTACATTATCTAATCAGCTTCTAAAATAGCTCCATTACTAGCATTTGTTACTAATGCTCTATATTGTTTGAGCCATTTACTCTTTAGTGGTTTGATAATTGGCACAAAACTCTCTCTTCTTTTGGCTATTACCTCATCACTTAGATTAGCTTGAAGGATATAGTTATCTACATCTATATGTATCTCATCTCCATCTTCAAGTAGTCCGATAAGTCCACCCTCACCAGCTTCTGGTGATACATGACCGATACTAGCCCCTCTAGTCGCTCCACTAAATCGTCCATCAGTAATCAAAGCCACACTATCACCTAATCCCATACCCATAATAAGACTAGTTGGAGTAAGCATCTCTTGCATTCCAGGTCCACCTTTTGGTCCTTCATAACGGATAACTACTACGGCTCCTGCTTTTACCTGTCCATTGATAATGCCTTTTACAGCTTCATCTTGACTATTAAAACATACAGCACTTCCTGTAATTACTCTATCACCTGTAATCCCTGCTGTCTTAATAACTGCACCTTGTTCTGCAAGGTTACCATAAAGAATTGCTAGTCCTCCAACTTCTGAGTAAGGGTTATCTATCGTGTGAATGATACTCGTATCTAGTATTTTAGCATCTTTTACTTTTTCATAGAGAGTCTCACCAGTGATAGCAAGATTGTCAAACAATATATTATCTCCTCTTTTCATCATCTCGTGCATTACAGCATTTACACCACCTGCTCTGTTTATATCTTCCATGTGTACAGTTGAGAGTGATGGAGAGATTTTGGCGATATGTGATACTCGTTTTGAGATAGCATTTATATCACTAAGATTAAAATCTACATCAGCCTCTTTGGCAATAGCCAACATGTGAAGCACTGTATTTGAACTCCCCCCCATAGCCATATCCACAGCAAATGCGTTTCTTACAGCATTTTCATTGAGGATATTTTTGATATGATACTTCTCTCTCTCGTCTGCTTCCATTTTGGCTATTTCACATACTCTTCTTGCAGCTTTTTTATATAATTGAGTTCTCTCTGGTGTAAGAGCCAATATAGTACCATTTCCTGCTAAGGCTATTCCCATAGCCTCCATAAGCGTATTCATAGAGTTTGCTGTAAACATACCAGAACACGACCCTCCACTAGGACATGCATTACACTCAATATCAAGTAAATCTTCATCACTCATCTCTCCAGCTTCATGTTTACCTACAGCCTCAAAAGCAGTAGCCAAATCTATAGGAGTACCATCTTTAGTATGCCCCTTTGCCATAGGACCCCCACTTACAAATACAGTAGGTACATTAACTCTCAACGCACCCATTATCATACCTGGAACGATTTTGTCACAGTTTGGTATCGCTATCATAGCATCTAATTTATGAGCATTCATTACAGTCTCAATAGAGTTTGCGATAATCTCACGAGATGGTAGAGAAAAAAGCATACCATCATGACCCATAGCAATACCATCATCTACACCAATAGTATTAAACTCAAAAGGCACACAACCGTTGGCTCTTATCTCTTCTTTGATTATCTCTGCTACTTTATTGAGAAAAAAATGCCCTGGAATAATTTCTATAAATGAGTTTGCTACACCTATAAATGGCTTTTCAAAATCCTCATCTTTTACCCCTGTAGCTCTCAATAGGCTTCTATGTGGAGCTCTGCTAAATCCCTTTTTTATCTCATCACTTCTCATAATTTTATACCTTTTTTCTATTTTTTTACAATTATAACACAAAAACTATTTACTTCTTAGAAAGAATTGGTTATAATCTCATTCCAATTTCAGATTAGTTTGAAAGAGGTATGGATTTGCGGGCGTAGCTCAGTGGTAGAGCATAACCTTGCCAAGGTTGGGGTCGACGGTTCGAACCCGTTCGCCCGCTCCATTAATAAACTCTTCTTGATAATAAGCAAAGCTCATTATCAATTCATCTCACTAAAGCTGTTGCGTTGCAACGATTTTGCTTTTATGATTAAAAGAGTAAATTTAAAGTTTCAATATAAGTTATGGTATCTATTTTTAGCCCGGGTGGTGGAATGGTAGACACAGGGGACTTAAAATCCCCCGGTCATTGCGACCGTGCCGGTTCGAGTCCGGCTCCGGGTACCACCGTATATTATGGAGCCATCGCCAAGTTGGTAAGGCCGTAGATTGCAAATCTGCTATTCACCAGTTCGAGTCTGGTTGGCTCCTCCATTGTTATAAACTTCTTCTTTTTTGAGAAATTATGAAGATTTTACTTTTATTAAATAGTTTTTTATCTTTATTTAGATAAAATTCTCTTCTCAAATGTCGGGAGATGTCAGAGTGGTCGAATGTGCCGGTCTTGAAAACCGGTGAGGGTAATACCTCCGGGGGTTCGAATCCCCCTCTCCCGGCCATTAACTTCAAAATTAATCTTAAAATTATCAATACAATTTAATTATCATATAGGAATAATTATGTCTTCTAAATATCAAAAAAAACGAGACTCAGAGCTACTATCTCTAGGTAGTAAAAATACAGAATATAAATATCAATATAACCCTAAACTTTTAGAAGTGTTTGAAAATATGCATCCACAAATGGATTATTGGGTCACTCTCAACGCAGATGAATTTACATCTCTTTGCCCCAAGACCAATCAACCTGACTTTGGTACACTTATTATCAACTATATCCCTCATATCAAAATGGTAGAGAGCAAATCACTCAAACTTTATCTATTTAGCTTTATAAATAATGGAGAGTTCCATGAAGATGTTGTTAATAAAATAGGCAAAGATTTAGTGGCTCTGATGAAGCCTAAATATCTCGAAGTAGTAGGACTATTTTATCCACGAGGAAATATCAGTATTCACCCTACTTTTAGTTATCATAATGGAGCAAAAAAATATAAAAAACTAGCTAAATTTAGATTTAACAGTAGAAATATAAATCCAAAAAGAGAGGGCTAATATGAGAAAAGTAGAAGTAAAAAAAGGTACAAATATTCAATATAGCTCTAGGGAATTGCTTTTTTTAGCCCCAAGTGGTCAGCCATATAGAGGAACTATTTATATCAATTTTATATCAAAAGGAGAGAGTATAAATCTTCTTGATTTAAAAAAATACATTACAACTCTAAGAGATACCATAAGCACTTCTGAAAATATAGCTTTTATTATATTTGATAAGATAAATAGTGCTATTAAAACCAAAAAATTAGGGGTAGTTGTAGATATAACAGCTAGAGGTGGAATACAGCAGAGAGTCTCTTTTGGTAAAGCTTTTGAGCCTATAGTTAAAAATAATATCTTTCAGGTCTAAAATAAGAGTCTCTATGATATAATTCATAAGGTTATGAAAATAATACTAAAATATTAAGGTAAACAGATGACAAAAATGATTTATAAAGCCGTATCAATATTAGTTTTAACTTCCAGTTTAGTTTTCAGTATGAGTGTGAGTGAACTTAATGTAGCATCCAAAAGTGAGCTACTCAAAATAAATGGAATAGGTGCTAAAAAAGCAGATGCTATTATCAAATATAGAAGAGCTAAGCCATTTATCAAAATATCAGATGTTGAAGGTGTCAAAGGTGTAGGTAAAGCATTGGCAAATAACATCAAGAATGATGTCCATAAAAAGAAAAAAATAACTAAAAGTAAAAAAGTAGCTGATAAAAAAGAAGAGACGAAAAAAACTACGACTAAGGGTCAAAAAGTAGAAGAGTCAAAAGCAAAAAAAGATATAAAGACTAAACCCAAAAAAGATATAAAAACCAAAAAGACAACAAAAAAAGTAAAAAAGAAAAAAAATACAAAATCAACAAAAGAGAAAACTAAAAAATAATGTACGAAATAAACTACCATAAACCAACAGTAACGCTACTCAATCAAAGTGGCATAGGAGTATCAGAGATAGCAGGTCGTACCTGTTATGATAGCTTTGATAAGAGTGAAAACGAGTGTATTCAAAATGCTATGAGTGATTTGGATTTGGATGTTATTCATAATATAGAGAGTTCAGATTTATTAGACTCTCTAGCGTGGGTACATCACCATCATTCTATTTTAGAACATACTACTCTAAGCTTTTTAGTTCAAGGTACTAGCCGGGGTGTTTTGCAAGAACACGCGCGCCACAGGATACAAGCAATATCAGTAAAAAGTACAAGATATACAATGTCTAGTGTAATAAATGCTTTTGTAGCATCTCTTGAAGCAGATAATAGCAAAGAAGCTTTTATAAATTTTATATCTATTGTTGATTTGTTTGTTATTGATGATGAAGAGTATCTACAAATAGAGATAGGTGCGATGTTTGATAAACTATTTTATCAATATCAAAAGTGTGAAGATTTTTATACACTCTCTGTAGCCAAATCATCACTTCCATTTTTAGAAGAGTTCAAAGGTAATCATAACGAGCTATTTGAAGCACTTCAAGGTGGTAAAAAAAAGCGTAATGTAGGCGATGCTTTTAAACATATAGTAACAGATAATTGGAAAGTAGATATGGTAGTCACATTTAATCTAAGAAGTCTTAAAAACTATTTTGATTTACGAGCTAGTGGTAGTGCCTATTTTCAAATACAGTGGTTAGCTAAGGCTATGAAGAGTGTAACACCTATTAAATATCTTAGGCTTATTGATAAGAGGGTAATGTAGCAATTTCGTTGATAAAATAAGTACAAGGAAACTTTAAAGAAAAAAGGTATTTAATTACAGAAAATAGAAATAGAAGTAAAATGTCCATATTGTAATAGTTGTGATATTGTAAAAAATAGAGAATATTTTTAATGGATTACACAGATAGAGGAAGAATGCCAGAGATTAAGAATTTGATTCTAAAAATAGTAATAAATGGTAGTGGAATTAGAGATACAGGATGAGTTCCTGACTTTTATTATAAGTATAAACTATATCAATGGAATAGGTGCATTACCCGATACAAAGAAGAAAATGCAAAATCATATCTAAACTCTTTACAGTTTTAGATATGAGTCTATGCTCTTAGTTCTGATATGCTCCTATATCTACACCATTACCTTGTGGTCTTGTAGCTCCTGAGAGGTCTTTATCCAATTTTGAACTAAATGATTTTGCCACTACTCCTAAGATAGTTAAATCTGTAGATAAAAATGTAGATGGATTATTATCTATATGTAGAGATGGATTTTCAACTTTAGTATAAGTAAATTTACTAAAAGTAGCAATAATATCTGCTTTTGAAGAGCCATAATCAACACCTAAAGAGCCTGATTTGAGTTTAAAATCACCTGCTAAATAATCTCTATTAGTAGGATTAACCAGTGGGTTTATTTCCAAAATTTTCTGATTGCTAGTATCTATAATATCTCCATTCTCATCAGTTTGTGAGCCAGAGTAGCTATGGTATCCACCACCCCAAATATCTACGATAGTCAAATCCTTTTCATATAGATTTTTATATACCTTAACTGCTTCAATATTTTCATTTGCAAAAGATTGAAGATTTTTGGTACTGATATTATAACCACCTGTATTTCCTGAGATAATATTATTTTGAATAGTTATATTTGCGATACCGTTTGCACTAAGACTTTGGTCTTTGACTATAATTCCTCCACTAGAGTTATGAATAGTATTGTTAAATACAGCTATATTTTTGACACTTTTAACTCCACTACCTTCATTGGTTGTTGATATTTCAATAGCATTTCTATCAGGACTTCCAGCTATTATATCTGCATCATTATCAAAGATAAGATTATTATATATAAGTAAATTTTCTAGTATTCCTGCTCCTGCTACTTCATCACTTACCATAATAGCTGTTGCTCCACAATTATATATAATATTGTTAAAAACTTCAATATTATAAGTATCATAATTAAACGCATCAACATATAAACAAGGTCGTTTAACACCCTTAGTGCTATCTATATCATGTATATGATTATCATATACCTTTCCATTTCTAGACCCTTGTTTGATATCAATACCCTCACCACCTTTGGAGGTATCTACGGCTCTATTTATATTATATATATCATTTCCATATACCAAAAATCCATCCACTCCAGCAACTGAGATTTTCTCATTTCCTCCACCATCATTGACATCAATAATTGTATTATTTCTCAAAATAATATTAGCAGACCCACCAATAGGATTACCTCTACCTCCTACCTTTGACCAAGCACCAATGCCAGAAGAGTTTATTCTCTGAATTAAGTTATCTTCTATAAGAATATTTTGAGAGTTTTCAATATCTATACCAATCTCTTCATTATCATTATTTGCATCTTCTATTGTCAATCCTGAGATAGTAATATAACTAGAATCAAAAATATCTATCACCCCATTTGATATTGAAGATAGAGTTTTACCTGAGAGAATAGCTCCACCTCCACTATTTGGGGTATCTCTATTAACAGGAGTGAGACCTCTCATAGTTAGAGGTCCTTTAAATGCTCTAATGGTAACCTCTTCTCTATAAATACCACTCTCTATACATATAGTATCTCCTGATTTTGCACCATCTACAGCATCTTGAATACTACTACCTACCTTTACGGTTATTGTACAAGCAGATAATGTTTTCTCTGGTATATTTGGGGATGTTTTGTTTGCCTCTGCATCCGTTCCATCTTTTTTCAAACTACTATTATTATCATCTCCTACTACACTACTTCCACCACATGCATTTAATAACACTATTACAAATAGCATTACCAAAACTTTCTCTATTATTATCTTCATATCTTTCCTTTTTATTTTTTATTTTAATTGACTTTAAATATTTCTATTTAGAGAAAAGAGCCATTTTGCCATTTGTAGAACTATATATACCTGTTTTACTATGTCCTATATCCTTTACTTTTAAGAGTAAATGATTATTAGTAAAATATAGATAGTTTATATAGTTCCAATAATTTAGACCTCTCTCATATCTATTATCTCCTTGAAGATTTGCTTCACAACTTGTATCTAAATTGGTATCTATATTTGTATCATCTGTACCCAAAAGATATATTACTTTTTTGCTGATATATTGATTTTTTAGTAGCTCATTATCTTCTCCTACAAAATAAGCGTATGGATTATCAAGTCCATATTTATACTCATTGTAACTACTACAAGTTGTATAGGGAATGCTAAATCCATTATTATCTACTCGTTCATTAGTAAGATATAAATATGACCCTGAATTGGCAATAATATAATGAAAGTTTTTATCTAAACTTTTATCAATTTGTGAAGTGAATGCATATCTCTGTGTAAACTGTCCACCTGCACTATGTCCTGTGATAACAATATCTGTTAAATTTGGAAATAAGTTTTCATCAGATAGAGTAGTTATCATCTTATCTATTATAGTAAATGAACTTATCCTATCTAAAGATACTTTGGAAGTAGAGTTACTTCCTACTTTCCATCCTCCCTTATCAGACCATTGAAACTCACTACTATTGGCTTCATCAGAAGCTTCTTTAAAGTGAGGAGCGATAATAATAGTATTATCACTCTCTAACTTATCTACAGTCACATCATTAATAACATTAAAATAGTCCAAAGCATCTCTATTTGTTCCATGAATAACTATAATAGCCCTAGTAACACTACTATTACTCTTGGATAGAGAGTTATTGCTATAATAGTTGATATATCCTCTATTAATATCTGATATATCAATACCAAAGTTATATTTAAGATGAGATATATCACTATTATTCGATTTTTTATCATCAGCAACTTCTAAACTACAACCTACTATTATTACAAAAAACCATATAGATAATAGTATCTTTTGTAATGCTATTTTACTCATTTATAAAACTCCTTTAAGTTCAAATTTATAAGTTAATTGTAGGAGATTTTTAAAGATTTATCGTCTGTTTTGTTCTAAACAGACATATTTTCTCATTTTATAGATAATTTTTTTTATATTCCGAGGGAGTTAGTTGTGTATTTTTCTTAAATGCTGTATAAAAAACAGAACGGGATTTAAATCCACAATCTAAAGATAACATTAATATATTGCCCTCATACTTTTTATCCAAAAGCAACTCTTTGGCTTTTGATACTCTTTTTTGATTGATATAGTCATAAAAACTTATCTTCATATATTGATTGAGAACTTCTGAAATCTTCTGACGGCTAATACTCATCTCTTTTGCTATATCATCTAAACTAAGTGTTAAATTGAGATATAATTCCCTCTCTTTCATTAACTCTTCTAACTCAATAGATATAATTTTCAACTCTTCAGTAGAGCTAATTAATGAAGGTTTATTTATACTTATAGGATTGTTTAAGATATGTATATTATTATCTATATGTATCAGAAGTTGCCAATTAAATACAAGTATCCAAACCACCATAATTAACTCATTAATGTAACCATTATCACAAAATATATTTAGCGTACATACTATTATTAAAAATATCAATCCTAAAAGCATCTTCTTAATCCACTCAAAGGAGTAATTAGTTACATCAGAGAAGTTCTCTTTGATATATTTTTGGTGCAGGGTAATTCTTCTTAGTGATAGAATAAGATAAAATAGATTAATTATAATATCAATAAACCCACTTATCTTAAAAATAGAGTATAGATATAAATCTTGATACTCTCCTGAGGTTAAAATAGAGATTTTTTCACTATCACTATAGAAGATATAAAAAGGAAAATAGAGTAATAATAGAATAGCTGGAAGTATAAAATGTCTCTTTATATTAGTAAAACTTGATACAACAGTGGGGTAAGTATTTTGTAAAATATAGATATAAAAAAGTGGACCTAAAAAAAGACATATAGGAGTTAAGAGTTTAAAGAGTATAGGAAAAGTAAAATAGATACTCTCTTCTATAAATATACTATCTACAAAAGAGAGGGCGAGTAAAATAAAAAAGAGTTTTAGCTCCCATCGTCGATGTAGAGCCAAAATAGACCTAGATAGAGCGTGAAGTATAAAAGCTATCTGAAATAGTCCTATAATCAAAACTGCTGTAATAATACTAATATGCATCTAGTCTCTAAACTATACTCTTTTCTAAGGAGATTTAATACATCTCACAGAGTATCCTGTAGCTCTATAAGCTTTTGACCATAATATCGCACTACTTGTATATGTAAAGGCATATGATGTATTTCCTGTAACATTACTATCAATAGACCATACATATCCTTTGAGTCCATCTTGTTCTATACCAGAAGAGGCATTTGACCTAGAACCTGAAACAACAAACTTCATAGCAGAATTAAATGCTGTGGCACTGTTGGTAATTCCTTCAGATATTGCTAAAGTATCTAGCTCTGCTTTGCTAGGCACATACCAATTTTTTGGACATACACTATTGTTTATAAGAGATTGCCATGATGCTTTTCTCTCTATAATAAAACCCGAAGTAGATTCCAGTCCATTAGCTGTAAGCCAATCAAACAGTCCAGTTGAAGATAACTCTTGAGAGTTAGAGGAGTATGGAAAAGTTTGAGGATTAATATCTTGTGTTCTTGTACTATTTCTATGTTGGTGACCATCTGAAGCTCTTCCCCATTGATATAAACTTCCATAACATGAAAACTCATTATAATAAGTACACACTTTAGGAGTACCTAAATCTCTATCCAGCCATACCCTTCCATCTTTAGGATATACTTCACAATATGTATAAGTTCCAAAAACAAAACATCCACTTTTGGCATCATAAGGGTCACTTAGATAGTTATTTGGAGCTAAAGATTTATTATCCTCTGCTCCATTGCTATAACTATCATTATCACAATTTTCTGCTATCCACATAGCATTACTATTATTATAATCTTTATAAAGTGGTAGTTGCTTAGGTAAGCATGATAATAGAGCAGTTGATGCACCACTCGTAATATTTTTATCTGTACCATCTTTAACTCCATCACCATCTGTATCAGGATTAATAGGGTCTGTACCAATTACTCCCTCTTCATTATTGGTAAGTCCATCAAAATCTCTATCACAAGTTCCTGCTAAAAGAGTTGGGTCACAAGGGTTGAGTGGGTCACTATATGGGGAAGCTTTATACTCACCTGTTCCATCAATAAATCCATCACCATCTGTATCAGGATTGCTAGGGTCTGTACCAATTATACCCTCTTGTGCATTTGTAAGTCCATCACTATCTCTATCACATATTCCTGCATTAGGATTTGGGTCACATGGATTAAGTGGGTCTGTTCCAGCTCTTGTCTCATTTCCATCATCAAAGCCATCACCATCTGTATCAGGATTTTTATAGTCTGTATGCCATGTATTATTCTCATCAATATTAGTAAGAGTATCACCATCTCTATCACAAGTTCCTGCTTCTATACTAGGAATACAAGGGTTATTATCATCAGGATCTACATCAGAATTATATCCATCTCCATCTTTATCTTCAATAATAACGATAGGTACGATATTTTCTGACCTATCCCACGCAGCAGCTCTATCACCACAACTATTTATTGAGAGTAATAGTAAAATAGTAGATATTAATATTTTACTTTCAAATTTCATTTTATCTCCTTTACTACTGCATAGGCATAGAAGTAGGATATGTAAGCTTAACCTCTATTCTACGATTAAGTCTTTTACCAGATGCCGTTCTATTAGATGCTACAGGCATAGTCTCACCTTTTCCATCTTCACTTAGACGATTTTGACTCACACCAAAAGATATAAGCTGATTAACTACAGATTTTGCTCTATCGTGAGATAGTATTATATTGTAAGCATCATCAGCGTCACTATCTGTATGTCCCACGACTTCTACAGTTGTTCCTTTATTGGTTACCAAAAACTCTGCAAATCTCTGTACTTTTGGCATAGACTCATCTTTGATTATAGATTTATCTGTATCAAAAAGTATCATCAAAGTAGCTTTGATAGGACAACCATAACTATCAACTGTAAAGTAACAAGGTGTATTAGGACATTGGTCTAACATATCTGTCACACCATCTCTATCTTCATCAGGCTCATCTATCTTTATTGGACACTCATCTTCTTTAGCTTCACTTCGTGTAAACTTACTAATAGGCACAGATACACCTGCTAAGAGTATAACTTCATTCTCTTGATTAGGAGCATCCATTATCTGTAGCACTTTTGCCTCTATTTTGAAGTTATATCCATTCTCTTGATGATATACAATACCTACTCCACCTTGAATAAATAATTTATCTTCAAAGATTTGATTAATTGCACCTGCCACATACTCATACCCAAATCCACCTAATATATAAGGTGAGAGTACATTGTCAGGCATAAGCTCATATACACCATTGATAGAGCCTTTATAGAGATTTTTTATATTAGTAAACCCTGCTACACTAACATAGTCAAAATCTAATCTAGGCTTAATTGGAAACTCACTAAATGAATTTAACTGATAGTTAAAACCTACACTAAAACTAGAAAAGTCAATAGTATCTTTATTATAAATAGAAGTAAGTCCTATATTCATACCTACTTCATCATCTGTTTTTTGGGCAAAGCTATTTGTTATAGCTAATAGTGCCACTCCTGCAATAATTAATAGTAATTTTTTCATTAGTCCTATTCCTTTTATAGTTATGTTAGACTAATGATAACACTTCTTTTATTAATTAATATTAAAATATATAAAAAATCTTATTTTATTTACTTTTATATCGTTTTTTCATCACTAAAATATATATAAATAGCATAAAAGAGCAATCCTGTGATAGGAATAATAGCTGTAAATTCAGGAGCAAGTACACCATTTGCACTTATCTGACCCAATCCAAAGAACAGTCCCCAAATCATAAATGTAGAGGCTAATGCAACTGCTATAACAGCTCCTGTGTTCATCATTCTTGCGTGAAAAGGTAGCTTAAAAAAAAGTATAACCAAAAGAGCAATAGCAAACAGAGGCACAACAGCTTTATCATAAAATCCTGCTCTTATCTTATCTGAATTAAGATTCTGACTATCTAAGAGTCTCCAAGTGTGATAAGCATCTATAATATTAAGAGTTTTACCCTCATAGAGAGAGACCATAATTTGGGGTTTATAGCCTGTGAGTGTATCTATACTCTCTTTATGCTCAACTGTGTAATTTATAAGTTTACTATTCTTATAATTGTGTGTTTTTATTGTAGCCCTTAAAGCTCTCCACTTTCCATCTTCAAAAATAGCTTTATGGGCAGAGATTGTATATTGAACTCTATAATCCTTAACTTTAAATATTGTAATCTCATCTATCCTATTTGCTATTGGGTCTAGTTTTTTGATATAGACAAAAGTATCATTATATTTAAAAAATATATTATTCACATTGTGTATATCTTGCTTCTTCTCCAAAAGAGCAAAGGCTCTATCTTTGGAGTATGAAAACTCTGTAGTGTGGAGTAATACAAAAACTATATATACCAATATTGATACACTCAAAATTGGTATAACAAGCCTCTTTTTACTATAACCAAAGCTATGCAATGCACCCATTGTATTTGTCTTAATAAGTGCAAATTTGGTCATAATAAGAGCAAAAATAATAGAGAGTGGATAGAGTAGAAACATAGACTCTTGCCATCTATAGTAGATGTAAAGTATGTTATGGTTTGAAGAGCCTTCTAATTTGGCTAGATGTTGAAAATAGTCGATAGAGGTAAAAGCTAAAGAGAGACCAAATAGTATCGCAAATAGATTTTTTGCATAGAGCCAAAAGAGATACTTAAAGTAGAGTCTCATCCATTTAAATCCTCTATTGATTTTCGGCTATATTTGGATTTTACACAATTGAGTTCATCTGTAAGGAGTAGATAACAAGCCTTACTCACATGATTAATCAATTTATCCAAAAGAGGCTTTTCATCTTGATTAAAATCATGTAAAACAAAATCTACCACTTGTGAGCGATGCTCTGGTTTGCCTACTCCAATGCGAACTCTTAAATACTCTTTACTAATATGTGCATCAAGGGATTTGAGTCCATTGTGTCCACCATTACCTCCACCTCTTTTGAAACGCACTGCACCAAATGGTAAATCTATATCATCGTGAATAGTGATAATCTCTTCTATATCTACCTTGAAAAAGTTCTTTACAGGTTGTGCTGATTTTCCAGAGAGGTTCATAAGCGTAGAGGGTTTCAAAAAAAGTGTGTCAGTAGTTCGGTAGAGCTTACCATAAAAAGAGTTTTTGGATATATCTCGAGCGTTAGAGTCACTGATAAGTTTATCAATAACTCTAAATCCAATATTGTGTCGTGTATTTTCGTATTGTGACCCTATATTGCCTAAGCCTATAAAAAGAGTCACAACGACAATCTCACTATTTTGACTTAATTACACCACAGACAGCAACATTATCTCTGTCCATAATTTTACAATTTGTAGGTGTTTCCATATCTTTTACTAGAATAGACTCATCTCTATCGAGTGGCTCTACATTGATATTGAAGTTTGCAGGAATATCTTCTATTCTTCCTCTTACTTTTAGTCTTTTTTTAGATATTACAAGAACACCCTTATTTTTAAGACCAACTGGTACACCGTTAGTGATTACAGGAACCAAAAAATTTGTCAATTGATTAGGAACTGCTACTCTCAAATCTACATGTGTTATATCACCATTAATTGGATGTACTTGATACTCTTGGATAAATACGCTAATCTCTCTATCGCCTACTTTTAGAGGAAATGCAAATGTCTCTTTATTTCTTACAGTTCTTATAAATTCACCTCTTTTAAATGCAGCATTGATATTCTCAACTCCATTTGCATAGATGTTTGCGATTAGATAACCATCTCTTTTAAGCAGTTTTGCACTACGCTTACCGATACTCTCTCTAACGATACCTTCTAACATATTTGTCCTTTGTTTATTAAAATTAGGTGAGAATTATACCCTATTTATATTAAATCCAAATTATTAATCTTCATCATCTAAATCTTTAAAGTCAAATACCTCAACCTCTTTATCTGGGTCAACCTCTTGTACAACAGCACCTTTACCAACACCCTGCATTCTAAGAAGCATATCAGATGGGTTAGTAGAATACTCTAGTGCCATCTCTTTGGTAATTCTCTCATCATAAAAAAGGTCAAGGAGAGCCTGGTCAAATGTCTGTGTACCATATATCTCTTTACCATCAGCCAAAGCATCAGGTATCTCAGCATCATTATCCTCAGCAATAAGCTGTTCTATCCTAGCAGTCTTTATGAGTATCTCCAATCCAGCTGCCCGTCCTCCATCAATTGTAGGAATAAGTCTTTGAGAGAGTACAACTTCAAGTACAGATGCAAGAGCTAAACGAATACGAGGCTGTTCTTCTGCTCCAAAAGTACCGATAATCCTATCAATAGTCTCTTTGGCATCAAGTGTGTGAAGAGTAGAGAAAACAAGGTGACCTGTGTTCGCAGCGTGAAGACCTATCTCAATAGTCTCCATATCCCTCATCTCTCCCACAAGGATAATATCAGGGTCTTCTCTCAAAGCAGCTTTAAGTGCATCAGCAAATGAGTGAGTATCTTCACCAACACCTCTTTGGTTAATTAGACATTTCTTATCAGGGTGAACAAACTCAACGGGGTCTTCAACCGTGATAATATGTTTATAGTGAGTTCTATTTATAAGGTCAATAATAGCAGCAAGAGTAGTAGATTTACCAGAACCCGTAACACCTGTAACCAGTACCATACCCCTAGATAGGTCAGCAAAAGTAGCTACTACAGGAGGAAGGTTAAGCTTCTCTAGTGGCAAAATCTCAACAGGAATAACACGCATAACAGAAGAGAGACCATTCATTTGATAAAAGAAGTTGGCACGAAATCGCCCCTCTGTACCAATAACATAAGAGAAGTCTAGCTGTCTATCTTCTACTAGTTTTTGATACTGGTCAGGAGTCAAAACCTCTTTTGCCATATTCTCCATCATAGTAGCAGTCATTGTCTCTTTGCCCAATATCTTTAATACTCCATGAACACGCACTCTAGCCTGTGAAGTAGCCTTAAGGTGTAAATCTGAACCACCATTCTTCATCATCGCTTTTAGATACATCTGTAATTTTGTTTCCATCTCTCCCATACTATCTCCTTTTATTTATAAAATTTTTATTTTAATTTATCTAGCATATCAGCAAACGCCTCTTCAAAAGCACTCAAGCCCTCTTGAAGCAATTTATCATAAACATCATCCATATTAAATCCATTATCTTCTAACTTTATAAAATATCCATTTATTATATCATCATCTATTGGAAATTTAGGCTCAAAAGCTTTCGTTTTGATATATGCTTCAATTGTAGATAATGGAGCAGTATTCACAGAGTGTGGAGCAAGAAGCTCTCTCATATAATAATCAGCCTCCAACACATCACCCTTAACACCTGTACTAGCAAATAGAGTACGCACACTAGGAGTGTGATTAGTCTCTATCATATTATAAATTTTCCCTGCATTATAGATACCTGTTTTAGATATATCCATAGCCTCACCCTCCAACTGGCTATCAAGCATTCTATCAAAACGGCTCACAAATACAGAGATAACAGCCTCAGCTCTCAATCCTCCATCTTTACTAAAATTATCAAGCCCTTTTTTAATTGCATTAAGAGATCTTCTAGCCTGTTTTGGAGAGAATACAAGTGTAGCATTAACAGATATTCCAACATTAAGCAGAGCCGTCATAGCACGATAACCAGCCTCTGTAGCAGGGACTTTTATCATCACATTTGGCTCACCAATAGCATCAAAAAGCCTTTTGCCCTCTGCTATAGTTCCCTCTGTATCATTAGATAAAAATGGGTCCACTTCTATAGAGATATATCCATCATCTCCCTCATCATATAACTCTCTCAAAGCCTGTGCAGCTGTGCGAATATCTTCTATTGCTAAAGCTTCATACTTCTCTTTGGGAGTTTTACCCTCAAGAGATTTCAACTGCTCTGCATAAGCAGAAGATGAGGTAATAGCAGAAGCAAAAATAGATGGATTGCTAGTTGCTCCATTGATAATACCCTTTTCAATCAATGCCTTAAAATCATTTTTCAAAAAATCTCTCTCTACAAAGTCCAACCACAATGAAAACCCTAACTCTCTATTTACCATCTTTTTATTCCTTATATTCCCAATTAAAATGTTGCCACAAGCCCAAATCACTAGGCTTCTCTAACGTATCTTCAAGTGCATCAAGAAAAATATCTCTACTCACCACCTCAGCACCAAGTCCTACTAAATGTGCTGTTTCCATCTGACAATCTATAAAATCATAACCTCTACTAGCTAAAACATCACTTAGTGCTTTAAAAGCTACCTTAGAAGCATCAGTACACAAAGAGAACATAGACTCTCCAAAAAAGGCTTTACCCATAGATAAACCATAAAGACCACCGACTAGCACACCATCACGATAGACCTCCACACTATGAGCAAATCCCTCATTATGAAGCCTCAAATAAGCCTCAACAATCTCACTAACAATCCAAGAACCACCCTGCCCTTCTCGATAGATAGAAGAACAATGTTTCATAACATCCTCAAATCTCTCATCAAAAGAGACACTGAACTGACCACTTCGTAACACTCTACGAAAAGATTTACGCATCTTAAATTTATTAGGATAGAGTAGAAGCCTAGGATTTGGAGACCACCACAAAATAGGGTCACCCTCACTATACCAAGGGAAAATTCCCTTACGATAAGCAGTCAAAAGCCTACAAGAGGACAAATCTCCACCATAAGCCAAAAGCCCCTCATCAGAAGCTAATCTAGGATTGGGAAATGAGTAACTTTGTGATAGTGGAGGTATTAAATACTCTTCTTCATCGAACATTGAGGGCATAATTTGGGTCTCCTTTTTTAAGCTTTATTCTATCCAAAAATAACTTTAATTAACTCCAAACACATTTATTAAAAATATACGATATAATTTATGATTGAGTTTATAATTCATCAATCTAACTTAACCAAAGGAATAAATATACATGACTCTTTTCATAGATGGCGATGCTTTCCCAAATCTACTCAAACCAATTATTTTCAAAGCGATAGAACGATTAAAACTCAAAACTTATGTTTTGGCAAATAAAAAGATAAATATTGGTAAATCTAATCATATTGAATATATTATAGTATCACAAGGGGCTGATGAGGCTGACCATCAAATTGTGAAGATGGTAGAAGAGGGTGATTTGGTTATCACGGCTGATATTCCTCTAGCAGATAGGATTATTAGTAAAGATGCTAATGCGATAGACCATCGTGGAGAGCTATATAGTGAAGATAATATCAAGCCTTATCTAAGTATGAGAAATTTCATGCAAGAGCTTAGAGATGCTGGAGAACTTACCAAAGGTCCAAAAGCTTTTGGTGAAAAAGATGCAAGGGAGTTTGCCAATCAACTTAATGCTTTTTTGTGTAAGAGGTTTAGATAATTTTTAATCATAATTAAGCTATCTTTAAATTCAAGTTTATTATTGATTAATCGTTCATAGATATAATGTTATCATTATTATATTATTTACATTTATACAGGAGTCTATATGAAAAAATTTTATTACTTATTTCTTGCGTTATCTATTACCATATCTGCCTATGCTACAACAAAAGTGGTCAAACATAAGATAAAAAAAGGTGAGACACTATATACAATAGCACAGAAATACCATACTAGTATAGATGAGATTAGAAAAAAAAATAAGATTAAAAAAGAAGATATACTTCACTTGGGGAAGATATTAACCGTCCCTACCAATACATATTTCTCTGGTCTAGTTGGTCATATAATAGACGAGGAAGATACTCTAACCTCAATTGCCAAAAAATATAATAGTACAATTGATGATATATTAAAAGCTAATGCTATGACAATAAATGAAGAGTTAGATGAGGGTGATATATTAAAAGTGCCTGAGAATACATATTATCCTACTCAAACAATACAAATTGTAAAAAAGATAGAGAAGAAGATAATTAAAAAACCAACTATTATAGTCAAAAAAGATATACCAAAAAAGAAAATAGTTAAAAAAGAAATAATCAAGAAAAAAGAACTAATCAAGAAAAAAATAGTAAAGAAAAATATAATAAAAGAGAGACCTAAAACAAAAAAGATTAAAATAGTTAAATATAGAAAGTATAAGATAAGAAGAGGAGATATGGTATCTACTGTTGCGAAGAGATATAAAATATCTGAGAAGAAGCTTAGAAGAGCAAATAATCTCAAAAAAGGTGCTATATTAAAATTAGGGAAATATCTACAGATACCTTATATCCAAACAAAAACTGTATTAGTTGATAGCTCTACTAAAAATGTAAGAAAAAAATCTAATAAATTTAAAAAATATATTATCAAAAAAGGTGATACACTATTTACTATAGCTAGAAAACACCATACAACAACTAAAGAGATAAGAGAAGTTAATAGACTTAAAAAAGGTGCTATACTTAAGCTTGGTAGAGAGCTAAAAGTACCTGTGAATACATACTTCTCAGGACTTGCAGGTTATCTAATCCAACGAGGTGATACTCTATTTACTATAGCCAGAGCTCACAAAACTACAGTAGTAGAAGTAAGAGAGGCTAATAATTTAGAAAAAGGTGCTACTTTGGCACTAGGACAACTACTAAAAGTACCTCAAAATACATATAATCCAAATCAAGCAACTCAGCCAAATAGAAGAGTAGTAATAGCTCCAATAGTAGTAGTAGTAAAGAAAAAAGAGAAGAAAAAATCTATAAAATTGGTTAAATATATTATAGAAAGAGGAGATACACTTTCTACTATATCAAGAAAATTTTCTATATCAGTTAAAAAATTAAGAGAGTTAAATAAATTAAAAAGAGGTAGTACATTAAGATTAGGTCGTAATCTAAAGTTACCATATAGTAAAAAGAGTGCAAGAAAAATAAGATTAGCAAAAATTAAAAAAAGAAGAAATAGTAGTAAAAGTAGAATAGTAGTAGCTATAAATAATAACTCTTCAAAAGTAAAAGTATCAAATAGAAATAAAAGATATAAGATAAAAAGAAACTTAGGAGATATATTTTTTAGTAACATAAATAGGTCTAGTTCATCAAAATCTAATAATATAATCTCTCTAGCCAAAAAGAAACTAGGACGAAGATATGTATGGGGTGCAACAGGGAAAAAGAATACATTTGACTGTTCAGGGCTTACTACTTATGTCTATAAGAAAAATGGTATCAATCTACCAAGAAGAGCAATAGCTCAATCAAAAGTAGGTACAAAAATAAGTAGAGGTAACCTCAAAAAAGGTGACTTAATATTCTTTGATACTTCACATAGAATAAAAGGATATGTAAATCATGTGGGTATATATATAGGAAACAATAAATTTATACACGCAAGTTCAGCTAAGAAAAAAGTAGTAATCACAAGTCTTAATAAACCATTTTATAGTCAAAGATTTAGAGGTGGAAGAAGATTGTAAGATGATATGAAACATCTTACACAATAATCCTAGCTATGCTAGGACTTAATCTGGTCAAGACTTCATAAGATATAGTATTTAACTGCTCTGCTGATTGTTGAGCATTATCTAATATACATATCTTTTTATCATCAGATTCCAACGAGATATAATCCATTGAGACTTTTCCCAATATATTTAATCCATTAGGTGTGGTGTATTCTCCTCTAATCCAACCATCACCATAGCCTAGATTATAAGTGGATATTATCATCTCTTGGGTGGCTATAAAAGCTCCTCCATATCCTACTCTAGCTCCTTTTTTGACTACTCTTGAAGCACATCTATTTGCATAAATATTAAGTACAGGTTTGAGTGATATTTTATCAAAAAAAGTGGGAAGCTCATTATATCCATAAGCTCCAATACCTACTCGTACCAAATCTTCATCAAAGCTATTTACTCTTAATATCGTTGGTGAGTTGTGTGAGTGGTATCTTAGATTTTTATACCCTAAATCTTTGAATTTTTCTTTGACTTTCTCAAACTCTTTTTGTTGCCAAAATAGCTCTGAACTAAGTTCATCTGCACTACGGTAGTGAGTCATTACACCTATTAGATTTAAGTCTCTTTTTTTTACAAGGGTCAAAGCTTCATCTATCTCCTTAAAAGCTATGCCATTACGGTGCATTCCTGTATCAACTTTGAGTTCTATATTTGCACCTATTTGGGCTTTTTCTATATCTTGAAGAGAGTTAATTACAAATGAATATCTCTCATCTCTTATAATACTATCTCCCAATATTAAAATATCTCTAAATAGATTTTTTATCTTATCTGCTTCTGATATATTTCGTACTACGGCTTGTGTAATACCAAACTCTGAAGCTAGTTTTGCCATAAGTAATATACCATGACCATAAGCATTATCTTTTAATACGATAGCGATTTTCTCTTTATCACCAGTTTTTTTGATGATTTGATTGAGATTATGATAGAAGTTTTGTCTGTTTATTGTAATATATGCCATAAAAGAATTATATCAAAAAAAGGTTTATTTATGAGAAGAATGTTTGCTGAATGGGAGAAACAGAGAGCTGTTTTATTATCTTTTCCTCACAAAAATACAGATTGGTTTGATAGAGATAATGAAAAGTCACTTAAAGAGTCATTATATCCTTTTATAAGAATAGCACAAGCGATAGCTTATAGTCAAGCTGTTTATATCATTTGTGATGATAAGGAGTTTACCTCATCTCTATTTTGTTTATCGTTTAATATGACATTTATAGAGATACCTACCAATGATACTTGGATACGAGATTATGGATACATCTCTATTTCTGAAAATGGAGAGAGTAAACTTTTGGACTTTATATTTGATGGTTGGGGAGGTAAATTTGAAGCTTCTCTTGATAATCAAGTCAATCAAATACTCCATAAAAGAGGATATTTAGGCACAACTCCATTGGAGAGTATAGATTTGATTTTGGAGGGAGGTTCTATAGAAAGTGATGGAGAGGGAACTATCCTAACTACTTCTAAGTGTCTTTGTAATCCCAATAGAAATGGTGGATTGAGTAAAGAGAAAATAGAAAAAAAACTATCACAATATCTAGGAACTTTGAGAGTATTATGGTTAGATTATGGATATTTGGCAGGAGATGATACAGACTCTCATATAGATACTCTAGCTCGTTTTATCTCTGTTGATACAATTGTATATATAGAGTGTGAAGATAAAGAAGATGAACACTATGAAGCACTTACCCAAATGAAACAACAACTTCAAGAGTTTAGAACGATGGATAATATACCCTATAATCTAATACCACTACCTATGACATCACCAATTTATGATAAAGAGAGTAATAGACTACCCTCAACTTATGCAAATTTTTTGATAACTAATAGTGCTATTATCTACCCTACTTATGATGACCCAAAAGACAGAGAAGTGGGTAAAATATTTAAAGATACTTTTCCAAATAGAGAGATAATACCTATAAATTGTCTTAAGCTAATAGAACAAGGAGGGAGTCTGCATTGTTCTAGTATGCAGGTAGTTTAGAATTTAGTTAAGAGTATGTCTAACTCTGATACTCTTTAAAAAATTTCACAAATATCGCTCCATACCTCTTATATTTCACCTCTCCAATACCGTGAATATCTAACATATCAGTTTTATTAATAGGCTGTTTTATACTTAAATCTTTGAGAGTTTTATCAGAAAATACCATATATGGAGGTATATCACTCTTTTGAGCTATCTCTCTTCTTAACTCTCTAAGCATATCAAATACCTCTACATTATAATCTTCAAAGAAATTATTTTTCTTTTTGACTACTTTTTGGACTGTGAGCCTATCTTTGCGTAAATTTATCTGATGTAGCCCTTTGATTACCTCTACTCCAAATGGTGTGAGCGTATATACTTTGAACTCTCCGATAGCCACGGCATTGAGTTCTAGGAGTTTATCACCTATAGTAAACCACTGATTTTTGGTATATTCTTCACCTATATTATAGACCGATAGCTCATTATGACCATTTTGTAGTATTCTTTGGTCTCTACTTCCTTTTAGGACATCTATCACATACGCTAGACCAAATCTTTGATTAGTTCTAAATATTGCAGAGAGTAGTTTGCGAGAAGGTGTGGTTATATCTATCTTCTCATTATGCGTATCTGTACAGTTATCACACTTGGTTGCACAACTATTGAGTCTCTCCTCAAAATAAGAGGCGATACTCTGATGCCTACAGTTCTCTGAGTTGGCAAATCTGACCATACTATCTAGTTTGGTAAAGGCATTTTGTTTGTAGCCACTTGGAGGAAGCTCTTCTATAAATCTTAGTTGTTGGATTTTGTCTTGTTCGGCGAAGAGTAGAAGAGTCTGAGCATCTAAGCCATCTCGTCCTGCTCTCCCTATCTCTTGATAGTAGTTCTCTAGTGTCTTTGGCAAACTCATGTGAACTACAAAACGGATATTACTCTTGTCTATCCCCATACCAAATGCTATCGTGGCTACTACTATCTCCACTCTATCAGCCACAAAATCAGCATAAGTTTTGTTTTTCTCATGCGTGGGCAGTCCTGCGTGATATGGCTTTGCTCTTATCCCTTTGGAGGTCAAAAAATCTGCTAAAAATTCTGTTGATTTTCGTGAGAGAGTATATATGATACCCGAATCTTTAGGATAAGATTTAAGAAACTCCAATAGTTGTAATCGTCCATCTTTGATACGGTGTTGAGCATTTATCAGGAGATTATTACGAAAAAGAGAACCACGGACTCGTTTTGGGTTGTTGAGTCCTAGATTGGCTACTATATCACTCTCCACCGTTGAGGTAGCTGTGGCTGTAAAAGCTGTAATAGGAGTTGATGAAAATCGCTCTCGTAGTAATGATAGTCGTCTATAATTTTCTCTAAACTCATGCCCCCATTGACTCACACAGTGAGCCTCATCTATCACAAAGAAGTTAATAGGAAGTTGTGAGAGAAGATTAAGAAAATAGTCATTTACCAGCCGTTCAGGAGCTACATAGAGGAGTTTTATAGCTCCTGCTTTTAGCTCTCTTTCTATCTCTTGCGTCTCTTCTAGTGTCTGCATAGAGGAGAGCATTCTAGCAGGAATATCATTAGATTGTAATGCTACTACTTGGTCATGCATTAGAGCCAAAAGAGGAGATACTACCACCGTAATACCACTCATAAGTAGAGTAGGAAGTTGATAACATAGAGACTTTCCACCACCTGTAGGAAGTACCATCAATATATCTTGACTCTCAACAATCGCATCTACCACTTCTTCTTGAAATGGTCGAAAAGAGCTATGTCCAAAGTAGTGTTTGAGTGTTTCTATTTTATTCATAATCTCAATCCTTAGTTAATAAATAGATAGATATATGTGTAGATACTTATATCTATATAGAATAATAAAAATAGAACCATAGACCATAGCTTCTCTCTATAAGAGCCTCTTCTTAGTGTCATCTCTATATTGATAATAGAGGGAAATATTTTCCTTGTAAAGATATTAGATTTAGGTAAATTGGGATTACTATATTTTTTGATAATTCGTAACAATCTCTCGGGAATACTAGAGATACTATCTATAAAAAAGGTATCATCTTTGTAATAAAACTTACGAAAAGATTCCATAATTAGAAGAGCCAAAAAAATACTTCCTAAAAATATATTTTGTACCTGTTCTATAGAGATATGATAATCTACAAGTCTCAATCGTACCGTAGCATAAAAAACTGATAGTAGTAAAAGAGGGAAAAAAAGTAAATTTCTTAACTCTGGTACAAACTCATAAAATGTAGCAGGTTTATAGACTTTTTTATCTAGCTCTCGCTCTATTGAATCAGCAAGATTGTCTATATATCGCTGTTGTTGTCTAATAGACTCTTTACACTCATTTTTGATAAGATACTCTATAAAGCTTTCACACATAGTCTGCGTATAGATAAGTACACCTTTGAGATTATCAAACATCTTACTTGTATTCCCTAGTTTGCGTTTTTCGGCTACATATTGCTTGACACCTTCGATGATATAGTAGGCTATTTGATAATCTTTGGAGCAGTTTGAGTGGTACTTTTGACACTCTGCTATCTTCTGCGTAGGTATAATACGAATGATGTTTTCTTCGCTATGGTGATGGTGTCTATCTTTGTGAAAGGTAAATTTAATAAAATAAAAACCTGCCTTGACATCTGGGTCTATATCGCGAGTCTCTATCGGATAATTATCTACCTTTTTGAGATGGATAACACCTGTATCTTGGATTTTAAACTCGACATTTTTTATCACTTCATTCTCTTGATTAGCCTCTAAGAAGTCTGCTAGTTGGGTATCTATAAACTCTTTATTGAGTCTTTTGTTATCTATAGCTTCTATGATAGTTTTGAGAAAAATCTGCTCTTTTGTAGATTTTTGGAGAGAGTTATGGTTTGAGTCATCTACAAAATAGATATTGCCATATAGAAATTCTCCATGACAATCAGATGGGTTAGCCCATGCAGATAATATAATTCTAGTAAATTTACTATGAGTTGTTCTATCTTTATCAATATCTCTTAAATCAGCAAGAAGTGATATAAATATAATTCGCTTATTCTCTACCTCTTGATTGAAGTGGATAACATCGCCTACAATCCTATCATAGCGATAGTTATATCCACCAGTAAGCCGAAAAAATAGCCGTCCTGATACATTACTAATCCAGCTTACATAGTCATAATCAGCATCATATAAAACTTTTTTATTCATTAAGATAGAGGTATTAGAGTAGAGGTATATTACTATACAGGCTTATATTGTGACTCAGATTTCTTAGTCTCAAAATTCATAATGCGTCCTGAATCTACGGTAGATACATACTCAATATTAAAGTTCTTATGTGATTTCATAAGATTAATAATAGAATTTAAAATAGCAAGAAGCACAAAAACTGATATAAAAATAAATAAAAAAGACATACAAATCCTACAATATAATTTAATTTTGCTCTGTTGAAAAACTTATATTAACATAATTTTTAATAAAAGTCAATGCCTATTTTATTTATTCCACCGTGCTTTACTTTTTCTCTCTAGTGCTTTTCGTACCTCTTTTAGGAGGTCTTTTGCCTCTTCTTTATAGACAAATGTTCCCTCATATCTTCTCTCTACATCTTCTATATACTCTCTTAGTAGCTCTTTTTCTTCTACTGTTTTTGGCTCTTCTGCTAGATATTTTATTCCACTTTCTGGGTCGTAGTTTTTTCGTTGAGTTTCTATATATACTCTACTTGAAAGCTTTTTGAGTTTGCCACTCTTTTGTACCTCATAACGAGTAATCCTCGCTCCATAAGGAGAATTATACGCCCTACCTACTCTATCCCAGTAGCTGTATAGAGTTATGACCTTGCCATTTATCTCATAGCTTCCATCTTCTACACTCTTATTTGAACATTTTCCTGTAGCATCTTCTAGTGTTAAGCGTAAGAGAAATATCAAGTTATCATTTCGCTCTTCTCTATAGATTTTTAGAAACTCTCCCTTGCTATCATAAATATCATAAGATTGTTTTACGATAGAGAAGTCTTGGTTATTGATAGTAATATGCTCCAATGAGGCAGAAAATAGCCCTGTAAGTAAAAAGAGCAAGAGATAGAGGTGTTTCATACTGTTTCCTTGTAGTTTATTATAAAGACGATATGGTCATAGATAAAATATTTTAGCATAATTTAACTATAAATACTTATTTTTTCTTAAATCCATACCCCAAATCAATTAAATATACTTTGATATTCTCTGCTATATCTCCTTGAAACTCTAATGAGTCATCTTTTATAGTTCCTCCTGTAGAAAATCTCTTTTTGAGTTTTTTGAGCAAATCATTCATATCATCTTTAGAGAGATGAAATGGTTTTATTATCGTTACAACTTTGCTTCTTCTCTTCTCTTTTGCTGTATGAAGTTGGTGTTTTTGTGGCTCTTTTATCTCTGTATTTATTTTTAGTTTACTCTTTTTTTTATTATCAGATGACCACTCATCTTCAAACTTTGCACTCATATCAAATAGATTTTCTCTCATTTTTTATCCTCATATTTAGACTATATCTGATATATTAGCTAAAATTTACCAAAAGGACAAAAATGAAGATACTATTTTCTCCTAGTGAAGCTAAGTATAGAGGTGGAATTAACAAACCTATAGAGAGTAAAAACTATATATTCCCTGAACTCTTTGGGAAGCGATTAGAGATACTAAAACGCTATCAAGATTATATAGACAACTCTTCAAAAGAGCAACTTATGAAGCTTTTTGGTACAAAGAAAGAGGATATAGTTGATTATTACTCTAGTGATATATTTGCTAGAGAGACCCAAAAAGTGATAGAGAGATATGATGGTGTGGCTTATGATTATTTGGATTACTCTAGCTTAGATGATATTCAAAAGAGGTATATAGAAAAAAATACTCTGATATTTTCAAATCTTTTTGGAGCGATATTGGCAGGAGATAAGGGATTACCTGATTATAAACTCAAACAAGGTGAGAAGATAGGTGATTTGGCTTTAGAGAAGTTTTATAAAGAGCATTTTACTCCAAGTATTGATAAATTTTTAGAAGATGAAGATTGTCTTGATTTGAGAGCAGGGTTTTATACTAAGTTTTATAAACCCTCAAAAAACTATACAACTCTTAAATTTATCAAAGATGGCAAAGTAGTAAGCCATTGGGCAAAAGCATATAGAGGAGTAGTTTTACGACATTTGGCTATTTATAATATAGATAGTGTAGAAGAGCTTTTAGATACGACTATTGAAAAATTATCTATTAAGGATATAAATATCAAAGGGTTTCATCAAGAGGTTATTTATGAGATTAATTAAGAAGTGAAATAACTTTAGGCATAATAAAGCTATAATCACAAAAATTAAATAAGGTCTTTTTATTATGTATATCTATGATAGCGTCCAAAAAACAAAACTTCCATTTGAACCAATCTCTAAGGGTGAGGCTACTATTTATGTGTGTGGTCCTACTGTGTATGATGATGCACATTTAGGTCACGCAAGAAGTAGCTTATCTTTTGATTTGCTCTATCGCACTCTTAAAGCTTTGGATTACAGAGTGACTATGGGTAAGAATTTTACTGATATTGATGATAAGATTATCAAAAAAGTACAAGAGAGTGGCAAGAGTCTTAAAGAGATTACGGAGTTTTATATAGAGAATTATCTTAGAGAGATGGACTCTTTGGGTGTGCTTCGTGCTGATATTGAGCCAAAAGCTACAGAGTCACTAGAGGCTATGGAGTCTATGATAGAGGGATTAATCCAAAAAGATATAGCATACCTCACTGCTGATGGTGATGTCTATTTTGATACGAGTCGTGATGATAAATATGGTGATATATCAAGTATGGTCGGAGATGATAAAGATAATCAAAGCCGTGTGGCTCATACGAGTAATAAACGAAACCCTAAAGATTTTGCTCTATGGAAAGCGTGTAAAGGTAAAGATGATATATGTTTTGATATGAGTTTTAGTAGAGGTCGTCCAGGGTGGCATATTGAGTGTTCTGCGATGATAGAGAAACACTTTGTGGGTGATAAAAATTATAGTATAGATATTCATGGTGGAGGGGCTGATTTGCTCTTTCCTCACCATGAAAATGAAGCTTCTCAAAGTAGATGTGCTACAGGAAGAGAGTTGTCTAAATATTGGATGCATAATGGTTTTGTCCAGATAGATGGGGAGAAGATGAGTAAATCTCTAGGAAACAGCTTTTTCCTTAAAGACGCACTAGCTATTTATGATGGTGAGATACTGAGATATTATCTAAATGGAGTTCATTATAGAAATGATTTTAACTTTAGTGAAGAGGATTTGCTTCTCTCCAAAAAGAGACTTGACAAGATATATCGTCTTAAAAAACGCCTAACTCCTAGTAAGAGTTCTACTCCAACTAAAGAGTTTAAAAAGTCTCTACTTGAAGCTATGAGTGATGACCTTAATATCTCTATAGCATTGGCTAAAATAGATGATATGGTAGCCTCTGCTAATGAGGGACTTGATATTAATCCAAAAGATAAAAATCTCAAAAAAGAGACATTAGCTAATATTGAATTTATTGATATACTTTTAGGATTTGGAGGGAGAGAGCCTTTTGAATATTTTCAGATAGGTGTAGATGAGGAGCTTAAAAATAAGATAGAGACACTTATAGGTGAGCGAACAGATGCCAAAAAAGAGAAAGATTTTGCACTCTCTGATACGATACGAGATGAGATTATATCGCTAGGAGTGGCTATTATGGATACACCTGATGGGACTCTTTGGGAGAAGATATAAGAGAGTAGTAGATATAAGAAAATAACTGTTATACTCTTTTAAAATAATACAAAACAAGGGAAAACAATGTTTAAAACGATACTTTTGGCTACACTTCTACTTCTCACACCTCAACTGCTAATGGCTGATGCCACACCACAAGGGGTACTTACTCACGATAGTGCAATAGCAAAGATAATGAAGCTATCGGGTATTGATGCAAAAATACCAACGCTTTCACAAGAGTTAATCACATCTTTTGACCCTTATATTCAACAATACTCAAAAGCAAAAGCTATGAAAATGACTATAAGTGTATTAGAAGCATTTGATAAAGATACAATGATTAAAACTATTAGAAATGAGATAAGCCAAAATATCTCACTAGAAGAAACTCTACCGATTATGCGATGGTATCAATCAGATATAGGTAGAGAGATTACCAAGATAGAAAAAAAAGCAACTAATGACCAAAATGTAGATGCACTATTTGCCAAAAAAGAGAGACTGCTCAAAAGTAAAGAGAGAGTATATCTATGTATAGAGATAGAGAAACAAGCTCATATCATAGATACTTTGGTCAATACTCAAATTGAAATTATGAAGTCATCTCTCAAAGTATCTCAACCCAAACTAGATGATAAAACAGTTGATAGCTATTTTACCACTATGAGAACAACTGTAAAAAGTGCGATAGAAGAGCCGACTATACTATCATTACTAAAAGCTTATGAGAATATAGATGTTGAAAAGATGAAAAAATATATAGCATTTTTGAGCAGACCAACCACACAAAAACTTCTTATAAGTGCTAATACAGGTATCTCAAAAGCTGTTGATAATGGTACTAATATGATAGCTAAAGTTGTGAAAGAGATTAAATAAACTTCTTAATCCTAAAACTCCATAAAAAAGCCATTATCTTTTAAGATTTTGGTGAGTTTGGAGATATTATCTTTAGCTACTATTATCCTATATCCTTCTGCTTTTATGATTAGATTTTGGATATTTTTATTGCTCATAAATAGATTAAGTAGCTTTTTATTATTTTTGAGTTCTATCACTACCTGTTTTAAATCTCTCTTTAGCATATTTGAGTTAGCTTTTATCTCATCAAAATAGTCATCAAATACCTTTGGTAACTTCTTTCCAAAATCTCTATAGAAACTCTCTATTTTGGCTTCTAATAGCTTATATGATTTACAATCTCTAAATATCTTTGTGTAGTTTAATATATATCTATTATTATCTAAGGCAATAGCATATATATCTAGTTTTGCTTTAGTGATTATATCATTAGGAGATATAGTGATGATAGGTTTATACTCATCAAATTTCATAGTGAGACTACTTTGTACTATCTTTTGAGGTGTGTAGCTCTCTTTAAATCCAAATATATACTCTCCAAGAGGTGTGAGTTTGATATATTTGAGTGAGTCCCATATAGATATATACTCCTCATCTTTTGCTTTTATATTATATTGTGATTTGGGCTTGTCATATCGTAACTCTAGCAGACCCAATGCTCCTAGATAGAAGAGTGCCGCTTTTAGTATTGGTTCAAAAAATATCATCTGATAACCATAACTATCTGCATTTACCTCAAACTCATCACCATCAGTTTTCATATAGTAAGTGCCTGTTGTGTATGCTCTCTCAAAATCAATACGAAACTCTCTATATCTACAAAATGCAATAATATTTGATATACTCACAAATTCATCTTTTGGCATACTGTTTATAACTATTTTAACTATATCAAATAGCTGACTTTGGGAGAGTAAGTAGTTAGCAAATCTTACTTTTTTAAGATGAGAGGCAAATATTCTTGTAATATGAAAAGGGAGACTATCTTTAAACTGCTGTTCTATAGCATCTTTTAGAATATTTAGATTATTTGTACCTAATTTCCCATTAGCCTTATAATAGTAGTAGAGTGTTCTTGTAAGCATATCAGTAGCTACTCTATCTAGCCCTTTATCTTGATAAAACTCCTCTATATTTACCGAACTGTGGAGCATATTAAGACTCTTTACAAGAGGTTTTTCATTGCTTTTACCAAAAGAGATAAGCTGGGTTTTAATAAGCCCTAAAGCGACAGGTAGAAACTCAAATATACCTTTTTCATTGGTATAGACAAACTCTGTAGCTATAGGCTCTTTGTATGCTAAAAGCTCATAATCATCAGGAATAGGATGGAAGAGTTGTAGAATAGCTCTATAACTATTTTTTATAAAAAGAATATCAAAGGCTCTATAACCACTCTGATATTTTCGTGTAATAAATAAGAGTTCATCTTCTAGTGTCATTTCTGTGCTATTATAATTACTACTTTCTACATCTGCTAATGGATAGTTATATTTATCTATTAAATCTTGACTCTCTATATGTACATTACTCCAAATAAGACTCTTATATAAAGCTTGTGATACTTTCGTTCGAGTCAATTTTTTATAGACTTTCTCTCTAAAGGAGGAATTTTGAATAAGTGGCATAAGAAGAGTCTCTATAGCTCTTTTTGTTGTTCTTTGACCTAAATTTTTGTTACTTATTATCAAAGGAGTAGGAATAGTATCATCTTCTTTAAATAGCTCTTCTATATATTCCAATAGAACTAACAAATCTTGTTTGATTATATCATCAAATAGCTTCTTTATCTTTACATTATCTATTTTCAAAAATTTCATACTATCACCTATCCTAAAATAAATTCTAAATCAGTAGATGAAAGCTCTTTAAGTCCACTATCATCACCTATTACCATATCACTCAAATCTTGTTTTTGCATCTGTAGTTCCAAAATCTTCTCCTCTATCGTCCCTTTGGTAATCATCTTGTAGCTAAAGACTGTGTTTTTTTGTCCCATTCTGTGTGCTCTATCTATCGCTTGATTTTCAGCAGATTTATTCCACCATGGGTCGAAGATAAAGACATAATCAGCCTCTGTAAGATTTAGTCCCACACCTCCCACTTTCAGAGTCATCAAAAACAGTTTATATCTCTTATCATTTTGAAACTTATCTACAATTGAAGCTCTATTGGAGGTGCGTCCTGTCATCATTAGATACTCATAGCCTTTCTCTTCTGCTCTACTGGCTATCAAATCAAGTGAACCTAAGAAGTTAGCAAAGATTAGCACTTTATGATTGTTGAGTACAATATCTTCAAGCATCTCAAATAGAATATCTAGCTTAGATGAAGTGATACTCTCCTCACTTTTAAGCTCTGGTGCAGAGGCGATTTGTCGTAGCTCATTAAAGGCTTGAAGTATTATAAATTTGGACTTATCTATACCATTCATAGCTATCTGTTGCTCTAGCATCTGCTTAAAATAGTCTCTTCTTTGATTATAAAATTTCTTGTGACTCTCTTCCATATCTACATAGATTACCTGCTCTTGCTTGGCAGGTAAATCTTTGAGTACATCTTTTTTGAGTCGTCTCAATAGAAATGGAGATACTTTGGCTTTTAGCACTTTTGCTACATCTTCATCAGCATTAGACTGGATAGGTAGAGCAAAATCTCTCTTAAACTCATTTGCAGATGAAAAAAGCCCACCATTTATAAATCTAAAGAGCGAATAGAGTTCAAAAAGAGAGTTCTCAATAGGTGTTCCACTTAGTGCAAATTTATGTTTTGCCTCCAAAAGCATTACAGATTTTGAGATTTTTGAGTCTATATTTTTGATATTTTGTGATTCATCTAGTATAATCGTATCAAACTCAACTTCTCTAAGTGCTTTAATATCATTTCGTACTATCGCATAAGTAGTAAGGATAATATTATATTTTTGAAGCTCTTTTATATCTCTATCTGTATTATAATAGAGATAATATGTGAGATTTGGATTGAAGCTTTTGAGCTCATTTTGCCAATTGGTTAAGAGACTTTTTGGCATCACAATCAGCGAGGGTATTTTGGTTTTGGGATAGACATAAGAGAGAAGAGTAATCGCTTGAAGCGTCTTTCCTAATCCCATATCATCAGCCAAACATCCACCAAAATTATTATCATAAAGATATTTGAGCCATCTTACACCGTGCTTCTGATAATCTCTTAACTCCACACTCTCTATCTTTGGAAGTCTTTTTTTGGATTTTTTAAGAGAGGCAAACCCCTCATAAAACTCCCTAGAATCTTTAAATACTCTCTGCTCTTTTTGCTCTATCAGCTCCTCTATCTCAGGTAAATCAAAAAAAGATACTTTTATCTTCTTACCACTCTTTTTGAAAATTCTTTCCAATTTTGAGATATAAGATTTATCTAAAATTGCTTTCTCTCCATTATTGAGAGGGATATAAGAGTGCTTTTTATATAGGGCAATCATATCAAATACATCAAAACTCTCTTCACCAATATGCACACGAACATCACCACTATCCAAAAAGTCTATCTTATCTTTAAATGCCACACTAAGAGAGGGTTTGGAGGTATTATATTTATAAGTTTTAAGCTTCTCACTCCCAAACAATGCACAACTAGAGATAATCTGTGAGAGGTGTTGGAGTATAAACTCTCGTGAGAGATTTTCATCAATGATAAAGAGACCATCTTCTTCACTAAAACCATCATCTTTAAGAGACCTCTTTATTCTATTGAGGTTGCTATAAATGGCAGAATAGTTCTCAAAAACATCACTAAAATCACAATCATAAATACTAATGGTTCGCTCTATCTCATTGAGAAGTACAATTTTTGTGATATTAAAATCATTAAAAAACTCAGGACTAAGCTTTCCGATAGTAGCAGATGTCCTCAAAACCAACTCATTTTCAACTGTTACAGACTCAAAAATTACAGCTGGTTGGACTCTCTTGGCTTCATCTCTATACTCCACCACAAAATCTTCATAAACTATCTCAATATTCTCAAAATAGGTCGTAAGAATTGTCAAAAATTCTTCTAACTTATCCTCTTTTATAGTCGTATTAAAATCAAATATCTTATGAAAATCATCACCTATTCGTTGTATCTCTTTTATCTTGTTTTTTTGTAAAATATAGTTAGCAGTGAGAGGAGAAAAAGGTTTATTATCTACCAATGGAGTAACTTTTAGTCTATCTTCATCTCTTTTTTCAATATCAAGAATAACACTACCAATATCTTTGTCAAATATTATAATTTCATCTTTTTGATTATAGACCTTATCACTCTGACTCAAAAGTTCCAAAATTTTGGGATGAGCAGAGAGATAGATATGGTCACTACTCTTATCCCAATCAAAATTAAAAAAATCATCTTCCTTGCATTTTTGGATAAGTTGCAAAATCTCTCTATCAAGCCCATTAAAGACCCGATAATCAATATTGGCAATAGGCTTTAACTTACCATCACAAATATCAATATAAGCACCCAACTCATCAAAATAGAGTATATACTTAAAAGAGCTCTTCTCTTTGGCTCGTGTCAAAAAACTTTTCTGCTGTTTAAATGATTCTAACATAAATTAGCTACCTAAATATGGATTTATAGGAGATTATTATAGCTAAATGGAGATAATATAAGGCTTTTTAGATTATAATACTACTCTTAGTTGGGCGATTATGGTTGTGAAGGTGGGACAGGGTCAGCCTTTTTGAAAGGATATAGCAATGACACAAATCATTATAATTGTTATTCTTCTGTTGCTTCTAGTAACAAAAGCGTACTAAAAGCATTATGAGAGAGTTATAGCTCTCTCATTCTGTCCCAACTAAGATAATTATATCATAAAAATTATAAAACTAAACAGATTACAAGGAATAAAAAAATGGATATTTTTCAAGCGATAATAATAGGAATTATTGAGGGGTTTACAGAGTTTTTGCCTATCTCTTCAACGGGTCACATGATTGTAGCATCGCAGTTTATGGGTATTTCACAAGATAGTCTTACCAAGGCTTATGAGGTGATTATACAATTTTCTGCTATTTTGGCTGTGATGCTTATATATAGAGAGAAGATTACTTTCAAAAAGATAGAACTTTGGAAAAAAATATTTATAGCATTTTTGCCTCTAGCTATTGTAGGATTTATATTTAAAGATGAGATTAAGAGCCTCTTTACAATTCAAACTGTGGCTATTATGTTTATAGTCGGTGGTGTTTTCTTTTTGATAGTGGAGTATTTTTATAATCCTGATAAAGCACACCAAAGCGATGTAGAGAAGGTATCTTACAAACAAGCTCTTTGGATAGGATTTGCTCAGATATTTTCACTTATCCCAGGGACAAGTCGTGCAGGGGCTACTATTATTGGTGGGTTACTTGTGGGGCTTGATAGAAAAGCCTCTTCTGAGTTCTCTTTTTTATTGGCTATTCCTGTGATGGGTGCTGTGACTGGGTATGATTTACTCAAACACTATCACGAGTTTGTGGATATAAACTATACACCGTTTATAGTAGGGTTTATCGTCTCTTTTATTGTAGCTTATATCACCATCAAGCTCTTTTTGGCATTTATTCAGAGATTTACATTTGTAGCATTTGGTATCTATCGGATTTTGTTTGGTGTTTTTCTTTTGATGATAATTTAATTATAGATTTTTCTTCACACACTCCTCTTTGTGGGGGATTACACACTCTGAACAGTCTTGATGTATCGTGTTATCACTTATAAACTCTTTACTTCCAATAATCCATCAACACCTTGATAGTCTCTAGCACTACTATATCGCCAATGTTCAGCCTCATCTACATAACCTCTTTTTACAGGATTATGATGTATATAATTTATCTTCTCAAACATCATCTGCTCACTCTATATAAGTTTAGGATGAAATCCTTCTTCCCATATTTAATAAGTGTTTTCTTTTCTATGGGCTTTTTTGTGAAATGAAAATTGCTTTAACAGTGTAGAGGCATTTGTAAATGATTTTCAAGTATCACATAAGAAAAGAGTGTCATATTATCACTTTTTTGTAGATAAGTTAGTGAGTCCAATATAATCTGTACACTATGTAGCACAGTACAAGTCACAAAATGTGGATGTGTTGGTTCATATATTTTATACCCCAAGGGCATTTCCTCGCCTATGCTCACGGCATATCTGCTTCGTCCCATATTTTAGTATATCATTTCATTGGTTATATGAGGTTT
>JASFZJ010000067.1:0-33569 GCA_045267865.1 Sulfurovum sp. | reverse complement strand
TTACTTCTATTTCTATTTTCATCTCTTTTCTGTAATTAAACACCTTTTTTCTTTAAAGCTTCCTTAGACTTGTTTTATCAACGGAATTGGTACATTACCTTATATCAGATAGAAAAGCTGATGAAGTAGAGAGTTTTAAACAAAAACTTTTAGCATTTTTAAATTGAAAAAGGAACTAAGTTGAAAATAGCATTTATAGGTAACATAGTAGGCAAAGCAGGATGACTGGTGCTAATCACTCTTTTGATAAAAAAGAAATTTTGGAGTAGTTAGGTAGTAGAGTTAAAAATAAGGTCATTCATCTCAAAATTACCCTCAATCATCACTTTGGACTATAACAACTAATCTTGATAATAGTTATCATTTTAAATCCTTTTTAAGAATATTAAGATTATACTACACAAAATATAGATGATATATAGTTCTCAATGAAGGAAATTCTATGCAGACGATAACAATAGCACTAGCAGGTCAGCCAAATGTGGGGAAGAGTTCCCTCATCAATGCAATCTCTAATGCCAAGCTCAAAGTGGGTAACTTCTCTGGTGTGACCGTGGATAAGACAGAGATAGAATTTAAAATATGTGATGAGGTCTCCTGTATTGATTATAATGTTCATATTATAGACCTCCCAGGAGCGTATTCTCTTACAGAATATACTATAGAAGAGAAAGTTACCAAGAGCTTTTTGCAGAGTGATGAGTATGATATTATTGTAAATGTTATAGATTCTACAAATCTTCAACGAAATTTACTTTTTACCACAGAACTACTAGAGATGGGCAAAAAGGTTGTTGTGGCTCTCAATATGGATGATGAAGCCATCAAAGAGGGAATTTATATAGATGAAAAACAGCTTTCAGCGATATTGGGAGTACCTTGTATCAAGACCTCAGCATCGACCAAGACAGGTATAGAAGATTTAAAGAGTGCTATTGTTGAGACATTTAAGAAAGAAAAATCTACAGCAAAAGTAATTTATAGTGATAATATAGAGGAGGAGATAGAGAAGATTAGCTTCTTTTTGAAACTTAAAAAATATAAAACTCATCTCTCTTATCGTCTTATAGCTATTAAACTCCTCCAAGAAGAGCCAAGTATGTACAAAAAAATGCATGATGAGCCTATTTGGATTGAGCTTCTACCTCTATTGAGAAATAGTCTAAATCACCTCTATATTCACCATGATACCAAAGACTTAGATGAAATTTTTTCTGATGAGCATTTTGCATTTGCTAAAGGTGCAAAGATGGAGGTTATGACTATCAAGGCTGTGAAATTTAAAAATATGACACAAAAAATAGATAATCTGCTTATCAATAAATTTTTAGGTATTCCTCTATTTCTATTTTTTATGTGGGGACTATTTCAGCTTACATTTGAGCTAGGTTCTGTACCTATGGAGTATATAGATGCATCATTTGGTTGGTTAGGTGAACAGAGTAAGGTTCTTCTAGGTGGTGGAGAGTTAGGCTCACTTGTAGGTGATGGGATGATAGCAGGTGTGGGTGCTGTTGTTATGTTTTTGCCAAATATATTGATACTATTTATCGGTATTGCTCTTTTGGAGACAACAGGATATATGAGTCGTGTAGCATTTTTATTAGATGGGTTTTTTCATAAATTTGGACTTCACGGTAAAAGTTTTATCCCTCTTGTCACAGGATTTGGATGTTCTGTCCCTGCTTATATGGCAGCAAGAACACTTAAAAATGAAAAAGATAGGTTGATTACACTATTTATAATTGGATTTATGAGTTGTGGAGCGAGACTTCCTATATATGTACTCTTTGCAGGAGCATTTTTTGGAGCAGAAAATGCTGGTAATATCCTATTTCTTATCTACATCTCAGGAGCGTTATTAGGACTATTTTCAGCTAAGATACTCAAAATATTTGTATTCAAAGGGGATGATGAGCCATTTGTAATGGAGATGCCAAAGTATCGTTTGCCATCACTAAAACTGATATGGCACACAGTCTATGGACAAGCTAAATCATACCTCAAAAAAGCAGGTACATTTATATTGGGTGCATCTATATTAATATGGTTTGCTAGTAACTATCCCAAAAATATAGAACTAGAGAGTAGTTATGAGATTAAAATAACCCAAGCCGTAGAAGAAGAGAGTAAGAGTAAACTAGCCAATGAATTACAACTTCAACTTCTTGAAGAGAGTTATCTAGGACAACTAGGACACTTTTCAGAGCCATTTTTTGCTCCTTTAGGGTTTGATTGGAAGATGGCAGTTGCACTTGAGACTGGATTAGCAGCCAAAGAGATTGTAGTATCAACTCTAGGTGTACTCTATGCGTTAGGTGATGGAGCAGATGAGAGTAGTGAGGGGTTAATTGAGCAGATAAAAGCTAATATCCCTCTACCCTCTGCTATATCATTTATAGTATTTGTAATGATATATCTACCGTGTTTAGCAGCATCAATGGTATTTGCAAAAGAGGCAGGAGGGTGGAAGTATCTACTCTATCTCTTTGTTATGACATCATCTATGGCGTGGATATTGAGCTTTATAGCTTATAGAGTTACACTATTAATTGTAGGAGTTTAAAATGGTATTAAGTGATTTACACAAAGGAAATTGTGCAGAGATTGTAAGAATTGATGCAGATAAACCCTTAAAAGATAGACTAAAGTCTCTAGGGGTAATGCGAGGTGAGACTTTATATATACGAGAGTGTTCTCTAGCCAAACAGACAATGGAGATAGAGATAGATGGTAGTACACACATTGCACTAAGAGCAAAAGAGGCTTCTACTATAGAAGTGAAAGAGATAAATCTCTAAAACCTGTAGGTCGGGGTATCCCCACCCCGACAACTAAATAGTTTCCCTCAAAAAATAAAATAAAATAAAAAGACAAAAGGATTAAAATTATGAAAAAGATAGCACTAAGCACATTTATTATATTGATAATGACTATCAATATAAAAGCAGAAGAGTCAAATGGTTGGATTATAGATGGTAATTTAAGAGTAGGGTATCAAAACCATACACAAGATAACAAAACACTATCAGAGACAGCCTTAGGAGTTAATATATCTATTAAGACACCCATTTATAAAGGATTTGGATTGGGTGCTACACTCTCTAGCACTTTGGGAAATGGAGAGAAAGGCTTTGACGGAGTGGCATTTTTTGATGAAAATAATCAAGATTATGCAACTATAAGAGAGGCATATATCAACTACAGTTTGGGAGAGACTCTTATAACTTTAGGACGACAAACTATAGATACACCTTATGCAGATAGTGATGATATAGGTATGATACCCAATAGCTTTGAGGCTCTTACTATAGTAAATCAAGATATTGCAGATACTACAATTACATTAGCTCATCTTCAAAAATGGAGTGGAGTAGATAGCGATATTCAAAGCAAATTTACAGAGCTAAATGGTAATAAAGGTATGCAGGTTTTGGGTATAGAGTATGAGGGAATAACAGATACCAAACTCTCAGGATGGTTTTATAACCTCTCAAATGAGATGACAATAAGTTATATAGAAGCAGAGTATTCACACGCCACAACAAGCTTTGATTATGGTCTCAATCTTCAATATACTTATCAAGACTATGACAATGGAGATACTTCAACTATATATGGTATCGCAACATCTATCAGTAGCAAAGATACAGGACTCACAGCCACTATAGCGTATAACAAAACCAAAGGAGTAGAAGCAAATAATCTCTTTGGAGGAGGACCATTTTATACAAATGCAGAACACAACACACTCAAAGAGGCAGGAATAGATGGCGATATGATACTCTACACCATAGAATGGGATGCTTCTGTAGTAGGAATAGAGGAATTGAGTATGAAGCTAAATATAGATACACACAAAGGAGAGGGATATGATGCTAGAGAGTATGATGTAGGATTTGATTATCAGTATAGCAAAGATATATCACTAGGAGCTGTTTATTCAAATATAGATGATAGAGCAGAATCTTTTCAAAATCTTAGAGTCTTTTTTAATTATGGGTTTTAGGGTTAGGCTAATAATCTTCATTTACTAATAGAAATTTTATTATTATCTGCTACAAAAAGTTCAATTTGTAGTTTTGCAATGTTAAATATATCAAAATAGTTTATTTATAATATAAAACTATAATAAAGATAAGAAACCATTAATTATCTTTAGATATACTCTCCTAAATTATATTTAGGAGACTCTATGTCTGAATTAAAAAAGTTTCGTCTTATCAATAAGATTGAAGGAATTTCATTTATTATTTTAGTATTTATTGCAATGCCAATGAAGTATTATTTCGATATTCCAATGGCGACAAAAATCGTAGGAATGGCACATGGAGTGCTTGTTTTTGTATTCATCTATCAAATTATAGAAGCACATCAGGAAGCCAAATTTAAGCTCCAAGAGTCAGCACTCTATAGCCTTCTCTCACTTATCCCTTTTGGGTCATTTTATACCGAAAACCTTCTTGCAAAAAAGAGTAATGCTTTATAGTGAAAATCGTAGAGTCAGTTAATTGACTCTACGCACAATCAGCTCATCATCACTCAACCCATAAAGTTTATAGACCATTATCTATCTCTTTTTCCTAAAAATTAATAATAAAATGCTCTTTAATAGACTCTTTCAAAGCTATTGATAAAATCGTAGGTACAGCATTCCCTATTTGTAGATTTTTTGAACCTCTTGAACCATAAAATATATAACTATCAGGAAAACACTGTATCCTCGCTCCCTCTCTTGTAGTGAGTGGTCTTGGTGCTTTTGGGTGGATACACCTTGAAGATGATGGAGTGCTTAAATTTCGTGTAATCGTAGGTGTAGGTCGCTCCCACCATAATCTACAATATGTATTTTTAAATCCACTCTTTGGGCGTAACTCCTCGGCTATATCTTGGGGCGAACCTCCATCAGGTAGAGCCTCCATTAGTTTCACTAGATTTTTATTATTTTTAGGTGCATTATGGTCGTGTAGTTTTTCAGGTGCATCTATTCGCATTAATTTTTGAAACTCATTTTGTGCTTTACTACTATACTCAAAACTCTCCTCATTACTTCTAATAAAAGGTAAATCACTAATAGCCTCAGATAGTGTTAAGTAGGGCTTTAAATGTTGTGTGAAGATATTAGTATCATCTTTGTCTCTATGTGTTTGGAGAGGATATTTAAAATCTTGATTTAATTTTGTACCAATGATAATAACCCTCTCTCTTATTTGAGGTACACCATAATCAGCAGAGTTGAGAACCTCATACTTGACCTTATACCCTAATGATTCAAAAAGAGAAAGAATAGTTTTGAGAAGTTCTCCTTTTTGCATTGAGAGAAGCCCTTTAACATTTTCAAATAAAAATACTTTTGGATTGAGTTCTTTTAAAACTCTATAATATTCTTGAAAAAGTTGTCCTCTTGGGTCATCAATTAATCGCTTCCCAACAGTAGAAAATGCTTGACAAGGAGGCCCACCAATAATTAAATCTATATCTCCCTCTTTTATACCCAAATCCTCTTCAAGGTTTTTGAGTCCAAAATCTTTTATATCACAATTATACGACTTTACGATTGGATGGTTAAATGAGTATGCCTTTGCCATATCAGACAAAATCTCATTAGATGCAACTATCTCAAAAGCCTCATCATTAGCAAAACCATAACTCAATCCTCCTACTCCTGCGAAGAGGTCTAAAACTTTGTATTTATTCATAGCTTAATCTGCAAAAAATTTCTTGACAGCACCTTGATTTGTAAATCCTAGCTCTTTTCTATACTCTTTGAAATATTGTGTTGTTATTGTGTTCATTTGTTGTACCTATATTTTGAATTTACCATCAATCAAACTGATGCCAAAACGGAGTACCTACTACAGGCGTAGAGGGTGAGGCGAACTCTCGCTCTTGCATTGCTACGGCTTTGTCTCCTAATCTTCCAGCTTCTATCGCATATTTAAATGCTTTTGCCATCATTTCAGGCTCTTGTGAGAGTGCTATGGCAGAATTTAATAATACTCCATCATATCCTAGCTCCATCGCTTGTGTGGCGTGGGAGGGTTTGCCTATTCCTGCATCTACTATTAGATTTACATTTGGGAATTTATTTCTTATAGCTTGTAGGTTCATAGGGTTCATTAGCCCTTTTCCTGAGCCTATCATCGAACCCCACGGCATAAGTATCTTACACCCTACATCTACAAGTCTTTGGGCTACTACCAAATCATCTGTGGTGTATGGAAATACTTCAAACCCATCTTTGATAAGTATCTCAGCAGCCTTGACCGTCTCAAATGGGTCTGGTTGTAGGTTATATTGGTCGCCTATCACTTCTAGTTTTATCCAATTTGTACCAAATACTTCTCTTGCCATCTGGGCTGTGGTTATCGCCTCTTTGGCTGAGTGTGAACCTGCTGTATTGGGTAGGACTTCAATGTTAAGTGACTTGATGATATTCCAAAAATTATCACCTCCACCATCTCCTGCCCCTTGCCTACGCAATGCAACTGTGACAATCTGTGAGCCTGATGCTACTATAGACTTTTCCATAATAGCAGGAGATGGGTAGAGAGCAGAGCCTATTAGAAATCTACTCTCAAACTTCTTGCCTCCAATTTCCCATATATCTTGATTGGCTGTCTCCATATTATCCCCCTTGTACAGGTGAGAGTATCTCTACTTTGTCACCTGCTTTGAGATAAGTATTCTCATAAGTGCTAATAGCTACAAATATCTCATTAAGAGCTATCGCAAACCCCTCTTTGGTGTAACTTAGTTCTTGAAGCATCTCTTTGATATTTATACTATCATTTATGCTTTTGGCTTCGCCATTTACTATAATATCTATCATTTATATAATCCTTCATTGAGTGCTTTTTCTACAATTGCAGGTGCCATAAGGTAGCCATGTCTATAGAGTCCATTTATTCGTGTGAGCTTATCACTCTGTTCTATCTTTGGTAGATTGTCTTTAAATGTTGGACGACAATTGGTCATAGTCTTGACTACTCTAGCCTCACCAAATGCACTGTGCATACTATATAAAGCAGACAATAACTCCAAAGATGAACGAACCGATATAGGACTTCTATCTTCACTCTCTATCTCTGTTGCTCCTATTACATAGCGATTGTTCTCTCTTGGGACTATATATATCTTATATCTAGGGTGTAACATTCTAGTAGGTCTTGTGATATTAACATCAGGAGCATCTATTAAAAATACCTCTCCTCTTACACCTCTAAGTCCCTCTATCTCTACATTTGCACCCAATCCTCGTGCATCAAATACCCAATCAAAACTCTTATCTCTATCTACTAAATGTATAGTTCCACTAGAGAGAGTTTCTACTTTGGTATTTTGATTCCATACTACAGATGGGTGATTTAGAAGATAATCGCTTGAAGCTTTCATAAACTTAGCACTATCTACTTGTCCCTCTTGTGGAATATAAAATGCTTTTGTGTGTTGTGATAAATCAGGTTCTAGTTCTGTGATTCTTCTATTATCTAAGACCTCTATAGCTGAGGCTTCTTTTACTTTGGATTTGAGAGTATCTATAAAGTGTGTTAGCTCTTTTGTATCTTGTGGGTGAGCTGTGATTATGCTTCCCTTTTGTTGGAATGCCTCTAGCATATCTATCTGTTCAAGTAGAGAGGGCCACAACTCAATCGAGCGTTTTCCAATATCAAATATAATGGATTCAGCACTCTCTAGCTCTGCAAAAAGAGCCAACATACCAGCAGCCGTGACTCCTGCTGCCTCTTCACCATAAGCACTATCACTATCAAAGAGAGTGACACTATGCCCCTCTTTGAGTAGATTAAGTGCCAAAACACGCCCTACCAATCCTACCCCTGCGATTGCTATGTTCATATCTTCCTCCTTTTTGGTGGGTTAGGAAACCCACCCTACGATTATTTAATCTTATCAGCCTCTATATATACTTCGCTACCGTGTTCTTGAAAGACTTTTGACATATCATCCATACCTTTTTGTTTGGCATCTTCTATACTCAAATCAAGCTCATTTGCATACTCTCTCACCTCAGCAGAGATTTTCATAGAACAGAATTTTGGTCCACACATAGAACAAAAATGTGCTACTTTGGCAGCTTCTAGTGGCATAGTCTCATCATGATATTCTCTCGCTCTCTCTGGGTCAAGACCGATATTAAACTGGTCAATCCATCTAAACTCAAATCTTGCCAAACTCATAGCATCATCTCTAGCTCTAGCCCCAGGGTGACCTTTGGCTACATCAGCAGCGTGGGCAGCGATTTTGTAAGTAATAAGTCCCTCTTTAACATCATCTCTATTAGGCAGACCCAAATGCTCTTTTGGTGTCACATAACACAACATAGCACAACCATACCAACCAATCATAGCAGCACCAATTCCAGAAGTAAAGTGGTCATATCCAGGAGCAATATCAGTAGTTAGGGGTCCTAGTGTATAGAAAGGTGCTTCATGACAAACTTCTAGCTGTCTATCCATATTCTCTTTTATCATGTGCATTGGGACATGTCCAGGTCCTTCTATGATAGTCTGTACATCATGTTTCCACGCGATTTTTGTAAGTCGTCCAAGTTCTTCAAGCTCTCCAAACTGTGCATCATCATTAGCATCAGCTCCACTCCCAGGTCTTAGTCCATCACCTAGAGAGAAAGTCACATCATAAGCCTTCATAATCTCACAAATATCTTCAAAATGAGTATTAAGGAAGTTCTCTTGATGGTGATGTATCATCCATTTTGCCATAATAGCTCCACCACGAGATACAATTCCAGTCACTCTCTTAGCCGTCATTGGCACATGATGAAGAAGAAGCCCTGCGTGAATAGTAAAATAATCCACACCTTGTTCTGCTTGTTCAATAAGTGTATCTCTAAACACTTCCCAAGTGAGGTCTTCTGCTACTCCATTTACTTTCTCTAGTGCTTGATAAATAGGCACAGTCCCAATAGGCACAGGGGAGTTTCTCAAAATCCAGTCTCTAGTAGTATGGATATTCTTTCCAGTTGATAAATCCATAACAGTATCTCCACCCCAACGAGTGGACCATACCATCTTCTCTACCTCTTCAGCGATAGATGATGTAGTAGCAGAGTTACCAATATTGGCATTTACTTTTACCAAAAAATTTCGTCCGATAATCATAGGTTCAACTTCTGGGTGATTGATATTACAAGGAATAACAGCTCTCCCCTCAGCTACCTCTTTACGAACAAATTCAGGAGTAACAAATTCAGGAAGATTTGCTCCGAAATTTTCACCTTTAAGTCTCTCTTCTCTCTCAGGGTCATTGAGGTACATCTCTTTCATCTCTAAATTTTGACTCTCACGAATAGCGATAAATTCCATCTCAGGAGTGATTATACCTTGTCTTGCATACCATAATTGAGATACATTTCTACCTTTTCCATTCTCATCTTGTTTTGCTCTAAGTGGAGTTCTAACCAAACCTTTTGCACCAGCAGTTACAAAGTCAAGTTGTTCATCTGTAGTATATCCATTGTCATCTGGCACCATAATACGACCCTCATACTCTTCTATATCACCTCTTCCACTAATCCACTCTTTTCTAATAGCAGGAATACCTTTACCCACATCAATATCAATAGTAGGGTCTGTAAATGGTCCTGATGTATCATAAACACCTAATTTAGTATCATTACTTAGTGCTATTTCTCTGATAGGAACTCTAATATCTTTATGAATTTCACCTTTGATATAGACCTTTGTAGAGGCAGGTAGAGGCTCTCTTGTTAGAAGCTCATTTGAAGTGGTAAGTGTATCTTTATATGGTGTTGTCACGATATTTCCTTAATATATTTAATATTTAGGAGGAGATTTGTAGATAAGTAGTTATAACTATATACAAATTCTCTTCCTTACGCTAGTCCTAGCTAGTTCAAGTTCAACGGGTAATCTCAGCTAAAAGTAGCACCCCGAGAGGATTGATAAAGCACTATAATATAATTAAGATAAATTTTCTCTTAAATCTAGGTATCCTCTATAAAACTCATCTCTCTTCTTATCCAAAATATCACTATTATAGTTTTGAGCTTTATTAAAATTAAGTGAAGCTTGTTCTATCTGTAACTTTTTATCATTTATTATTTTACCTATAAGTTGTGAAAGTTTTTGAATATCTTTAGCTTTATGAAGCATTTTATTATCAAGTAACTTAGGTATCTCCCCCACTGATGAAGCGATACAGACACACCCTCTACTCATCGCTTCTATAAGTGAACGAGGCATCGCTTCTGTAAGGCTAGGTTGCAGATATATATCTATATAGTCCAACCACTCAAAAACTCTCTCTCCTTGTGGTAGGCTTTTTTCAAATTTAATCTCTAAATTCTTTGCCATCGTTTGGTATCTTTGAGAATTACCCTCTCCCAATATACGATACTCTATCTCATAATCTAATAAAGAGATAGCTTTTATAGCCGTATCCAACCCTTTATAATCTACATCTAAAAATGCTATTGTACCTATAGTTATTTTCTTTTGAGACTTTATTTTATTAACTCTTTTTTCTAAAACTTGATTATCCACATAAGGAATATATACATCACTTAGAGATATAGTTTTCTTCTTTGAGGGGTATCTCTTTTGTAAAAATTCCTCTGTAACATAACTTACACTTGAAGCATTGGCAACAGCAAGTCTCATTTTTAGAAATAAAACTAAAGCATAAAGTTTAGACTTTACTCCTCCATAATACCACATAGCTTCCCAACCACACCCTACAATTTCTGCTAGATATGGTATGTTTTTCTCTTTAGCTATAGATGATACTAAAAGTCCAAACTCACTAGGGAGTCTAACTATCACACCATCATAATCATCAATAATAGAACTCAAAAGTTTATGATACTCTCGTCTCTTACCAAAAAATGAGCCAATATTTGAGATACTATCCAAAAATATAAACTCCATACCCCCACCTGAGGCTAGAGAAATATTATCTACAGAGTGTTTATCTTCTACTCTTCCAACTACTGTGACTTTGCCAAATATATCTCTATATCTTTTGAGTATAGAGTATGAGAAGCTATTTGAGTATATATTTTCTCCATCTCGAACAAATACATTATCACAAACAAATAGCACACCTCTCAACTCTCCAACTCTCTTATAGCTTTTTTATACCTATCTATCACAAATTTCTCATCAAACTCTCTAGCTACCTTTTCTCTCCCTCTTATTCCCATCTCTTGACGCTCTTTATGACTCAAATCTATCATCTTTTTCATCGTTCTAGCCAGAGATACTTTATCTTTTGGCTTACATAAAAAGCCATTAACTCCATCATCTACCACCTCTTTGCACCCTGCTACATTAGTAGTAACGATAGGTTTTGCCATACTAGCAGACTCCAACAATACCCTAGATAATCCCTCTCGATAAGATGGCAAAACCACACAATCAACACTATCTATCACCTCTTTGACGCTATCAGTGCTACCTAGATATATTAGATTGAAAGACTCTGTCCACTTTTGCATCTGTTTGGGCGTAATGGCTGTTGGATTGTTAGGATAATACTCACCCAATATATAAAAATCACTATTTGGAAGCATAGCAGAAGCCTCCACAAACTCCATTATACCCTTGTCTGTAAGAAGTCTAGCTATAAATAAAAATGCCAATCTCTTTTTATATATCTTCTTTTTATAAGGTGCTTTAAACATCTGCATATCCACCCCAGAACCTGCCAAAATATCTATTTTTTCTTTAGATACCAACTCTAAATTCACAAAAAGCTCTCTATCTTCTCTATTTTGAAAAAATACCACTTTTGGGTATTTGAGTGCCACTCTATATAACCACTTACCAACTCTTGAAGAGAAGCTTTGATTTAAAAATATAGTCCCCAACCCTGAGATATTAGAAATCATCTTCATGCCCAACAAACCACCTGCAATAGAACCATAAATATTAGGCTTAATAGTATAATGCAAAATTACATCAGGATTTATCTCTTTATAGATATGATAGAGTTGATATATCAACTTCATATCCAAAAATGGATTTGAACCCCTATTATCAATATCTATATGACGATACTCAAACCCCAACGCCTCCAACCTCTTACTATACTCATCTCGTGGAGCAATACATACTATATGATAACCATCATTTTGCAAAGCTTTTAGGAGTCCTACTCGAAAATTGAAGATATTCCATGAAGTGTTTATTGTTATGGCTATTGTTTTATTCAATACTCTTTACCTAAAACATCATCGTAATTAGCTAATATTTCTAATACTTCATCAGATATAATATTCTCTTCAATCGTTTCATTAATTTGCTCTGCATACTCTAATAGTTGCTCATCTAATTGATTAAAAACTTCTTCCCTATCCTCTATCTCACTACTATTGAGTAACTCTTCAATAAAATATCTTCTATCACTATCAATCTTATCTATCAAATATTTTGATGCTACCAAGATTACTCTCTCTTGTTTTTCTTTTTCAATCTTTTCTTCTATTATCCTATAATCATAAGAAAAATCTAAACTATTCTTATCCTTTTCAAAATTCATATCTATCTGCATCACATTAAAATTAAAAAAATTATTCTCATCAATTTGAATATTTAAAACATCATTATAGTCATATAAATGAGGATAAACAAAATATGAACTTGTTGCATATCTATCATCTTCTAAAATATTAGAATCAAATTTTAATTTAAGATAGTCAGCAGGTGATATATCACTTAATTTATCAATATTTTTCCACTTTGCATCTATAATAATTTTTATATTATTTTTTTCATCAATCAAAACATAATCAGGATTAGAACTTCTGTTAAGAGCTTCTTCTCTTTTAGAATTTAGAAAATACTCTTTTTTTGTATTATTACTTTTATTCTTATCAAAGCGTATTTGATAGTTTTTATTATCGGCAAACTTTTTAAGTATATCATAAACATACCACTCATAAAAAGCAATCGGATTGATAAAAAATGAAGTCGTGGCTAAGTCATAATTATTATTTACAGATATTTTATCATCTTGATACATCTGCTCAAAACCAAATAATGATTTAATAGCAATAAGTAATTCTTTTGTCTCATTCTTCGCTTTAAAAACTTTTGCTACTTTAAAACTATTTAATTTACTAAGTGTTAGTTTATAGCTTTTATCTAAGTTATATTTTTTTGCAATTAGACTATGAATACTTCTACATTTACTTAGTAATTCTTTTTTGTTTTCATCGTTAAAATCACTCAATTTATTACTTATAAAGAGTTTTAAAGCCGTATATGAAATCGTTGAAATCAAAGAGTACATCATATCAATAGTTTTAGTCTGATGTAGTTTTGTTTTGTCTAACTCTTTTATATTTTTTTGTAAATTTAATTTATATTTGATACTTTGAGATGCATAATCTACTTTTACTCTCTTATAATTTTTATGCTTCTTAAAAAACTTCTCTATCGCTTCAAGTATTGATTTATATTTATAAAATTCAAACTCTTCTAATGGTAAATGCGAATTATTTTTGTCATTATTATTTTTAAAAGCCAAACTTAAAAGAGAGTCTTCTATCTTCTTCGTCTCATCAAAGGTATATTTATTATTGATACGATGATAATGAAGCAGATAATTTACAAAATCTTTCTCTCTTGTATCACTATCTATACTAATACTCTTGGGCAATATAATAAGTTTATAGAGTATTTTATGTTGTTTAAACAGATAATAACCTACGAAATTATTATACACCCTATGAAATAAATCAGCAAGTTTACTTTCAAAAACTTTTGTATCTATCCCTTGATTTCTAAGAGATAAAAAAATATCTTTTTCATTCTCTTTTAAAAATATTGTTTTAATTAATGAAGCCATAATCAATTTTTTCTTGTATATGTTTGATTAATTCAAAATAATGCTTTTTAAGTTCAATCTCTATATCTTTAGGAAAATTAATATCTTTTAAAATCTCTTTAAAAATCTCAAAATCCACTTCTCTAATATCTTTAAATTCTGTGACTAACTTGGAAAAAGCTTTATAAAAACTCTTCTCATTCTCTACATTTTGCCAAATAGAATGACCTATCATAAATCTATCAGGATGCGTTTCATGATTTTCTTGCATAACTTTTAAAATAGACTCGTTTAAACTTGTAAAAAAACCTCTTACATAAGTATTGGCTACTTCACTATTTGGATATATCTCAATAACCTCAAACCGTCTCAAAAGATTATCTTCAATTACTTTTTTATCATCTCTATAATTTGAAGTACAAAAGATAAATAGATTATTGGGCATCAACATTTTTTTATAATCGGTACTGTCATTAACTAAATAAGGAATTTCAATATAGCTAATATCACTATCTTCCTCTATCAGTTTATCAACTAACTCTTTATAAGAATATTCTAAACCATCTGCTTCTATATCTTTAGCTCGTTTATCCTCTTCTATAAGATAAATCAAATCACCTATAAGCTCATTTAGGCTATTTTCTTGTATCTCTTCAAGTATCAATACAAAAGGTTGATTAGGGTGAAAAGTGGCTCGTTTAATAATGTCCAAGATAAGCCCCTGCTTCTCACTATACTTAACCCTTCCCTCTGCACTCGTACTTATCCCAATTCCTTGCATCAAATCAGCATTAGAAGAAGCAGAATGAATATTTATTCTCAAAATATTATCTTTTTCACCTTTTATTTTTAGTTCTGTATCAATAATAATATCAATAGCACGACTCTTCCCCGTCCCAGGAACTCCTTTGAAAAGGATGTTTTTGTATTGAAAGTTTAGGTTTCCTTTTTTTATATCTGAAAAATTTAAATCTAATCTTTCTTTTTTAGTATCGTTACTATTCTCTTGTTTTATATCATTAATATTCTTTTCTCCATTTAAATAATCAATAATTATAAGTGAATAGGATTTATAATTACCATTTCCATTTCCATTTAATGTTTTATTAATCTCACCTTTTGATATTGTCATATTAGTAGCTACATCTGTAAACGGAATAACTACAATATTATTTTTTTTACTTTTAATAATTTTGAATTTTTGATTTGTTTGAGTATATAAAATATGATAAAATTCACTATCTTTGTCAAATAATAAGTTTACTAATTTATCGTATTCTCTATTTTCTTCCGTATTCATTATTATTTTATGTATAATTTCTTTATCAGTATTTGAATTATTTTCATTTATAAACTCTATATATTTTTTAACAGAAGCACTAGGTAGTTGTGCTTGTGTATCAATATTAAACTTATATAAATCTCCATTTTTCAATAGTCTATTGTATAATCCTTCTAAATAATCAATATCAGAACATTCAAATAGGTTTTCGTAATCATTTTCGTCTAAAGAAGTTAGATGTTTTGGTATTTTTTCTTTTAATGCCAAAGGATATCTACTTAATGTTGAATTTGCACTCCCCTTGACTTCTAGCCATTCTTTAAATAATTTTTCATTATCTTCATTCATTTAATTTTTTCCAATCTTTCTAGTATATTTAAAGTATTAATATCAAATTTAGAAAAAGCAAACCATTTTTTGCCTAAATCTTTTAGACTCGCACCTATATGATAAACTTTAATATTATCAATTATCATAAACCTATCATGTGAATCTTTAAAACTTTTTATTGATATATTATCATATTGAGAGTTATATTTCTTCAAATCTAACTTTAATTGTTTTGATATATTTTGAGTATAAATCATTATATCTATATTTTGATTTTTACTAAACAGAGTCAATACACTATCATCTACATAGTTATCAATAAGTATGATACTTTTTTTAGCTTCTCGTATTAAATCTGATATAAAAGTATAGGCATCAAATATTTGTCCATCATAAAATATACCCTGCTTATGTTCTATCTCATTTGACTCTAATGCATCAAATATTTTATTAAATTTTTCATTTGACTCAAGTTTATATTTCAGATGATTGGATTCAATATTTTCCAACCTTTGAAATAAATTTGTATTTATAGAGATAATTTTTTTCATTTCTATAAAACTTTTAATGATATGAATACTTATCTCTATGGCAATATCACTTCTTAAAATAGCACTTAACATAGATACACCCTGTTCAGTAAAAACATAAGGTGGTTTTCTTAGACCCATAATTTCTTTACTGGATGTCGCATATTGCGACTTCCAATTTTCTAATTCTTCCTTGCTTAACTGAAACATAAATTCACTAGGAAATCTTTTACTATTTCTTTTTACCTGCTCATTTAATCGTCTTGTCTCAACTTTATAAAGTTCTGATAAATCTCTATCAAACATAACTTGTACATTACGAATAGTATATATTTTATTTTTTATATCTTGGTAATTTAATTGAGATGATTGAATTTCCATCTATTCTATTCCTAAAAAATTATTATTTTTAGAATCTTTAAAACCTATCTCATTACTTTTATTGGTCAAATATCGCTTTAATTTTTTAATATGTTCTGTGGCTCTTTTGCCTTTGGTATCTTTACCTTGATAATAAGCATAGCGTTGCCTAGAAAATCTAAAGTTATCTTGATACTCAAAATTAAATTCTAACTTATCATTGTCTATCAATAGCTTCAAAGCCATAAAAGCCATAATGCGTTGGTCATAAGTGGATTCATTGATACCAATATCTCTTAATATATCAGCATAAGCCCAATAATAGTCACCTAATTTTTTTTCAAATCTATTCATCGCTATTGTCATAATATAACCCCCTATATTTCTTAAAATATATTTTATAATATTATAGCATTTTAGAGTTAAAATATGTCAAATTGTCAAATTTCTAATTATTAGTATATTTCCTTACTTTTTTGAGATAAAACTTGATTTATAGGTGAATTAGATTTGGTGATTGAGTGGTTTAAAACTCCTCCATCTCCACCTCTATACTCCTCATCTTTGCCCCTTGGTCTAAACAGCTTATTTGATGTTTTCCTTTATCCAAATATATATACTTTTTCTTTCCTGATTTGGCTCGTATAGGTTCGTTATTATCAATTAGCCAATATATTGTGTTGTTTGTCTCATAACTATAACACTCTAGGGATATTTTTTTGAGGTACTCAGGTAGAAGTCTATTTTGGATATATTTTTGTTTGTCTATTGGACTTGTGATTGTCGGTTTATAGGCTCTCCAAGTGTTGTAGCATCTGTTATTTTTGAGGCTCTCTATTGATGTGATTGTATTTGATTTTATCATCTTATTTAGCACTTCTGGTCGAAGGATTTGGCAGGGTTGTTTTAATTTGACCCCTCTTATCGTCTCATCTTCTACTTTGGATTTACACTCTCCTATTATTATACTATCTTGACAGATTGTTTTTTTGATTATATTTTTTGGGCGTTCAAACCACTCTTTAGGCTTTAGATACTTGAAAATATTGTGTAGAGTCGGAGAGGCTATCTCTAATCCTGATGGATTTATATTACTACTAGCTCTTTTTTTACTCTTTTGATTATTGAAATTCCCAAACCACAAAGCCACTGTATATTGAGGAGTATATCCCACACTTAACATATCTCGTGCGTGAGCAGAAGTGCCTGTTTTGAATGCTACTTTTGGAACATCACTCATATACTCCCACACACTATTAAACTCTTTTCGTGGTGCATTGGCTAGTATTTCACTTACTAGATATGAGGATTCTTTTGTCATCAAAGGTATCGGTTTGGACTCTTTAAGATTTTTAATAAAATAAGATTTACGATAAACTCCTCCATTTGCTAGTGAGCTAAAAAGTTCTGCTAAATTTCTCAATGAGATACCACATCCTCCTAATGATAGAGAGCTTCCATAATAGTTTTTATCTCTATTAATAGATGATATATTAGCCTTTTTTAGTAGTTCATAGAGTGAGTCTTCTTCTAGGAGTTGGTCTAGTGATACAGCAGGGATATTAAGCGAATATGCCAACGCCTCTGAAGCCGTCACCTCACCCAAAAAATATTTACTATAGTTAAGAGGGCTATATCCTGAAATATGTAGAGGCACATCATAGAGTTTTTTGAGTGGAGTTATAAGCCCATTTTCAAGTGCTTTGGCATAGATAAATGGCTTCAAAGTAGAACCTGGGCTAAAGAGTGATGAGACTCCATCTATCTCTCCAGAGTGATTTTGGTCATAGAAATCATTTGAACCTACATAGCTTAATATCTGCATTGTTTTATTATATATCACTATCGCTGAGGCATTATTTATATTTAGATGTCTGATTTGTTGTACTCTCTCTCTTAGTAACTCTTCTATTTTTGTTTGAAGTTTTAAATCTATAGTCGTAGTGATAGAGCTATTTTTATCTTTGATTTTAACTATTTGATTACTTAAATGAGGTGTATATCTAGGGAAGTTTCGTTTGTGTGGATATATTTTCTCCTTTTTGGCTCGTTTGAGTTTCTCTATAGAGATGCTACTCTGTGCAAATACTCTATCCAATACCCTATTTTTTAAACTCTCCACTCTTTTTTTATATCTAGGACGGTTACGATTTGGATTTTTGGGAATAGAGACTAAGTAGGCTATTTGAGCCAAAGAGAGAGACTCTACAGGCAGATTAAAATAGCTAAAAGAAGCAGAAGCAAACCCCTCAATATTCCCACCATAAGGGGCATTGTTGAGATATGATGTAAGTATCTCATCTTTGGTATATCTATATTCAAGTTGCAATGCCATAAAAGTCTCTATAATTTTATTTTTGATAGTTCTAGGTTTATGGTGCATCATTCTTGCTAATTGCATTGTGATTGTAGATGCTCCGATGACTCTTTTATTATGCAAATTAAACCACAAAGCCCTTATAATAGAGAGAGGATTAACTCCAAAATGGCTATAAAAATATCTATCTTCATAGCTTAAAAGTGTATCTATTATATCGCTATTTATCTGCTTTGTAATCAGTGAAAAACGCAAAAAACCATCTTCACTTAGATAGATATGTAGCAGTCTATTATCTCTATCATATATACGAGTTGATTGTGATTTGAAGAGTCGTTTATTATCTAATGGAAAGAGTCTATCCAGAGTAAAAAAGAGTAGAGAGAGCAGTAGAATAGAGAGAGTTATATATTTCAAACCTCTCACTATATAATATCTATTTTCTCTGTGCTATCTGCTCTTTAATGAGCTTTACAAGTTGAACTCTCTGTATAGAAGTAAGGATACTTATTCTTTTTTCCATCATTGTAGCACGATTTTGGACTCTTTTTTCTACCTGTTTCATCCTGTTTTTTATATAACCATTAGTATTAAATCCATCTTTGGAGATAAACTTTATTAGTATAGAAAGACGATTATTCATCATAGCTTTTCTATTGTTTTTACGCTTTTTTCTATATTTAAGAATAGCTTCTCTATGCTCATTCATCTGCTCTTGTTGTGCAAATGTTAAGTCAAGCTTATTATATAACTCTCTCATTTTTATTCTATTTGGATTTACCCTTTTGTACCTATTATCTCTATCTACACTCTCTGCATTGAGAGTGGATATAGAGACAAATCCTATAATAACCCATAATAACAATCCCTTTAACATCTTCATATTTTACCCTTTCCGTATTGATAAGAGTTATTATAGTATATATAAGATAAATAAAATGCTAGTTGCCTAATTTATATTAAAATATTTACGCTCCAAATCCTAAAATCATAAATTGAACATACCATACTGATACAGATACTATGTATCCGATAAGTACCGTCCATGCTAATTTCATGTGTGAAGTGAATGTATATATGCCATGGAGTTTACCCATAACACCCACACCAGCAGCTGAACCAAATGATATTAAGCTTCCACCTACACCTGCTGTAAGAGTTACTAACATCCATTGTGCGTGTGCATCTACACCCATATCTGGGCTTGATTTTAGTACAGCACTCATTACAGGAACATTATCTACAATAGCTGATAAGAACCCTACACCGATATTGACAGCTGTTGCTCCAAATTGAGTGTATAGTGCTGTGAAATATTCTAAGAAGCCTAAGAAGTGAAGTCCACCAACGGCTGCTAAGATACCAAAGAAGAATAGGAGTGTATCGTTTTCAATTTTGGATATAAATGTAAATACATTTATCTCTTTACACTCAACACCATCACTATCATATCTTCTCTCTTGGTTCATCTTATAGATATATAGTTTGAGTATGGCTAATCCAAACATCATACCCCACATAGCAGGAAGATGAAGCAACTGATGAGATAGTACGGCTGAAGCGATAGTGAGGGCAAATAGACCCATAATCACTTTACCACCTGCTGATATTTTTACTTTCTCTTCACTATCTAAGAATGGAGGATATCCCTCTGGGATAAAACGGCTCAAAAAGAATGCTGTAACCAACCAACCCAATATAGAAGCAGGAAAGAGGTATAAGAAATCTACAAATGCACCCTTGCCATCTACCCAGACCATAAGAGTTGTAATATCTCCAAATGGCGACCATGCTCCGCCTGCGTTGGCAGCGACTACGATATTGACAGCTGCTGGGACTATAAATGCACGGTTCTCTTTATCTATTGTGATAAGTACGGTTGAGAGTATAAGAGCTGTTGTGAGGTTATCTGCTATGGGAGAGATGAAAAATGCCAAGACTCCTGTAATCCAAAAGAGCTTTTTGTAGTCATACCCTTTTGATACTAGATTATAACGCAAAGCTGAAAATACTTGTCTATCTATCATAGCCTCTATATATGTCATAGCTACAAAGAGGAAGAAAAATATCCCTGCTATTTCAACTATAAGTATCTCTACCTCTTCGTGAAGGTGTTTGCCATCTAATCCATTTAGAGCATAATATACGCCAATAAGTAGAAATATAAGTGTACCTGCAAATAGTGCTGGTTTGGCTTTATTTATACGGTACTTATCTTCTGCTGCGATAAAGTAATATGCTATTACAAATATGGCTAGAGATAATATCCCCACCCAAGTTGTTGTCAAATCCATTGTTAATACTTCTGTTGTCATTTTTTCTCCTGAACATTCTGATATGTGTCTATACATCTTACTCTATATAGTGAGCACCTAGAGACTCTTTTCTAGCTAAGGCAGCATCTACTATCGCTGAAGCCGTATTTAGTCTTAATCTCAACAATCTTCCTATATCTTGATTTTTCATATCATAGATAAGATTTTTTGCCACAAGTAAGCCTTTTTTGGTTCTGATAATTCCTATATCCTCCCACATCACTTGACGCAGTTTATGTTTATAGGCTTTATCATTTTCTTTATGCAGAATATTACCGTAATCTTTCTCAAATTTAGGTGTTTTGGGAATATTTTGCTCTTTATTTAGTAGATGTTCTACAGCTCTTGAAGCAAAAACAACAGCTTCTAAAAGTGAGTTTGATGCTAGTCTATTTGCTCCATGAACTCCTGTTCTTGCTGCTTCACCTATTACATAAAGTCCTTCAACTCCATCAATTACTCCATCGGTATCACACTCAATTCCTCCGTTGGCATAGTGAAAAGCAGGAGATATTGGCACTTTATCTTGTGGAAAGTTGTAGCCTAATGTAGCAAATGTTCGTGTGATATTTGGAAATCTACCCTCAAACCAATCTTTGGAAAACATAGAAAAATCTAAGTAAGCACCTTTATTGGTTTTGCGTTTGTAGTCAAATATTCCTCTTGCTACTATATCACGACTTGCTAATTCGCCTCGCTCATCATAATCAAAGAGAAATCTTCGTCCATCATTATCAACTACAAATGCTCCCTCACCCCTTAGTGCTTCTGTGAGTAGGAGTTTTCTAGCATAAGGAGTATCCACAAAAACAGTAGGGTGAAACTGCATAAACTCCATATCTTTAAGTGCTATTCCTCTCTCAACACAGATACCGTGAATATCAGCAGATACTGTTCTTGAATTGGTATTATAAGCATAGAGTGAACCTACACCTCCACTTGCTATAATCACATCATCAGCATAAATTGTTGTAGGCTCATAATTAACCATAGCTTTGACACCATAACATCGCCCCTCTTCGATAAGCAAATCATAGACAAGGGTATTTTTCTGGAGTTGATGGATATTTTGTACCATAGCAAAGTAGTGCATATATCTACCAGTTGCATCACCTCCTGCGTGGATAATCCTCTTCACAGAGTGAGCTGCCTCTTTGGTGTATAGTAGGTTACCACTGCTATCTACATCAAATTCCATACCTCTACCTATAATATCTTGGGTAGTCTCAATAGAAGTGCGAGACATAATCTCTACAGCCTCTTTATTGTTATGATATGCCCCTGCTTCTATGGTATCTTTGACATGGAGTGCTATGTCATCTTCATTTAGCACTGCTACCATACCACCTTGAGCATAAAATGTATTACACTCCCAAGGAATATCTTTGCATACTACTAGCACTCTCTTCTCTTTGGGTATCTGCATCGCTGCGTAGAGTCCTGCTATACCTGCACCTATTATAAGCACATCATATTTTTTCATGACTATCCTTTATGAGTGTTATATTTTGTTCAGTTACATTATCGTCTGTCATATTAATATCTATACTTTCTACTTTGTCTGGAATATATCTAGGAGCTGTTTTATATCCACAACCCACTAATATTACACAGCAAAGAGATGTTATAATAGCTTTATGAAAAAAGCTTATGAAATTATTTCTCATCTATCTTCTCAACCTCAATTTAGATTACTCAAATGCCAAGAGTGTTATCAAAAGTATATCAGACTTCTAGGCAATAAGTGGAGTAAAGCTGTTGCCTTTATCTATATAAAAGATGATACACTCTTTGTAGCTGTAAAACACCCTGCATTTAAAATGGAACTAAGTTATGATTATAATAAAAATCTATTAAGAAGTTTATTAAGGCAACTCAATCAATATGATAAATCATGTGATATGATGAAAGCTAGTAGTGTTGTGGTGTTTCATAGTAAATATTTTCCTATAGAAAAGACCAAAGAGGCGTATAAGTCTGTACCTCACTACTCTGAACGAGCAAATGGTGATTTTACCAACTATGGAGAGGATAGCCTCAAAGAGAAGTTTGAAAATATCCAAAGAGTTATCAAATGCAATCAATCATAAGAGAGTTACCACAATCAGCAGGAGTCTATCAATATTTTGACTGTAACGATAAGTTACTCTATATAGGCAAAGCCAAAAATTTGAGAAATAGAGTCAAGAGTTATTGGAGATTTACCCCAAAACTTATGCCAAATCCATCTCAAAGCCCCAGAATACTTAAAATGCTTGATGAGGTGGTGAGATTAGAGTATATTGTGGTTGGAAATGAAAAAGATGCTCTAATACTTGAAAATTCACTTATCAAACAGCTAAAACCAAAATATAATATACTTCTAAGAGATGATAAGACATATCCATATATCTATATTGATAACTCACTCCCTTTCCCTCGGTTTGAGATTACACGAAAAGCCATCAAAGGAAAAAATATAACCTACTATGGTCCATTTCCAACAGGTAGTAAATCTCTTTTTGATGGACTCTATGAAGTTTATCCACTTGTACAAAATCGCTCTTGTCTAAAAGGCAAAAAGGCGTGTCTCTTTTATCAAATCAAAAAATGTCTAGCCCCTTGTGAAGAGAAGATAACACAAGAGGAGTATGCAGATATAATAGAAGAAGCTAAAGTAGCGATAATTAAAAGAAAACCTCTTATATCTGCATTAACTCTTAAGATGGCAACTCTTGCTTCACAAGAGAGATATGAGGAGGCAGGAGCGTTTAGAGATATGATAAGCGATATATCTTCTCTTACACTCTCTTCTGATATTGATTTGGCTAATAGTCTTAATATTGATATTTGGGCTATACAAAATGGAGATGAGAGAGGAGTGGTTGTGAAACTTTTTATGCGTAATGGTAAGATAATATCTTCTGATTATAGCTACTTTAGACATACTCATATATTTGATGAAAATGAGGCATATAGACAAGCACTTTTAGACTTTTATCATAAAGATAGTCCTAATATAAATCAAAATATAATAGTAGCTCATAAATTTGAGGATATGACTTCTATCAATGAGACACTATCAGAGATATTTAAGAAAAAAATAGAGATAACTCATCCCAAAATAGGAGCAAAAGCAAAACTAATCTCTTTAGCTTTACAAAATGCAGATGAGCTACTACGAAAGAGTGATAGCACTAATAATACAATTATGGAGCAGAGAGTCGCTGATTTATTCTCTCTCTTGGCTATTCCTTATAGAGTTGAGAGCTTTGATAACTCTCATCTTATGGGAGTGGCAACTGTGGGTGGTATGGTGGTATGGGATGAGGATAGTTGGGACAAAAGTAGCTATAGACGCTATCAGCTTCACGAAAGAGACGAGTATGGACAGATGAGAGAGATGTTATCAAGAAGAATAGCTAAGTTTACACAAAATCCTCCTCCTGATTTGTGGATATTAGATGGTGGCAAAGCGAATTTACATCTAGCTCAATCTCTACTTCAAGAGGCAAATGTCAATCTTGATGTAATAGCTATTGCTAAAGAGAAGATAGATAGTAAAGCTCATCGTGCAAAAGGCTCGGCTAGAGATATAATACATACTCACGATGAGGTCTTTGAATTAAGAGCTAATGATAAGAGACTTATGTGGATACAGAGACAGAGAGATGAATCTCATCGTTACGCTATAGCATATCATCAAAACAAAAAGAGAAAAGATGATAGACAAATATCTCTACTCAATAAAAAAGGGATAGGTAAAGCTACGGTAAAAAAATTGATAGATTATTTTGGTACATTTGAAGCGATAGCAAAATCATCTATTGAAGAGATAGCAAAGGTAACTAATAGTAAAATAGCAGATATTATTAAGAATACTAATCTATAATCATACATAATCTAATATTTACTACTAAAAACTTCTTAATTCATTCTATTTTTAGTTTAATTGTTATAAAGTTTTAGCAGTAAGGTTTTTGTATATAAATGAAGAACACTAGTATATTGTCTTGACATAATTTAAAAAGGGGTAAATAACTATGAGTAAGTCTAATTCAGTTGATGAAGAGTATGTATTTGATGAGGGGTTGATAATTAGCTCAACAGATAATGATGGTAATATTACATATAGCAATAGAAAATTTTGTGAAATTACAGGATATAGCAAAGAGGAACTCAAAGGTAAAAACCACAATATAGTTAGGCACCCTGATATGCCAAAGAGTATATTTAAAGATTTGTGGAATACTATAAAATTAGGTAAAGAGTGGTCTGGTATAGTAAAAAATCTAAGAAAAGATGGTAGATATTACTGGGTATATTCTCATATTACACCGATGTTAAAAGATGGAGAAGTTACAGGCTATACAGCAGCAAGAAGACCTGCAACAGCAGGAGAGATAGAAGATATAATTCATATCTATATGGATTTATTAGAAAAAGAAATTAATTAAGTTAAAAAAGGGATTATAGATAAGATGTATTATATATTAAATCGGACAAACCAAATTATCGCAATAGATGATAAATTATTAAGCTTGTGTGGACTATCTCATATAGACCAATTAACTTTAAAAACTGCATTAGGTGATATAAAATTTATAGCTTCACCACAAGATAGACTTATTCTCTCTATTCATAAGAGAGAGATAGAGTTTGATATATCAAAAACTGTTTTATCTAGTATGTTAGGTAAGTTAACACTTGTCAATATAGTTCAAATCGATTCTACAACTGATATATTAAAAGATAAAGCTGTATCTTCAGGATTAAATATTGATGATGAAGAGTTTACTTCACTCCTATTAGATGATACTATAGAAGATGATAATAGTGATGAAGATATAGAAGAGACTATATCTATAGATACTATTATAGGTGATGATAAAGAGGAGAGTAGTAACTCTTTAGAGTTAAATATAGAACGATTAAATGAACTAAAAACTCCATTAATTGATAACTCTGAAGATTTAGAATTAGAAGAGAGTTTAGAGTTAGATTTTGAACTATCAGATGAAGTCGAAACTCCTATCAAAGAGACTATTGCTGAGTCTGAAGATTTAGAGTTAGACCTTGGACTAGTAGATGAAGTAGAGACTTCTATAAAAGAGACTTCCATAAAAAGTGAAGATATACCCAAAGAGATAGATATTAATATAGATATAGAGAAGACTAGTAGTGCTATAGGCGTATCTATCGAAGATTATAATACATTTTTAAATGAGTATATAGATAATGCCCTTGATTTAGAAGAGGATATTAAAGGTGATGATGAAGCTAAGCATAAATCAGCGATAGGAACAATAGCTCATTTAAGTGAAGTCCTTCATATCCCTCTAATTGGTGATATAATAGATAAAATAGAACCTACACCATCAGATAAACAGAGAAATTATATAGCTCTATTTTATGATAGTTTATCAAGGATAACTACTTATGAGAATAGTCCTGTTGAAGAGATTTTAACTCCTAAAGTAGAAGATGAGTTGCTACAAGATGATGAGTCCGAGTTATTGGCTGAGTTAGGGATAGAAGAGATAGAAGAGGAATTAATTAAAGAAGATGAACTACTCTTTTTTGAGGAGACTCCAAAGGAAACTCCTAAAGAGAAGGTAGCTCCTGTAGAGATTGAGACTCCTTTAGCAGATGAGGATATTTTAAACATCTTCGATACAGCCATAGAAGAGGAAGATACGGCTCTTGTAGAGATTGATACAGCATCAGACGATAATATTTTAGATTTATTTGATACTCCTGTAGAAGAGAAAAAAGAGGTAATACTAAAGACAGCCTCTAGTGATGAAGTCTTAGACCTCTTTGCTAAAAACTCTGTTGAGAGTTATGATACACCAAAAGTAGAAGCACCTATTATTGAACCTATTATAAAAAAGATTGTACCAGTAGTTGAAAAAGTGGTAGTCAAGCCAAAGCCTGAACCTATTATACAAAAGGTAGCTCCTATAATTGAAGAAGTGGTAGAAGTGGTAGTTGAAAAAGGTTTTGGAACTATAGACCTCTCTGATATTAAGCCTATTCATTTTGACTTCCAGCTTGAAGAGGCAGCTAATGATTTGAGTCTTCCTGTTGAGCTAATCGAAGAGTTTGTAAATGATTTTATAGACCAAGCTAGAGAAGAGACAGAGAAGATGTTAACTTGTTATGAGGAGGGTGATTTAGATGCAATACAGAAAATCGGTCACCTACTTAAAGGGACATCATCAAATCTTCGTATTAAACCTCTAGCTGATACACTATACAAAATACAATTTTGTGAAGATAGTAATCACTTAGAACATTTCATCAAAGATTATTGGGGACACTTCTTGTCTTTTGAAATCCAAATTAATGCAATATCACACTAAAGGGAAATAGATATGACTATACGAAATCGACTGAAACTGATTGGGTTTCTCCCAATCTCACTACTTATACTACTATCAAGTTATTTCTTTATAACTTCATATATAAATTTTGAGAAAGCTAATTCACTTAAAATGGTACTTAAAAATAATGCACTATTAGATAAAGTACTTATCAATATAGGCAAAGAGAGGGGACTTACATCTCTCTATCTAGGTAGCAATAAAAAAGAGTTTGAGACTTCTGTTAAGAGACAAAGAATTATATTAGATAACTCTATGCAGAAACTAAGAGATAAATTGATAATGGATAGTAACACTGCTTATCTACCTTTTCTTTTAGAATTATCAAATAAAATAGATAAGAAACAAAAAGAGGATTATGCTAAAATTTTAACCTATAATTTAAAAGTACCTTCTATTCGTAAAGATGTAAGTAATAAAGATCCTGACTTTAAAAAGATATTTTTTACAAACTATACGAAAGAGTTAGCAACTCCTGTTCTTGATAGTCTTTTGGCCATTAAACGATACTCATTTGATACAAAAATTTCGTCACTAATTGCTACTCTTATGCAACTCTATATATCAAAAGAGAATGCTGGACTAGAGAGAGACTTTGTATCCTTTTATATGACACAAAAAGTAGCTATGTCATTTGATGAGATTGCATTATGGGATAATTTTAAGACAAAAGCAAATGCTTTTGATATGAAACAGGTAACAGATACTCGTTTAAGATATAAACTTGAAAAAGTATTTTATAGTGACAAAGCCAAAAAGACAATTAAAGAGTTATCTATGACATCATCTGCTATTCAGACTGATGTTGATAATGGTGATTACGCAGAAGAAGCACTTGATTGGTTTAAACTCCAAACAAATAAGATTACACTTCTATCAAAAGCACAGCTTGTTGTATCTAGCACACTATGGAAACGAAGTGATATATTCTTACAAAAACAATTTTTATTACTCCTTATCTCTATTGCGATATGGTTACTTAGTTTTGTTTTGGCATATCTAGGATATACAACTACTAGAGATATTACGCGAAACATTAAAGAGCTTGAAGATGTACTAAATAAAGCTGTTGATGAGATGAAAAATAGTGACCAATATCTTACATCTGATACTTTGGCTATTGAAAATATTGAACTTGATACTCATGAGGGTACAAAAGAGGCATATAAATTCCTAGAGACTCTTGTTGAAACGGCAAAAGATGATAAGCGAATAGCACTTCAAGCCAATGAAGCCAAATCACTATTCCTAGCCAATATGTCACATGAGATTAGAACACCACTTAATGGTATTGTTGGATTTACAGAGATACTAAGAAGTACTGAACTCACAGAAGAGCAAGATGAGTTTTTATCTATTATTGATAAAAGTTCTGAAAATCTTCTAAGTATTATCAATAATATTCTTGACTTATCTAAAATTGAGAGTAATAAAATTGAGATTGAGAATATAGTATTTGATGCTGAAGAGGAGTTTGAGAGTGCTGTTGAGACTTATGCAGTCGCAGCTACAGAGAAAAATATTGACCTTAACTACTATATGGACCCAACTATCTCTTCTAAACTCAAAGGTGACCCGACTAAAATTAAAGAGATTGTTATTAACCTCCTCTCAAATGCTGTTAAGTTTACAAGTTATAGTGGTGAGATAAACTTAAAAATTATGAAAGTATCTAGTGAAGATAATAGAAGTATGATTAGATTTAGTGTACAAGATAATGGTATTGGTATGACTAAAGACCAACAGTCTCGTATCTTTGATGCCTTTTCACAAGCAGATGTATCAGTTACTAGAAAGTATGGTGGTACAGGTCTTGGTCTCACAATATCAAGTCAATTTGTGGAACTTATGGGTGGATTGCTTGAACTTGATAGTGCAAAAGACCAAGGGACAACATTCTTCTTTACTATCCCACTAGAAGAGGTAATCTCTACTGAGGTAAATTACTCTCATGCATTCTCTAGTATCACGATAGCTAAATATCAACAAGATATTCCATCTAAATTAGATAACTATTTAGATGAGTATTTCCAATTCTTTGGACCAAAAGTTGAACATTTTGAATCTATAGGAGACCTTAAAGAGTTAGAGGCTAAAGATATTTGTAAAAACTATTGGATTGATATAGATAAAGCTAAGCAGAATATTATAGAGGCTATCCATCATATGGATAAATCTAAGCTTATAGTAATCGCCAACCTTACTAGTAGAAACAAGCTAGAGACACTAGGTATAGAGCAGAGTAATGTTATATTTAAGCCTGTTACACTTAGTAAACTAAAAACTATACTAAGTAAAACAGCAGATGATATGCCTAAGTTAGAGAGCATTGAAGACGAGGTTGTATTAGAGACTAAATTTGATGCTGATGTTCTAGTAACAGAAGATAATATGATTAACCAAAAACTTATCAAAAGAATTTTGGAAGAACATGGTATTAGAGTTGATATTGCCAACAATGGTCTTGAATCGTTTGAAAAAAGAAGAAATGGTTCGTATGACTTAATCTTTATGGATATACAGATGCCTGTTATGGATGGTATCGAAGCTACACGAGAGATACTCGACTATGAAGAAGATGAAGAGTTAACGCATGTTCCTATAGTTGCCCTAACAGCAAATGCACTAAAAGGCGATAGAGAACGATTCTTAGCAGAGGGAATGGATGAGTATATCACCAAACCTATTGAGACAACAGAACTTCTATATATCCTCAATAGATTCTTGGCATCAAAAGTAAGTAAACAACCTAAAAAGCCAAAGCCTCCAAAGAAAAAAATAGTAAAAAAACCAGCTCCAAAACCTGAAGCTAAAGTAGAAGCAAAACCAGTTCCAAAGGCTACTCCAAAGGCTACACCAAAAGTAACATCAAAACCTGCTCCTGTAGCTAAACCAGCTCCAAAACCACTAGCCAAAAAAGGTAAAAAAATCCTTCTTGCCAAAAAATTCTTATTAGAGAAAAGAGTTTTAGCAAAAGTATTTGATAACTTAAAATATGAGTATGATATATTAAGTGATATGAATATTTTAGAGTCTAAGTTACAAAGTGATGATTATGATATAGTATTTGCCGATATTGACCTTATTAATGATAGTATCAGCAACAGTATCAAAAATGTAGCTATAATCTCATCAGGAAAATCTTCAGATGGAAAAGAACCTACTGTCACTAAAGGTGAGAGATTATTAGGTACACCATCAAAAGAAGATATATCAAATATAATTACTAAATATAGAGGATAAGAATATGGGACTTAAAATACTTGTTGTTGATGATGATTTCATCAACAGAAAATTATTACAGACACTTCTGAAAAGAAATGAGTCTGTATCGGATATCATAGAAGCAGAGAATGGTTCAGATGCACTTGATAAGCTAAAAAAAGATCCATCAATAGACCTAATATTATTAGATATTATGATGCCTATTGTTGATGGAATAGAGTTTCTAAAAATATTCCGTTCAGATGATACAAATTCCCATATTCCTGTTATTGTATTATCAACTGATGATACAAGAAAAACAGAAGTATTTAATAATGGTGCAAATGATTTCTTGCGTAAACCCATCAAAGAAGAGTCTCTTTTTGCCAAAATGACTCAATGGACAGAATAAAGCTCCGAACTAAATAGCATTCATCTCCGTAAAATCATGGGAATGAATGCTATTTTGAACTTAAAAATTTTATTAACTCACCCCAACATAACAATTCCTTTCTCAACCACAATTATCCCTTCTAATTCAGCTTCATATACTCTTGTACCAAACTTCTCTATTGTCTCATCTAGTGTTGGAGATTTTTGACAAAAGTAGAAGAAGTCATCTTTGATTATATCACTATCTGCCTCTTTGCCAAATCTTGAAGCGAACTCTTCTATGTTGTATATTGCATTGGCTTTGCCGTCTGCTAAAAGCTTGTTTGTCCCTGCACTCTCATCTAGTCTATGTGGTAGTACAAATATCTCTCTGCCCATTTTGAGAGCAAATTCCACTGAACGCATTGAGCCACTTTTGAGGTCGGCTTCTGTGACTATAAGCATATCCCCCAATGCTACTACTATCTCGTTTCGTACTACAAAACTCCAGCCTGTGGCTCTAAATCCATCTTCAAATTGACTTATCACAAGCCCTTTTTTTTCTATAGACTCTATAAGATTTTTATTGACAGCAGGGTAGCGAATATCTATACCATTGGCTACTACTGCTATGGTATTGGACTCTCCTGCTCCTGCGTGGGCTATCGCATCTACCCCCATTGCTACGCCACTTACCACACATACACCTCTAACAGATAATGCCTTTGCTAGATTATGTGTGACTCCTCTTGTGTAGGCTGATGGTCTTCTAGTACCAACGATAGAGACTTTGGGGCGTTGCAGAAGTGCTAAGTCTCCTCTATAAGAGAGCTTCTTGGGATATTTTTTCATATCATTTAGTGAGGGTATGGTTTGTGTGATAATTTGGTTCATAACATCGCCGTCCACAAGAAATATGCTATAAATGATATTACTACTACACCAATAAGATTGAGTTTAAAGCCTACTGTTGCCATCTGTTTTATACTTATGACTCTTGAACTCATCACTATAGCATTGGGTGGAGTGGCTATAGGTAACATAAAGGCAAAGGAGGCAGATACTGTAACTACCATTAATATTATCGTTCCCTCTTCTATAGGCATATCTTTGGCAAACTCATAAAATATAGGTATAGCAATAGATGTAAGTGCTGTGTTACTAGTAACTTCTGTAGAGAATATAACAAACAAAGAGACAATTATAAACATCCAAAAGAGAGGCATTGAGGATATAAACTCTAGTCGTGTGGCAATCTCTGAGGCTAATCCCGTATTGGAAAATGCCGAAGCGATAGAAAATCCTGCACCAAACAGAAATATAATCTCATAAGGCATCTTGCGAGTATCTTCCCACTCTAAAAAACCAATTGTGGGTACAAACATAAGTAGTCCAAATCCTAATAATACAAGCTTTTCATCAAGTTCTATACCCCAAGACTGTTTGGCCAATGTATTGGCAATAAGCACAAGTGATAATGTAATAAGGATACCGTAGAGTCTTATTTGAGGGTTATCTAGTTTGATTGTATCGTGTGTTATATCCTCCACAGACTCATTTCGTACACCGATTGAGAGTATAAAAGGGATAATAATAAGCATCACTACCACAACTGGTATCATAAATATCATCCACTCTCCAAAAGCCATAGTAGGGAGCTTATGCTCTTCTAAAAATCCCAGTAGTATAAGATTAGGTGCAGTACCTATGGGTGTAAGCACTCCTCCGATACTAGCCCCATAAGCAGTAGCGAGGAGAAATCTCACTTTGAGCTTGATATTTTCACTCAAAAACAGAGCAATAGGCATAAGCATAAGGGTAATAGTGGTGTTGGAGAGTATTGCACTAAGCAATGCAGAAGTGACAGCTAACGCATAGATAATACCTGTAGATGTCTTAGGGAAAAAGCCTAAAAGCTTACTAGAAAAGTATCTATGAAGTCCTATCTTCTCTATAGCAATAGCCAACATAAACCCACCTAGAAAGAGAAATATAATAGATTTGGAGTAGTTAGCAGTTACAGCACCTGTATCTAATATTCCAAAAGATGGAAATAACAAAATAGGAAGCATAGAGACCACACCCAGAGGCAGAGCCTCATTTGTCCAGAGAGTCACCAAAAGGGCAACAAGTCCTATCAATATACTGTGTTGAGTAGTAAATATCGTAAATGATACTCCAAAAAATATCAAACCTATTATCAAACTTATAAAAATACCTCGCATGTATATAACTCCCTTAGTTTTATTAGAGGATAATCATATCTTTTGTAGGCTTATAGTTACTAAAAACTACGGAAAAATTTACCTTTTACCCTCTAATCCCAGCAAAATCAGTAATTTCCTTCCATTCATCATCGCAAATCCCCTTATCTTCCTGAAAGTGAAGCACACTTTGGGCAAATAGTATTTTGATAGATTCTCAACCCAAAACATCTTTCAAAAACTTAAAAACAGCCTCAATTTTACTACGCAATGGATAGTATAATGAGTTAAAAAGTAACTCCAAAATACTATTAAATTCTATTGTGTCGTGGAATAATTTGAATTTTAAAAGTAGTGGGTTATCAGTCGAGTAGCCCACAGGAACTTCCCCTACAGGCTCTCACAGAACCGTGCTTGATAGTCTCCCATCACACGGCTCTTATTGCTAAAATCATTGATA
>JASFZJ010000066.1:0-32124 GCA_045267865.1 Sulfurovum sp. | reverse complement strand
CAATTTGTAATTTTCCTCCAAATCCAATATTCATTAAAGTGTAACCGTTAGAAGTTGTTTCGAAACCGCTCACATTATTTTGATTGAATGTACTTGAAATATTAAATGAAGCAAACCCATCAGACAACCAATTGTTATCAAATTCTAATCTAATAGTATTGTTCCAATTATTTGCTGGAATTAAAGGTAAATAATCACCATTTTGTTTTTCTCCGGTAACAGTTTCAAAACTACTTTCAAAATGTAACCAATCTAAAGGATGCGGGTGTAAATGCACCCCAATTTCTCCACCAAATAATTTAGCTTCGTTTTGAATGTAATTATAAACATCATTATCCTCAATTTGTGTTCCAGTAGGCGATGTATAAATATAATTGTTTACGTGATTGTAAAATCCGTTTATAAAAAACTCAAAATGCTTGCTATTGTATTCTAAATTTAAATCAGTTTGAATATTTTGCTCTGTTTTAAGATTACTATTTCCAATTTCATATCTATTGGTTCCTTCATGAACACCATTTGAAGTTAGTTCTGCTAAATTTGGAGCTCTAAACCCTGAGGCTAAATTTATGCGTAAAATTAAATTATCACCTAAATTACTTTTATAACCTAGTGAGGCGTTAAAACTATTGAATGTTTTATTTAGGTTATCAAAATAACCTTCTTCTCCAAAAATTCCATATTCACATGAAGAAATATATCTGTTGTCAAAACGTAATCCAGCCTGAATTACATTCATTTTCCATTCATAATTTGCAGTTCCAAAAACACCAAAGTCATTAGTTATAGCATTTGGAATTAAATATTCCTCTCCATAATTTTCATTTGTTTGGTGCATTCCTTGAATACCAATAATAGTTTCAAGATTTCCTAATTTAGGTAGATTAAATTTAGTATTATAATTCAGCGTATTTAATTTCATATTTAAAATAGCAATATTGCTATCTTCAAATTCACTTCTTTCATTAGAAATATACCCTCCATATTGAACAGCTTCAACCTTTTTAACTCCAAATCCAAGCTCTTTTTCATTTTCTATAGAAAATCTTTTAAGATTTTTTTTATAAAAATTTATATCAGATGATTTTGATTTTATAACTTTTATTAAATTTATCATATTTGATTGATCTAGTTCTAACCATTTTTCATTAATTGGAACTACTTTGGCTACTAATATGGATTGAAAAATCAATAAAACTAATAAAAATACTTTTATTCTGCTCATTTGTTACTCCTTTAGTTACTCTAATGTATAAATTTATTAAATTTCAACTACTACAAAAACGCCAAAAGTGAAGCCGTCACGGCTACATTAAGAGATTCAACTCCTCGCCTCATCGGTATTGATATGCTTTTATCACTCATCTCCCCTATCTCTCTACTCACTCCGTCACTCTCATTGCCCAGAACGAATATCACTTTTGAGCTATAGTTTTCATCTTTGTAACTCTTTGGTGCTTTTGCATCAAGTGTGTATATATCAGCATTGTCATCTCTAAATTTTAGTAGTGTCTTTTTGAGATTACTTGTTTTGATTATAGGCATTTTAAATATTGTTCCTACACTTGCTTTGATGACTAATGAGGATATTTGTGTTGAGCCTTTGGTAGGTAGAATTATCGCGTCTATATCTCCAGCTACGCACGAACGGATAATCATACCTAGATTTTGAGGGTTATTTATGCCATCTAGGGCTACAATACGATACGCCCTACTCTGCTTCAAAAATTCCTCTTCATCTACAAAATGTTCAAGCACAATATCAAGTACTACACCTTGGTCTTGTTTGGCATTTTTGGATATTCTTGAGAGAGATTGTTTGTCGTGGTAAGCTGTCTCTATACCTCTTTTATTGGCTATCTCTTTCATATTCTCTAACACTTCTGCATCTTTGTTTGATTTAGATAGATGAAGTTTATGTATAGTTATATTCTCATTTTCAAGTGCTTCTATTACGGCATTTCTTCCGTATATTGTCAGCACTTTATCAAAAAATGCTTTTTTCTTTAAGTACTCCGTAGAATCAGAATAATTCATCTATCTCTCACCATTCCAAACTATTCTTGGCTTTTGATTTTCATCAAACTCTACTGCTGGCATACCCATAATGTTATAACCTGCATCGACATAATGCACTTCACCTGTGACTCCTGAACTCAAATCTGAAAGCAGATACATACCTGAATTTCCTACTTGATTTATGGTTACATTCTCTTTGAGTGGCGAGTGAGCAGAGTTCCATTTGAGTATAAATCCAAAGTCACCAATTCCTGCTGATGCTAATGTTTTGATTGGTCCTGCTGATATGGCATTGACTCTTATACCATCTTTGCCCAAATCTTCTGCTAGATACTTTGTAGTCATCTCCAACGCTGCTTTGGCAACACCCATTAGATTATAGTTGGGGATATATTTGACTCCACCATAGTAGCTAAGGGTCAATACTGAAGCACTATTTGACATTATTGGTTTGAGTTCTCGTACTATCTCTATAAGCGAATATACAGATATATCCATCGCCACATCAAACGCCTCTTTGGATATATCTACAAATCTACCACTCAAACCCTCTTTAGGTGCGAATGCTATAGAGTGGACGATAAAATCTATCTCTCCCATATCCTCTTTGAGTGATTTAGCTAGTGCCTTTATCTGTTCTGGCTGACTAACATCACAAGGATATAGTCTTCCATTACATTCCAAATCTTGGGCTATTGGCTCTAGCTTTTTCTCAAATCTCTCATTAAGAAAAGTGATAGCTATCTGTGCACCCTGCTCTTGACAAGCTTGTGCTATACCATAAGCTATAGATTTCTTATTTGCGATGCCCAAAATAACACCTTTTTTACCTTTCATTACCATATAAAACACTCCCTGAAATTAATTCTTTTATATTACCATTATTGCGTTAAAATATAAGACTTATATCCAAAATTAAATTAGATAAAAAGAAATTAAGCACAGGAGGGAGATTTAATTATAGATATATCCAATAAATGGTAGGGAATTTTACTTTATTATAATTTTTTCTGTAAATAAGAAGTTTGGAGATGGTGCACCAGAGAAGATTTGAACTTCCACGCCCTAAGGCACAAGCCCCTCAAGCCTGCGTGTCTACCGTTCCACCACTGGTGCATATTGATAACTTATAGGCTTATCAAACCATATATCTGAGGATTTAGAGTGGTATTATACCACTCTAAACTTGTTTATTCTTTAACTTATCCGATAAATGGATTTGCATAAAGAGCAATAAGAGCGATTACAAGTGTATAGATAACTTGTGCTTCAATCATAGCAAGAGCGATAAACATAGTAGTCATCAATTTACCACCAAGACCTGGGTTTCTAGCAGTTCCAGCGATAGTCGCAGCAGCTGTATTACCCATACCGATAGCTCCACCAAGAGCAGCAAGACCAAGACCAACACCAGCAGCAACTACTGAGTACGCTTTAATCATAGATTGACCATCAACATCACCAGCAAACGCAATAGCACCAAGTGCTAAGAAAAGTAAGAAAAATTTGTTCATATTATATCCTTTAAGTTAAGATTTTAAGTCTCCATCGACTGTATTATGTCTGTTTTAGAAATCTGTTCGGATAGCGTAAACACTTCTAAAAGTGCCAACATAGATATAAATACCTACATTTCCCTACTAATCACTTCGTTCAACGGTGGCATTATATCCAAAAGATATTAAAACCCTCTAATACCTCTAGCTATCTCATCTTCTAACTCTCCAAAAGCTCTATCCATTGAGGCTACAATGTTTGCTTCATTTTTATCTGTTGGTACTTTTGTATTAAAGAGTTTGGAGATAGATTTACCACTACTTGTATTTTCTACTTTCCAATTGGCATAGAGATAGACGCTGTCTCCTTGAGCTATAAACCTAGTGATTTGGATTTGTACCACGAGACTAGGCTGTTTGTCCGTTCCCCAAGGGTATGCTTTTACATTTGGAATATTAAATTTCTTTTGTAAATATCCTATAACTCTATTGGTAAGCCCACTATCCAAATCTTCTGCCCAGACTCCTGAGATAAAACTTATCTGACTTGCAGACTTAGCTACGGCTATCTCTCTTTTGAACAAGTATTGAGGGAGTGTTATTTTCTCTACACCGATTGACTTGTATCTACTTTTATAGATAGTTTGTGGATTTTGTACGGTTGAGAGGATATAAAATCCTTTTGAGCCACATCCATACATAAATAGTATGCTGAGGATTATTAGTATTTTTATTTTCATTATTTATCTCCAAATATAAGTGCATTAGGGTTGCGATTAAGCATCTTTAAGAAATCTCTCATCTCTATTGTTGTTCTGGTTATCACTTTGAGTGTTTGTGAGAGCTGTCTTCCTGCCAAAGATTTACTACCATATCCTCGTATAACTCTTTTACTAACTTTGAGTGTTTTGGTAAGTTCTCTGAGAGCTTTATTAACCTCATCAGGCATTTTTCTAAATGATTTTTTATCTATTATCTTATTTAGGTTAAGTATAAGTCTATCCATATCTTTGAGCATATCTACAGTTGGTTTATTAATATCTTCTATAAGCTTATTGCTACTCTCCAATAACTTATCAGTACTCTCTAAAATTTTAGATACCTTTGTCATTAGCTTTTCATCTTCTTGATTTGATATAAGAAATATATCATAACTACTTGTTTGGTTTGTCTCTATACTAGAGGCATTAGTATCAAATACTAAATCTATAAACTGCATTTTACTAATTGGATTAAGTTCACCTATTTTGGCTCTTAATCCCTCTTTGATTGCAGTATAAAGATTATCTACACCTTTGGATAGGTTCTCATCTTTACCTACAAATATAGAGGTATCTATCTCAAATATAATCTCTGATTGAAGCTTATGACTCTTTTTATCATAATATATATCTATATCTTTCACGCTTCCTATATCAAATCCATTAAATTTAATAGGTGACTCTACTTTGAGGTTACATATAGACTTATTGGTAAAAAGTATAAACTCTCTTTTCACTTTTTTATGATTATTCTCTTTCTTATGTGTTTGAGCTTCGGTCTCATTTTTGTAGAGAGTAAAGATATATCTATCTGTTACAGGATTAGTTTTGTCATCTCCTGAAGAAGAGAATATTATACCACCTTGAATAATTTGTTTAAATGGTGCGATACTAAGATTTAGATTACCTCTTGATATATCTACAGAGACTATATTTCTTAGCCAAAACTTTGAGTCATCATGTATATACCCTATATACTCTTTATCTACAAATATAATAGCATTAATAGATAAGCTATCATTACTTAGATAGAGGTGTTCTATCTCTCCTACTTTTATATTTTTGTAATATATTGGTGTGCCTACTGAGACTTTATCCCCTGTAGGAGAGTTGAGGACAAAATACTCTCCTCCTGTACTATCTCGATAAGGTTGTACAAGTCCTATATACTCTTTTTGGAATGTTCCACCTACTTCTGAGTAAATATTGATATAAGTCCCTGATATAAGAGTATCCAGTCCACTCACTCCAGAGATACCTAATTCAGGTTTTACTATCCAAAATTTAGCTTTTTCTGTTAGATATGGAGTAGAAGATTTCTCATTCATTCGTACATATACCATTACTCCATCTGTATCCTCTTGTATTGTTATTTTGGTTACTTTACCTACAGGTACATTACGAAATTTCAATACACTCTGTCCAGCCACAAGCCCCTCATTTTTGGGAAATACAATAACAATCTCCTCACCTAACTGTGAAAAGTATTGAAAGGCTAACCATCCTGCAATAATCAAAGCGATAAATGGCACTATCCAAATAGATGTAAGAAAATTAAATCCACTAGACTCCTCTATTTTAGGTATCTCTTCTTGTTTTATATTTTTTTGTAGTTCTATATCTTCCTCATTCATCTATAAACTCTCCTTAATTAATCTCTCATCAAATGCATGTGCTGAAAGTAGTGTAAAAAATACAGAAATAGCAAATGCTGTCGATGCCGTTCCTGCCAATATCTGTACATTAGTTAGATGAATTAACGCAGCTAATATCGCTACCACAAATACATCTATCATAGACCAAGGTCCTACTATCTCTGTGAGATAATATAATTTGTGTTTATCTATCTTCTTATCTTTACCTATAGGGTGATGAATACTTATCAAAAGATAGAGAAGTACCAAAAACTTAGATATAGGAATAAGAATAGAAGCTACAAATATCACCAAAGCAATAGGAAAAGAGCCATGCTCCCACAAAAGTATCACTCCACCCATAATCGTACTTGCTTCACTTCTACCAAACTGTTGTGTCTCAAGCATAGGATAGATATTAGCAGGAATATAAGCGATAATCGCAGTGATGAGGTAAGCCCAACTCTTTTGAGTAGAGGACTCTTTTTCGCTATATATCACACTATCACACCGACGGCAGATATTTTTATCTCTCTTATCTATATTAACAGCCTCACATATAGGACATCGTACAAGGTTCTCTTTATCTATCTCTATCATCTATTCTCTTTTTAAATATTCGTTTTCTAAGCATCCATATCTCTGTTAAATGTATAGATTTTGTTATATAGAGGTCAATAATCACAAATACAATCAAAGCCCAAAATGAAACCCCCATATTTATCTGAGCATACCCTATAAGCTTAACCAATGCTACCAATATACTTACCAAAAATATCTCACTCATACTCCACGGCTTAATATGTCCCAATAGTATCAAAAGCTCTTTTATCGTATCTTTTTTGATTTTGAGCTTCAAGAGAGTAAATATAAGAATATTGAGCAAAAAAATCATAAGAGGAAATAGAAATATAAGAAATAGACACAACATACCCACAATATAAAATCCATTCTCAAAAAGAGATATAAATGTTTTAGTAATAGTAATATACTGCTCCTGCCCTAATATCTCTATGCGTACCAAAGGAAAAGCGTTAGCTACAATAAAAAATATAAGTCCAGTGATACTTAGTGAGAGACCATTTTCTATAAGTCTTCTATCATGATGATAGAGTATAGCACCACAAGATGAACAACAAGCACGACTTCCATCTTGCATAGGTACTTCTTCATGTAGAGTAGAACACGCCTGACATATAATATAATTATCTAAATCATCTTCATTTTCAAGTTTCATAGTTATAATTATAACTAAAAAACCAATAAGGCTAATAATGAAGATTTTATCTATAAATAGAGAGTTAGAGTATAAAGAGCTAAGTATAACCAATATAACAGAGTCACAGCTCACAGACTCTCTGGATACATCTTATGACTATATCATCATAAGTGGAGGAGATGGGACTATTAGAAGAGTGGTCTCTATCCTACACGAACAAAATTCTATCCCCAAAATAATACTCAACCCCACAGGCTCATTTAATGTCGTAGCCAAACTCCATAGAGTACCTAAAATAGCAAAAATACTTCAAGCCTTGTCCAATGGTGAAACACCCCAAATAAGAGAACATAAATTTTATAGACTAAATAACCATATATTCTTATTCTCTGCTGGTAATATGGGAGATGTACAACACATATTAATATCAGAAACCCTAAGATTTGGAATACTCAAAAGAGGAATGGCAAAATATATCATAACTACAATATTTCTATTACCTATATATTTTATACTCACTCCTTTTATGCTTCTAAGCAAGAGAAGATTTTTTATATTTACCCCTTTTAGCTTTATTCATAAGTTTGGTTCATTTTATGGACAGGTAATAGATATGGATATAGACTTAGACAATAGCTATAATATATTAGAACTAGATGGAGATATTGTATTGATAGAGGAGAGTTTCTTGGAGATTAGAGAGGTTGGATTTTTGGAGATTGTGGTTTGAACGAGAGATACAATAACAAAACAAACTATATCTCCCCTACCCTAATTTACGCTATATTAGTATATACTACTTGAACATCTTCATCATCATCTAGCTTATCAATCAATATCTCTATCTCTTCTAGTTGCTCTTCTGTGAGTGTATCTATTGGATTGTTTGCTATGCGTTGGATTTGAGCTTTTGTTATCTCTATCCCTCGCTCTTCAATAGCGTGAGAAAGCTCTCCAAATGATGTGAACTCTCCTATGACTCTAACTATAGCTTTATCCTCATCATTCTCTTGAGGCTCTACATCTTCTTCTATCTCTTCAAGACCAAAATCTATCAATTCAAGCTCAAGCTCTTCTATATCCAAATCTTCTGTTTTATCAAACAAAAATATAGACTTTTTGGTAAACATAAAATCAAGTGAACCATTTTTGAGTGCTTCGGAATTTCCTCTAGTAAGTATCGCTCTAAGATTAGCTATAGTTCTAGTATTATTATCTGTAGCACAATCAATAAACAACAGCACTCCATAAGGAGCTTTTGCTTCATAACTAAGCTCTTTGATGTCTGCTAAATCTTTTGCTTCTGCTCTTTTGATGGCTGCATCTATATTATCTTTTGGCATATTTTGTGATTTGGCATTGATAATAGCCGTACGAAGTTTAGGGTTCATATCTGGGTCTTGTCCAGCATCTTTGGCTGCCATTGTGATAATCTTCCCTAATTTAGGAAACAATCTTGACATTGCCCCCCATCTCTTCAGTTTTGATGCTTTACGGTATTCAAATGCTCTACCCATAATTTAATCCTTAGTGTCATAATTGGCGTTATTATACTCCTAAGTCACTTTAAAGTTTGAGTAGGTAATAATATTGAGAGAAAATCAAAGGATGATAAGTGACATTAGAAGAGCTTCAATCAACAATAAAGAGAGATATAGGAGTATTATTATATTTTTCAGGAGAGAGCTGTAGTGTATGCCACGCTCTTAGACCCAAATTTAAAGAGCTATTTAACTCAGAATTTCCACAAGTGACGCAGATATACCTAGACGCACAAGAGAACAGAGAAATATCAGCACACTTCCAAGTCTTATCTATACCTAGCATAATAGTATTTTTAGATGGCAAAGAGTTTATACGAGAGGGTCGAGCTGTGAGTCTGCATAATATGAGCCAAAAACTACAACGACCTTATGGGATGATAACGGAGGTGTAAGAGGAAAAGTAAATTACTCTTGATTTATAGATTCTATATCAGTCCCAAACTTGGTTTAATATAGTTAAAAGCTTGTTCTAGGTATTATTCTATGTTATCCAATTCTTTAAAGGGATTTTTAAATCTTTTTGCAGGGTTGGCTGAGTGGTTTAAAGCACCCGATTTAAAATCGGAGGTAGAGTAATCTACCACGAGTTCGAATCTCGTACCCTCTGCAAAGCTTCCTTTTGGAAGCTTTTACAGTATCCATATACTAATAAAACCTTACCCCTCAATCTTCCCCTCATAAAACTTCCTCAACCATCTATCTAATGGATTAATTAGTCTATACATTACAGGTACTACAAGTAGTGTGAGTACCATTGAGCTTAGTAGTCCTCCTATTACTGATATGGACATTGGAGCGTTTGTTTCGCTTCCTAGTCCTGTACCTAATGCTAGTGGTAACATTGCAAATATCATGGCTATTGTTGTCATTAAGATTGGTCTTAGTCTTTTCTCTCCTGCTTCTATTAGGGCTTCATCTACACTCTTGCCTTGTTCCATAGCATGGTTGGCAAAATCTACTAGAAGTACGGCATTTTTACCTACCATTCCCATCAAGAGCATAAATCCTATCATTACAAAGAGGCTAAACTGCTGACCAGTTAAAAATAGTGCTAACATAACACCGATGATACTTAGAGGTAGTGCCATCATAATGATAATTGGCTGTATTAGAGACTCATATAGTATTGCTAAAATGATAAACATTAGTATCACAGATAAGCCGATTGCTGTGGCGAATGCTTGTCCTGTTTTGACCATCTCTTCTGCGAACCCTGTAAATCTGTAGCTTACGCTTGGAGGCATAAGGGAGTCTATTCCTTCATTTGTATATGATACAGCACCACCCAAATCTAGTCCAAATAGGTCTGAATATACGCTCACTTGTCTCTGTCTATCAAAGTGGTTGATAGTGGCTAGTGATGTATTGTATTTGAAGTTTACAAGTCCATCGAGATAGACTAGCTCTCCTTTGTCTGTTCGTAGCTGTATCTTTTTGATGTCATCTAGTTTGACTCTATTTTTATCATCAAATCTTAGAGTTATATTATATTGTTTACCTTTCTCTTCAAAATATGAAATCTCTAAGTCACTTGAAAATGCTGTGGCTATGGCTTGTGAGATAGCAGATGCTGATATACCTAGACGGTTGGCATTTTCTCTGATGATAGATATATCTATTTGAGGTTTCCCATCATCGAGATTGGTATCTATATCCACAAATCCTTTTTTTGCTCCTAGATAATCCACTAGATTTTTGGTGGCTAGTTTGAGGTCTTCAAATGAGTCTGATTTAAGTACGATTTGATATGGCACTGTTACACCAGTTCCTGCGATATTTGGAATTGCCGCAGCTGTAATGGTGAGGTCTTTTTTGTGCGTTTTTATCTCATTTCTAAAGTTTTGTATTATATTCTCTTGATTTTGCTTTCTATCTTTTCTATCTGTAAGCTTAACATATATGATAGATTTGTGTTTCTCTTGAGATGTATTGTATCCTACTCTAAGAGTTGTAAACAATACAACAGGGTTTTTATTGACTATCTCTTCTATCTCTTTGGATTGTCTTATCATCTCTTCAAGGGATACTGTAGCGTCTGCTTTGATTTTTATCTCAAACTCTGCTTTGTCCTCTTTGGGTATAAAGTCCATTCCTATCTTTGGGAAGAGGCTTAGTGAGCCAAAAAATCCTGCAAATACCAAAATAAGCGTAATAATCTTAAACCTCAACACGAGTTTGAGTATCCATCTATAGATTGCTTCAAGTAGTTTAAATATAGGCTCTGTGGCATTGTAAAACCAGCTCTCATCTTTTTTGAGTGTTCTTGCACTAAGGCTTGGAATAAAGCTCAATGCCACACTATAAGAGATGATAACAGCAAATCCAACCGTCATAGCAAAACTCTCAAAGAACTTACCAACAATACCACTCATAAATGATACAGGGACAAAAACAGCCAAAAGCATAGCCGAGATTGCAAGTATCGTAAATGCCATCTCTTTTGTACCCTCTACGGCTGCGTCAAACTTGGTATGCCCCTCTTCCATCTTCTTATATATATTCTCAATGACAACAATCGCATCATCTATAATAATACCAATGGAGAGCGTAAGACCAATTAGTGTCATTTTATTAAGCTCAAACCCCATATAACTCATAAGAGCAAATGTCCCATAGATAGACGCAGGGATAGAGAATGCTGATACAATTGTAATAGTGAGGTTTCGTAAAAATACAAAGATAATAACAATCGCCAAAAGTGAACCATAGATTAGGTCAAATTGTACATGTTCAAGTGAAGCTAATATAAATGGTGAAGTGTCATTTATTAGCTCTATATTGTATCTATCTCCTGCGATTTTTTCTAATTTGGGTACAGCCTCTTTGACTCTTTGGACGATATCTATAGTATTTGTACCTGAAATTTTCTGCACTTCAAGCATTACACCCTCTGAGCCATTATAAGAAGCGTAACTCTTCGCATCACTCATACCATCTTCTACTCTTGCTATGTCTTTGAGTCTTATACTGTCTTTAATAAGGATATTCTCCAAATCTTCAACACTAAGAGCGTCTGCTTTGGTTTTGAGTGTAAACTCTTTGGTACTTGATATTAGTTTACCTCCACCTATTTTGACATTTTCCATAGATACTTTTTGATTAAGCTCACCTACTGTAATACCAAATTTATTAAGTAGCTTTGGGTCTGGATAGATTTTTATCTCTCTATCTCTATATCCAATAATATTAATAGCCCCTACTCCATTTATCTTTTGAAGTGTTGGCTTAACTCTCTCATCTGCAAAAATCATCAAATCTTTTATATCTGCACCATTGGCAGTTAAGAAAAGATTGATAACCGATGCTCCACCGATGTCTAGTTTACTTACAAGTGGAGTTTTGGCATTGTTTGGCAAAATTACAGCTGATACTTTGTCTCGTACATCATTGGTAGCTTCATTTATATCTCGTTCCAAAAAGAACTTAACCATAATGATACTTACACCCTCACTGCTTGTTGAGGTGATAGCATCTACTCCACCAATTCGTGATATTGCTTCTTCTATCTTATCTGTTACTTGTGACTCTATCGTCGAAGCTTCTGCCCCTGGATAGACTGTTTGAACTGTGACCATAGGAAAATCTATATTTGGGAAAAGTGCTGATGGCATAGATTTGAAGCTCATCATACCAAATATAATAAGTGTCACAATATACATAAGCGTCGTAATTGGTCTATTTATCGCTGTTTTATACATACTAGTTTTCCTTATTTGGTAGGTTAGGTATCTCTATATACCCCTCACCAAAGAGTCCTACTACAAAATCACTAGCTTCAACTTCTGCTCGGATTTTTCTATTTTTACTATTGGCAAAAGGGTAAATTTTGGATACTTTACCTCTATACTCTTGAGTGTCACCATCAAGTGTATATCTAAAGTTCGCTCCTATCTTTAATACTTTCCAATACTTCTGGTCTATATCAATAACAAGCTTTCTCTCACTAATACTCTGTATTTTAAGGATAGTTCTAAGCATCGCTCCACTTACAGCATCTCCTACCTCAACGAGTCTCTCATATATCACACCATCAAAAGGAGCTTTTAGTATGCTCTTATCAAACATTGCTTGTTGCAAAGCTAGTTGTGCCTTTGCACTCTCATACTTATTGGCAAAATTATCAAATTTAGACGCTTCAAGAAGTCGTTTAACTTTCACTTGTCTGTTATACTCTTTTTTGGCATATTTAAGTCTCGTTTGGGCTATATTCAAAGAGGCTTTAAGGTCATTGTTATCAAGAGTGACTAATATATCTCCCTTTTTGACTTCGCTTGATATATCTACTAAGAGATTATTTACAATACCTGTAGTTGTAAATGCTAGATTAGCACTCTGTTTGGCTTCCACTGTAAATGGTGCATATATCTCATCTGCCTCTACAGTCACAACCAATAACGCTAACACTAAAAATATATTTTTCATCTGATTTCTCATCTTATAAACTCCTTTAAATTTTTCCCTGCATAGTAATAATAGATAGATTTCCCTATCTCATAATCATAAATCGTCTCTCTATATTGAGCCATAGCCAAAGTTTTTTCTGTCAAAGCATCGAGATAAGCGATATTATCCTCCAACCCTGCCTCATACTTCTCTTTAACTACTTTATAACTTCCTCTTGCTGACTTCAAAGCACTTCTTGCACTTCTTAGCTTCTTTTTTGAAGTAGAAAGGCTCTTTTTGGCTACTCTAAAGTTCATCTTCTGCTCTTTAATTGCATAATCAACTTGTGATAAGAGAACCATCTTTTGGTATCGTACAGCCTCTGTATCGTGAGCTATCTTGCCTTTGTCAAATATTCTCATAGTAGCAGAGATTACTAATCTATTTTGATGGTCAAGGAGCAAATTCATTGGTGATGATGGGACATCATCATAATCAGATTTGGTATAAGTATTAGAGAGTATCACTCTTGGGCTATACCTCGTATGGATAACTTTTGCATTCTCTCCTATAGCCATTGCTTTGGCTTCCATCGCCTTAATATCTTCAAGCACTTCAAATCTCAATCTCTGAGGCTCTTTAAAATAACTTCTCTTCAAATGTATTCTATGAATTCCACTAAGAAGCTTCAGTCTCTCTTTGCTACTCTCAAATGCCAAAGATGTATTAGCGATAGTGTATTGGTTATTGTCATAAACAGCTTGAAGTTTATCTATATCCTCTTGAGTCGCTAGTCCTGCCACTTCAAACTTTTTAAGCCGTTTGATTTGAGCATCAAGTTCAGAGGAGCGTTCTTGAAGAGCATTAAGCATAGCTCGAAGCTTCTTAATAGTAAAAAATTGTCTTACCACATCAAGTGACATACTCTTCTTAAAAGCTATAGCTTCAAATATAGAAGCTTTTTTCTCATATCTCTTGGATGCAAGGATAGCATATTTAGCTCCTCCTGCATAAAGCCCAATAGATATTTTCACAAAAGCACTAGCTGTCTTACCTGGAGATGCTAAACTATTTGGAGTAGCAAACATATAGCTTCCACCCACATCAATAGTAGGCCAAAAGTAACTAATAGCCGACTGCACTTCACTCTCTTTGGCTTTGATACTTATCTGTTTCGCCTTGATAAGCCCATTGCTTCTATTTGTATGGTTGATAAAGTCTTTTAGGCTATAACTCTGCCCAAATACTAAAATTGGCAACAAAACTGCCCATAAAATTCTCATTTCTTTCCTTTTTATTTTGTTGACGAAAGTAACATATCCAAAAATATATTTATCTCTTTGAGGACATCAAAACTCTCTAACCGTGATTCAACTACAAGTCCCATATGAAATATCATAATAGAACTTGTCGGTATATATATAGGCTCATCTTCTAGTATATCACTCAAAATAGACTCAAACCTCTCTTGACACTCTTGACTAAATACCAACATATCAGGAGGCTCACGAGTGATAGAGATAGCTAAAAACTCTTTATATAGTTTGAGATGTTGTCTTGATATATCATCTTCAAATAGTAGATAACAAAAATTAAATAGCTTCTCTCTAGTAGAAGAAGAATTATCTATTCTTTGTTGCAAAATCTCTATATGCTGGGCTATAAAAAGCGTAATAATCTCAAAAACTATATCCTCTTTATTACTAAAATACTCATAGATAGTACCTTTACCCACTCCAGCACTTTTGGCTATCTGTGCTATAGTAATAGACTCTATACCATTTTCAAGTAGAAGCTCACTACACGAAATAGCTATATCACGCCTTTTCTCTTCTTTATTTACAATAATTGCCATAAGTTAATCCTTTGACCGACCGTCGGTCAATGAAGATTTTACTACAAAGTTACTTAAATAATGGTGTAGGATGCGTTTCCTAACGCACCAAATATGTATATTAAGAAAAAAATTGATTTATTGATTGAATAGAAGGTGCGTTAGGAAACAGCACCCTACAGGTTATTTCACTTTGAAAAACACCACCCCATTAGTCTCCACTTCCACGACCTTGCCACCACTCAACAGCTCATCAAATCTAACACGACTATCACTATCAAACAGTACAGATATATCATCTATAGTCAAAGGTCTCTTCAATAGTGTTTTGAGTATCTCTTCCACACTATAGCTAGATGATTTCATATCAGACTTCTTGCGTGAAGATATATATATAGGCAGACTACTATCAAAAAGATGACTAATCTCCAAAAGCCTCTCATAACTCACAGGAGAAACATCAAAAGCAGGAGGTCTATCTATAGTCCCCATATCAATACGCATAGGCTTCAATACCAAAAGAAACTTATTTAGTTTCTCTATCTCATCACTACTATCGTTGAGGTTTTTGACTATCAATATCTCTATCACAAGAGGCTTATCATATCGCTTCCTAAACGCCATCATACCACTCTTGATATTCTCTATATCTATACCATTATTAGCACGGTCAAGCTTCCTAAGACACTTAGCCGAAGCACAATCAAGCGAAAGCTTCACCTCATCAAACTGCATCAAAGCCTCTTGCGTCTTAGGATTATCAATACTACCTGCATTAGAGAGTATCAAAGTTTTGGTATCACCTTTAAAGAGGTTTATAGCCTCCATAAGCTCCAATAGATGAGGATACAACGACGGTTCACCATTGGCTGTGATAGTGATAAAATCTATATCTCTATGTTTGGCAAGTGCCTCTTTGAGTGCTGAGGTAATATCATCTACACTCACCACCTCATCATAAGCCATCACAGTAGTAGCAGGGTCAAGCTCACAATAGAGACAATCAAAATTACACTGTTTCTTGGACGGACTCAAATCCACACCTAGAGATTTACCAAACCGACGCGAATGTATTGGTCCGAATATTATGTTCATTGGGTTTCCTTTATCCAAAAATTTCTATAAGTTCAGGTGGCATAAAACCATCTGCTTCCATCAATAATGAAATATCTTTTACAATCTGTGTCTCATCTTGTGGAAAATTAATAAATATCTTATCTTTCAATGCTTTAAAAATTTCTTTAGCAGGTAGATATTTAAGTTCCAAAGTATTATATTCTACTTTCCATTGAAGAATATAATTCTCTTTTATTTCTATTACTTTAGATTCAACTGTATTATAATTATTTTCTAATTTTAAAAGTAACAAATCAACAAGTGCTTCTTCTTGTGGTAATTCGTTATTTTTAAGTTTTCTAATTCTAGGAAAGACATCTAGATGTGTATTAATCTTAAATTGCAAAAAGTCAGCCAAAAATCGTACTTTCTTTAGTTCTATAATTTTATCTATCTCACCTTGAATATCTTCAGCCTTTATATGAGGTCTAATATAAGATAACTTTTGTAAATAATAGGGATTAAGTAATAAGGTTTCTATCTCATGTACAGGCAAAAATTTAATTTTATATTTTTCTTCTAATTGTAAAACTTCTTCATCTGTTCTAAAATCCCTATCAATCAAACAAAAATCATTAGGAGAAATAAGATGTTCTTCTCTTGCAAAGCATAAAAGCGTATTCGATGAACCCAAAGGTTTCAAGTCAAAGTTACTATTTCCTCCCAAGAGTGTTGTATAAAAAAGTTTATCAGCACTATTCTCTCTTCCCTCACAATAGATAGTTCTCTCATAAATTGGGGCAGTCTCTAAACCTTTACTTACTCGCATTATTTACTCAATCCAAACAGTTCAGATTGACTTGCCGATTGATGTATCTCTTGCGAATGTGTAGCCAAAAAGAGTTGCACATTTGGAAATATTTTATGTATAGCATAAAGAATAATAGATTGCCACTTAGGGTGTAGATGTAACTCTGGCTCATCAATAATCAAGATAGAAGTATGCATCGCCTTAGTACAAAGATAGGTAAAAAAAGCGATAATCTCCCTCTCCCCTGAACTCAACTGGTCTAAATCTACAATACTCCCATCTTCATTTTCTATCATCAATCTATAGTCTTGATAATCACTATCTCTTGATAGTTTTTCTAAAAAAGTTTTATGAGGAAAAAATATTTTAAAAGACTCTTGAATTCTTTTTAAAATCATTTGATTTTCATCACTAATTGCATCTAATCTTTTATCTGTAATTAAATTAACTAAATATTGTTTTGTACTTGTATAATCATTCTTTTCAAAACTATTAATTTCTTTCCAATCTCCTGCACTACGCACCGTACTAGGATTGAGAAGTCTATAAGAAGAAAGATAAGCAAAAGACTTATGAAAACTCTCAGAAAGTTTTTTATTCCCTTGTGTTGTCCATTTTAAACCATCTTCTTTATGATAAATTAATCTAGCTTTAATCAATTCAGCATTATCAAGTAGTTCAATATCAAGTACAAACTCTTTTGTATTATGATAAATCCACTCATCCCCTAAAGAGAGATGACGCACCAAATATTCTTCTATTCTTTTAGAATCTTTCTTTTCATGATAAATAGAAGAAACGACCAAACAAATATAAATTGCTTCAAGTATGGTACTTTTCCCTGCTCCATTAATCCCATAAATCACAATATTATCTAAAATATCATCATTCCCCTCATAAGTAAAATCCAATTCTAAATCTTGAATACCTTTAAAGTTTTTGATAGTTATTTTTTTTACTTTTGCTGTGTGCATTTTTTTCCTTTTAGAGTTCATTTAGCCTTTTACTTTATATTTTTCTGAAATTCTACATTTGAACAAACTTTTTTCAAGTATTCATTAAGCCATTGATATTTTTGTCTTATTCCCTCTTTTTGATGAAGATTATCTTTTACTTTAAATAGCTTTTGTACATCCTTATCTAAGGTTTCAATATAATCTTCACACTGTGTCTTATCCGATAACCAATACATATCTCTATATATTTCGGTAAAAGGTATTTTACTTTCAGGATATTCACAAGACATCTCCTTTATTTTACTTTTTTGACTATCATTTATTGAATGACTCTCATCTAAAATCACATAATAATTATCTTTATCTTTCATCATATATCTTCCTTTTTGATAGACTCTATAAAATTTATATTTAATTGTGCTGTGTCTAGTTGATAATTTACTTGCATTTTTTACCTTTTTATGTCAATTTGATAATACTATTACACAATTTTATCAATATTAAGAGACATTCCCATCAAAATAATCTCTTCCAATTTACTATTATCTGCATATTGAACACACTCAATAGACGCATCTATATACTCTTCTCTTGAATAATGCGAATAATTGATAAATTTTTTATAATTATAATATGTAATCATATCAAAAAATAATCTCGTAGTGCGTCCATTGAGTTCTGCAAAAGGATGTATGGCGATAAGTTCACATTTGTAATATGCTATTTTCTTTGCAAACTCTTCTTTGGATTTATTTTGATTATCTTTGAGATAATTATCCTTTTTTAACTTATCAAACAACTCTTTCATCTGACTTTCTACAAAATCACCTTGACAAAATCGTGACTCACCTTTTGCCATATTAAAACTTCTATACTCTCCTGTCCAATTATAAAGAGAAGAAAATGTTTTGTAATGTAAGTGTTTAAAATAATTTTCGTCAAATAGTGTATCTTTATCTAAAAGATTTTGAAAATGTATATAAGACTCTTTTAATAACTGTCCTTCTATTTCATGAATAGTCTCAGAGTCTGTAATATCATATTTATTTTGGGGAATATCCGTATCTTTAATATAAAAACTATTTGGTACGAATTTATATTTGGATGCCATATTTTCTTCTTAATTGTTCAATTTCTTTTTTTCTTACTGTATCAAGTATAGGATAACCTTCTATCGATTGAGAAACATTGACCGTAAATTCTATCATTTTATCCTCATCAATACTCATTACTGAACCAAAATCAGTAAAATTAGATTTAGATTGATTTGTGCTATTTGTTTCTAAATTATAACACTCTTCACATAGTGGTACTAAATATAATTTATTTTGAATATGAAGTTGTTTAGCTAAATAAACATCTTTAACAATATTAGAACAATATTTATTTTGACAAACTACTTTATCTTTTGATAATAAATTTAAACTATTTTGGTCTTTAATTATTTTATTTGACATTTTTATTTTCCTTTATCTATAAATTCTAAAGGTATTATAACATAAGAAGAAAATCGTAAGGTGCGATAGCAATCGCACCTTATATATAAAAAAGTAAAAGCTTACTTCTTGCCACTAACTCTCTGACATTCACTCACAAAGTGCTTTGCATTCTCTACAGGCACATCGGGTAGTATTCCGTGACCTAGATTGAAGATATGTCTTTTGCCACCCATAATCTCTTGGATACCCTCTACGCACTCTGTTGTAGCTTTTTTGTCATACAATCTACAAGGCTCCATATTTCCTTGGAGTATATATTTGTCTCCTAGTTTCTCTTTTGCCATAGCCATTGAAGTTCCCCAATCTACACCAAATACATCGAAGTTTCCATATACAAGTCCTCTTTCTATGAACGGTGTGACACCTTTTGGGAACATAATGATAGGAGTATCAGGGTATTTGGATTTGAGGTAATCACAAATTTCTACCATATATTTCCAACTAAACTCATCATATTTAGATGGCTCAATCGCAGCAGCCCATGAGTCAAAGATTTGTACTACATCAATTCCTGCTATGATTTGTCTCTCCATATAGAGTTTGACTACTTCTGTGACTTTTGCCAATATATCGTGAAGAAGTTCAGGGTTTGAATACATCATTTTTTTACAAATATTATATGTTTTTGTACCCTCACCCTCTATCATATATGTAGCCAAAGTCCAAGGAGCTCCTGTGAAACCGATAAGTGCTATATCATCTTTACGCTCATCTAACTCTTTTCTTATAAGCTCAATAGTATCATATACATACGAGAGTTTATCAGATGCCTCTTTGCCTCCGATAAGTCTATCTAGGTCTGCTTTTGTTTTAAGTGGGTCACTAAACTTTGGTCCCTCACCTTTTACAAAAGATAAATCCATTCCCATCTCATCAGGTATTACCAAAATATCAGAAAATAGTATCGCTGCATCAACTCCCACTATATCAAGAGGTTGAATTGTGACTTCACAAGCCTTTTTGGGGTCATGACATAAGTTCAAAAAGTTCCCTGCTTCTGCTCTTACTGCCATATATTCAGGCAAATATCTACCTGCTTGTCTCATCATCCATACAGGAGTGTATTCTGTCTCTTTGCCTAAACACGCATCTACAAATATTTTACTCATTATTTTCCTACCTTACCTAAAAAATATAATCCTACCGACAATGCTGTGATAGAAAGTGCTAAATACAACATCTCTAAAGGTGTTGTAAAGTCCGTATGTAAAACTCTCTGAAAGAAATTTACGATTAAAACCATAATTATAACTTTTGCTATCTTATCTTTGAGTTGGTCTAGTGTGTGAATTGCTAATATTTGACTACCATTGTTACCCTCTGCCTCATCTATATCAGAAATGAAGAGTTCATAGATACCAAAAGAGAAGATAAACATCACAATAGCGATAAGATATAAATCAACAGCACCGATAAGTCCTGCTACTATATTTTCATGAAATTTATCAGGGTGAAGCCCACTCATAATAGTATGGAAAGTAGTGACAGCTACATGCCAAATATCAAGTGAAGCTACTATAAAGAGTATAATAGCTCCTAATAGTCCAAATATAACAGCCAAAATAACTATAAATCTACTTCTCCAAATCATACCCTCAAATAGTCTCTCTATAAGAGAGTTGCTTTGATTATCATTCGTCTTTGGTTTTGTCTCTTCCATTTTATCTATTCTCCTCCAATTTTATCCATTTTTGTGCTATTCGCACAGCATTGGTAGCAGCACCTACTCTCACTTGGTCTGCTACACCCCAAATATGTAATATATTGTCACTAAAAAGGTCTTTTCGTATTCTACCTACATAAGTTAGGTCTGTATCTGTAGCAGTAATTGGCATAGGATACTCATTTTTGTCCATATCGTCTATTACTTTTACATTTTCAAAGTTAGATAGCACTTCTCTACACTTATCGACATTTACATCTACATCATTTTCAAATGTGATAGTGATAGACTCACTATGAGACCTCAACACAGGTACTCTCACGCAAGTAGCTGAGACTGCAAAATCAGTTCCCATAATCTTTGCCGTCTCATTGACCATTTTCATCTCCTCTTTGGTGTATCCATTCTCAAGAGGTACATCTATATGAGGAATAACATTTAGTACGATTTGGTGAGCAAAAGCTTTGACTTCACTCTCCTCTAGCTTGAACGCAAAAAAGTCTTGCATCTGTTTGACTAGCTCCTCCATACCTGCTTTACCAGCACCACTAACGGCTTGATATGTACTTACATCAACTCTCTTGATACCATATAAGTCGTGTAGAGGTTTGAGAAGTTGTACCATCTGTATAGTAGAACAGTTTGGATTAGAGATAATCCCTGTATCTTCCCACAATTCTATATCTTCTGGATTGACCTCAGGCACGACCAAAGGCACTCTATCCATCATACGAAAATGAGAAGTATTATCTATCACTACAGCTCCAGCATCTACAGCAAATTGAGCATATTTAGCAGAGATAGAGCCACCTGCTGAGAAAAATGCTATATCAATATCTCTACCATCAAATACAGTCTCAGTAAGCTCTTCTATCTTATATACTTTACCTCTAAACTCAATAGGATTACCTGCTGAATTTGAACTAGCTAATGGCAAAAGATTATCTATTGGAAAATCTAACTCATCTAATACTCTAAAAAGTTCTTCACCCACAGCACCACTTGCACCTATAACGGCTACATTATATTTTTTCACCTATTTTTTTCCTTATGCTTAATCAAATTCTCTTATTTTATCATTTATATATTAATAAGTATGGTAAAATAGTTCCAAAAGAGTCTTTAAGGACAAAAAATGAGTTTAGAAAATTTTATCAAAAATATAAGCGAAGATGACCTAAAAAAACTCAATGAACTATTTTATGCAAAACAGAATAAAATACCAATATTTAGATATAGTCAAATTACATCTAAAATACTCAAAGAGTTATTGAGTATCAATAAAAAAATAGATAAAGATATATTTAATAACTGGTTTAATAACATTCATATTATCAAGAGTGAAACCATACTATTTTTTGAAAAATTAATAGAGGATAATAGACCTCTTATTGATTCATATAATGAAGAAGATTTAAAAGTTAATATGATTATTCCTATATTAAATAGTATCCATTTTAAATCCTATAAAAATGAATTTAGAGATTTTTATGAAGCTTCAATGAGATATGAGACAGATAAATTTATATTTAATGGAACTACTGATTTTGTGGTTTCAAAAGGACTATTTGAGACTCAAAGACCATATTTTTTTATTCAAGAGTTTAAAAAAGGAGAACAAAATGGGTATCCTGAACCTCAATTAATCGCAGAACTTATAAGTGCTGTTGAATTAAATAATGATAAAGAGATAAAAGGAGCATATATAGTAGGTTCACTTTGGTTTTTTGTAATTTTAAGAAAGCTAGATAAAGATAAATATGAGTATTTTGTATCAAATAAATTAGATAGTATGAGAGTAGATGATTTAATTCAAATATATAAAAACCTACTTTTTATTAAAAGTGAAATAATAGATTTAATAACTAAAGAAAAGGAAAAAAATGAGCAAGTTTAAAGTAAACTTCACACTAAAACAACACACCCCCATAATACATTTTCAAAGTGACCAAATGGGAGCAACACTAAGGGCTACGGAGCTTAAACCTAAGTTTGATAAGTTTTTAATTAAGTATGCTTTTGGTGGGGATGAAGGGCTGTTTTTGAGAGAGGCTTTAAATTGAAATTAGAAGAGATAACCAAAAAATTAAATAAACTAAACTCTCTAAGACCTCTATCCAACGAGCAGTTACATAACTTAAAAAGTTTTATAGATGTAGAATATACCTATCACTCAAATGCCATAGAGGGTTCTACTCTTAGTTTTAGCGAAACAAAGCTTATTCTTCAAAGTGGATTAACTATTGGTGGAAAGCCTTTGAGTGAGCATTTAGAAGCTATAAATCATAGAGATGCTATAAATTTTATAGAAGAGATTAGTAGTAGTAAAATGCTAACTCTTAGAGATATTAAAGATATTCATTCTATTATTTTACGAGTTATAAACTCAAAAGAAGCAGGTAGTTTTAGAGTTAGAGATGTGGGTGTGAGAAAAAGTGATGGAGAGATACATAAATTTTGTGAACCATTGAAGATAGAAGATGAGATGAGAGAATTGATAGAGTGGTTTGAGAGTGATAATTCTCATATAGTCATAAAGTCTGCTCTTTTGCATTTAAAATTTGTAACTATTCATCCATTTATTGATGGCAATGGACGAACAGCAAGACTTCTTATGAACTTAATACTTATACAAAATGGCTATCCTATAACTATTATAAAACTTCAAGATAGAGTAGAGTATATTCAAGCCATAGAAGAGTATCAAGAGAGTGGAGATAGTCACATATTTATAGATTTTATAGCTAAAAAAGTAGAAGATAGTTTAGATAATATTCTTGATATTTTAACAAATAATATAAAAATTATATAGGAGTAAAGTAGTATGAAATATATAGCACTAACAATAGGACCAATTTATAAGACACTTCAAAATGCCAAAAAGACAAGAGAGCTTTGGGGTGGGAGTTATATATTCTCTTATATTATGAAAGAGATTATAAGACCTTTTAAAGATAGAGAGTTTATTGTACCTTATGTAAAAGATGAAACTCTATTTGATACTGGTAAAGGCGTTGGACTTTTTCATGATAGATTTATTTTTGAAGCTCCAAATGATACTAAAGAGAGTGTAGAGAGTAGAGTAGATGAGGTATTATTAAAATTATCAAAAGATAGTAAGATTGATATAGACTTTTTAAAAAAGTAGCTATTGATAAATATAATTATCAAGATGGTCTATTAAAAAATTATAATCCCAAAGAGGATATTTATGATAATTTCATATCAATAGATAATAATGAAAATCTAAAAACAGAAGATATTTTCAAGCCAATAGAACAAGTTGGAAATTCACTATTTAAAAAAACCTCTTATATATTTAAAAATAACTTTTAGAGTGGCATTAATGCTCTTTTAGATTGTAAAAATTTACCTGATGGTTTCAAACTTTTAAAAGAGTTTTTTGGAAAAGTGCCTAAACCAACACCTGAACAAAAAAGATTATTCAAAAATTCTATGATTTCTATGATAAACAAAAAAAGCTTTCTAAATCAGATAAAAAGCTTTTTAACTGATATGGAATACAGCATCGTCCCTAAGTAGTCCAAAGTTTCAGATCTTGGAAGTAGAGACTATCCCACTATATAAGGCAACTTATTGGGTTTGGGAATGCCTAAAATCTCTCTTTGATGAACCATAGATTAACCTTATCATCACTATGTACCTCAGCAGAGAAGCTAAGATGATATGTTCTTGGGTATTTTTGCATTTGTTTTACCTTTATCTCCGACTATCTCGCAAACTTCTCAATAGCTCATAAGAGTTCTCATACTCTCCCTCAAAAAATTTCAATAGCTCTCGATATTGGATATCTTTCTCTATTAGTCTTATAGTATCTTTATCTAGTGGTATTGATAGTAATTGTTTGCATATATTTTTAAGAGATTTTTACAAATCCTGCTCAATCGTACGAGCAAATGTAGTAAAGTAAATCTCTTTTACTTTCTCTAGTGGTAACTCTATATCATTTACTTTTACTTTGTCTCCACCTACTGTGGCTATGTTTTCGATAGTAAGTCCTAACTCTTTTGCCATATTTGTAACGGCTTCTAGGTTTTGGTTATCTACTTCTATCAATGCTCTGCTTTGTGACTCGTCAAATATATCTCTGCTGTTGTCTAGTGTGATATTGGCTTCTATGCCTTTGTCTGATACTGCTGACATCTTTGATAGTGCTATGGCTACTCCTCCTACATTGACATCTTTGGCTGATAGTAGTAGTCCTTTCTTGTTGGCTTCTATTACCAATTCCCAAAGTGCTAACTCTTTTTGGTAGTCAAACTCTGGTAGAGAGCCTACTGTATCTCCAAATAGAGATTTGATATATAGTGAACCACCAAATTCACCAGTTGTCTCTCCTACTAGAAGTATAGATGAGCCGTTTTCTTGGAAATATGATGGTAATACTCTATGTTCATCATCGTTTAGTCCTACCATCACTATAGCAGGAGTGGGATATATGCTGACACCATTTGTCTCGTTGTATAGTGATACATTTCCACTTACTACTGGGGTATTGAGAGCTAGACACGCCTCTTTGATACCCTCACAAGATTTGGCAAATTGCCACATCACTTCAGGGTTTTCAGGATTACCAAAGTTTAAACAATCTGTAATGGCTAGTGGTCTTGCTCCACTCATAGCCACATTTCTGCCAGACTCTACGACGGCTAGGGCTGCACCTTTGCTAGGGTCTATATAACAGTATCGTGGATTACAATCACTACTCATAGACAAGGCTTTGCCATTTTCTTTGATACGGATAGATGAGGCATCTAGGCTTCCTGCGTCTTTGACTGTATTTGTCTGTACCATAGAGTCATATTGATTATATACCCATGCTTTGTCGGATACTTCTATATTTGATAGTAGGTTCTCGTACGCTTTTTGGTTATCTACGGCTTCAAAGCTATCTACACTTTTGGCATTTACCTCATCTAGGTATTTGGGTCTGCTTATAGGTCTATCTAATACAGGTGCTTCTTCACTCACTGGTGCTATTGGCATATCAGCACACTTCTCTCCGTGCCACATTAGCTCCATTCTAGCTGTATCTGTCACCTCTCCGATGACGGCAACATCTAGTTCCCACTTCTCAAAAATATCTATGATAGCTTGTTCGCTTCCTTTTTTGGCACAGATTAGCATTCTCTCTTGTGACTCACTTAGCATAAAGTCATAAGGAGTCATTCCCTCTTCTCTCGCAGGTACTTTGTCTAGGTGCATAATTAGTCCAGCACCTGTCTTACCTGCCATCTCAAACGCAGATGAAGTTAATCCTGCTGCACCCATATCTTGGATACCTACGATGAGGTCTGTTTTGAACAGTTCTAAACATGCTTCAAGAAGTAGCTTCTCTGTAAATGGGTCACCTACTTGCACGGTAGGACGCAGAGATTTGGACTCTTCTGTGAAGCTATCACTACTCATCACAGCTCCACCTAATCCATCTCTACCAGTCTTTGAACCTACATACATTACGGGATTACCTACTCCAGATGCTACTCCTAGAAATATCTCATCAGATTTGACAAGTCCCAAAGAGAAAGCATTGACCAAGATATTGCCATTGTAAGACTCATCGAAGCTAACCTCTCCACCGATAGTAGGCACTCCCATACAGTTGCCATAAGAGCCTATACCATCAACTACACCACGAACTAGATGTCTTTGGTATTTGGCTACATCGCTATCACCCTTTACAGTACCAAAACGCAAAGCATTCATATTGGCAACAGGTCTAGCACCCATAGTAAATATATCTCTAAGTATGCCACCTACACCAGTAGCAGCCCCTTGAAAAGGCTCGATAAATGATGGATGGTTATGACTCTCCATCTTGAATACAGCAGCCATACCATCACCAATATCAATTACTCCTGCGTTTTCACCAGGTCCTTGTATGACCCATGGTGCTGTTGTGGGGAAACCTCTTAGGTATTTGGTGCTTGACTTATACGAGCAGTGTTCTGACCACATAGCAGAAAAGATACCTATCTCCACTAGATTGGGATGCCTACCATCTAAAATACGCAAAATATCCTCATACTCATCTTTGGTAAGTTTGTGACTTTTCAACACTTCATCTAAATCTTCTATAGGTTGTGACATAATTGTTGTCCTTTATGTGGTAAATTAAGGATAATATTTTACTTAAAAAGTGCTATCTATTAGTTTAATAATTAACTTTTAGCTAAAATAAGAGAAAAGGTTTGATTATGAATAAAGTGTTACAGATGTTAAAACTACAACAAAAGCTAAATGATACTACTAATGGTAAAGATTGGGAAGAGGGTTTTACCAAAAATAATAAACCTATCAACTGGAAGAGATGCATCTATATAGAGTGTACAGAGCTGATAGAGTCATACCCATGGAAACATTGGAAAGATATAAATGCACAGCCAGATTATGACAATATCAAGATAGAGGTAGTAGATATTTGGCATTTCATAATGTCACAAGGACTCAAAGAGTACAAAAGAGACAATAAAGGTACTATAGGAGATTTGGCACAGATGATAACAAATTTACCAAACTTTGCACTATTTAAAGATTGTGATGCGTGTATAGAAGAGGATATATATACACAGATGAGCGTCATTGAGCTACTTATAAAAGATATATTTTGTGAAGAACCGATAGAGAAAATCTTAGAAGTTTTTCTAGCCATAGCTATACAATCTAAATTAAACCTTAATGCACTATATCAACTATATATAGGTAAAAATATACTAAATCAATTTAGACAAGACCACGGATACAAAGATGGAACTTACAATAAATTTTGGGATGGAGAAGAGGATAATGCTATAATGCAAAATATATTAGCTTTGGATAAGAATATAACTCCAGATGGACTATATAAGGTACTAAAGACATTTTATGAGAGAACATAATTGATTTATGCTAGAGGTATAAACTACCTCTTAGTAACAATAGATATATTCTCAAACCCTCTCTCTTTGAGTATATCTATGATAGATACAAAATACTCAAATGGTGTGGCTTTGTCTGTGTGTAGAGAGACCAAATCTTTTTTGGAGTCTAGTTTGGAGAGTCTAGCTTTGATGACCTCAAAGCCAAACTCCTCTTTATCATAAAAGAATTTTCCATCTTTATCTATAGATATATCTATACTCTTCTTCTCTTTACTCTCTTTACTACTAGCAGAGGGCAAATCTATCTTGACAGAGTTGTTTTTGACAAAGGTTGAGGTGGCTAAGACTATCACAAGAAGAACTAGTACAATATCTATAAACGGTACTACATTCATCTTGTCAAATCGTTCTCTTCTCATATCCTCTTCTCATCTCTAGCTATCTCCCATTGAGCCAATATCGTATCTACTCTAGTAAGTAGGGCATTATAGAGTACAGTAGCAGGTATCGCCACAAAGAGTCCAGCTGCTGTGGCTTTTAGTGCGAGGGCTAGATTTTTCATAATCTCACCAGCGTTGATAGTCTCACTCTGTTCACCTATGATATAAAATGTCAAGATAATAGCCAAAACAGTACCAAGCAGACCGATATAAGGGGCATTTGAACCTATTGAGGCGATAGTAGGAAGTCTTTTTGATAAGTCTAACTCTAGTTGAAGCTTGTGTCTATAACTCTCTAACTTTATAGAGCGATAAAACAGCATTCTCTCAATACTATAAGCTATAGTAATGAAACTCAAAAAAATCAATAACCCTATAACTCCATAATCTATAATATCTTTAATCTCTTCTACTGGCATTTTTTTCCTTTTGATTTATATATGAGATTATAGCAAAATAGTATTAGGTTGTAGGGAGGTCATCAATCTCCACCATAATCCTCATCGTCTCTTTGATAGATATTATCATCTGTTTGAGGTGTATCAAATCATCGGTTAAGAGTTCTATCTTGTCTTTTTTGCGATATTTTAGCCACTTATCAATCACCTTGTAGCTACCAATCTCATAAGCAAATATCTCTTTTGTAACTCCACTGATTTCTATATCACTATTCAATCTCAAAACATCATCTTCCAAAGTTATTTTCTCTACCAAACGACTCCCCTTGAGTCCATTTATCATAATGCTTTTATCTTCTCTATGCTCTTTGAGTAGGTGCAAATCAATCAATCTAGCACCCAACTTCTCATATCTAAAAAATAGTTTTTTGTCTCTAGTTAGAGGAACTTTGGGAAAGTCTATCTTTAGAAATTCAAAATATTTATCTCTATACTTTTGAGAGTGAAGCCGTGCATATATATACGACATTATCTCTTCAGGAGTTGGTTCAAATGTCAAAGTAGCCAAAAAGTCATTAAATGCTTTTGTGAAGTTTGGTTGTTTTTCGGTTATACCCATTGTTTTGTGATATGTGTATAGTGGTGTAATACTTTCCGTTCCTTTATTATCAGTTCTTATAAGTCCATCTGATATAAGATAATTACTAACATAAAAATAATTATAATTATTCTTTACACCTTGTTTTCTAAAAACTAATCCTAAATTTTCATTATTTAAAAAATGTTGCATAATTTCAAATCTATCTCTACCTATAAAACCTTTAGAGTAATTTGTATATCTAATATCATAAGGTCGATAAGATATTTTTTGAGGGTTATATTTATCAAAAGATTTTATTGCTTTTAGTAGTTGCCAATCTTTAGACTCTTTTTGTAGGTTATATTTTTCTCTTAATTCATTTTCATTCTTAGTGATAAATTCATCTTTTATCGTATCCAAATTCTTTTTGGTATATTGGATAGCTATATTATCTTTACTGGTAACAATTCCAGCACTATAAACATTAAAAATATCAGTAATACTCATAAACTCGTTATACTCTTCTATATTTTCATTATTTTTATAAACAAAAAACCAATTAGGCTCTTTTACTTCCAACTCTTTCCAGTTGATAGACTCCAAACTATTTTGCTCCAAAAAGTTTAGCTTCTCTTCTCTGCTTATAAGCTTATTTTCCAAAGTTGAATAGTAATATAGTTTTTTCTCTTTGAGTGGCTTTTTGTGCTTGACAAATATGGATATACTTACTCCTACCATAATATCAAATACATTTTTATCACCCTCTTTTTTGATAGAGTTGCCGTGTAGATTGATGATATATATCTCATCGAAACTTTTCAATAGACTCTCTCTCATCTTGCGATGAACTAATCCGTCCAAGAAGCTATTGTTGGTGATAACTCCTACCACTCCAAACCCTGCTTTGTCTATTTTGAACTGTGCAAATCTAATAAATTTGATATAATCATCGTTGAGAGGTTTTATATTTTTCTCATTTAGTCCTATCTTGTAATCTTCCAACAGTAAAGCTATCTTTTCACTTTTATCTTTTGAATTACTATTATAAGGTGGATTACCCACGACTATCAAAACATCATCTCTATTTTTTATCTCTTGTGCTTTTAGTGTCTCCTCTTCGAGAAATGGCAAGAAATTACTGATACTATGTTGAGACAAATCAAGCGTATTGGTGAGATATACACCCACTCTCTCATCTTCATTTAATTCTATATTTTTGGCTTTTAGTTTTCGTATCAGATTGGTGTGTGCTACTATATAAGGGGTAAAAAGTAGCTCAAAACCAAAAATATCATTGACTATCTTATCTTTTATGCGTTCGTGATATAGCTCATCATCGGCTTTGAGTAACAATTCATCAAATATATTGGCTAGAAAAGTACCTGTGCCTGTGGCAAAATCAAGTATTTTTATATCTTTGTCCAAAAACCTATCTTTCAAATCAAATTTACTCTCTAGTATATCGCTTACAGCCGTGACTATAAATTTGGTCACTCGTTGAGGTGTATAATATACTCCACTCTCTTTGCGATTTTCAGTAGCACGAAGGAGGTCATACTCTTTGAGAAATACTTCATATAGATAGATAATTAGCTCATCTTTGCTCGTTTGTTCATTTCGCTCTATATGCTCTATATCTATTAGATTGAGATTTTTGGTGATACTACTGATGACCATTTCCACTTTGAGAGGTCTCTTGAACCACTGATAACCACTATCCAAAAACTCAATGAGGAGCGTATAATACTCTGGGATATTCATCATAGGGTTTTTCTCTAATTCATTGAATACAGCACCATCTAGCCTAGCGATGAAGAGTCCATAGACCAAAGATTGAGCATAAATATCACAAAATTCATCTAGTGAGTAGTGATAGTTAATTGAGTTTCCAAACTCCTTGAACAGTGAATTGAACTTTTTATAAAATTTACTAATTGAGTTTTTGTCCTCTTTGATATAATCTCTCAAAGTAGTAGATAAATAAAACGACTGTGTAGATAAAACCTCTATCACTTTTTTGGAAGTTTTGATGAGGGCATACTCATATTGAAAAAACCTATTGATGATATTTATGATAGAAATTTCATCGTTTATATGGGCTTTTAGTGTTATTTTGCCATCATTGAGTAGTATAAATTCAGTATAGTTGGTGATTAGGATATTTTGAGAAGTTTTGTTATATTTGGCTATCTGTGTAGAAGTTACCAATTTGTTCAAATCATAATCCAACTTCTTGCACTCTATATAACCAATCAACTTCTTGAACGAAGAGTCATCACTTTTGATAACTTTGAAATCAGGAGTTCCATCTTCATCAAGCTCTTTTTTGGCTTCATGAATAACCTCTATCAAATCATCTAATTTCAACTCATTCAATAAATTTTCTAATGGAGTTCTAAAAGTATGTTCAGTGGAATTTTGACTATTTTTGTTTATAAAGTTTGTGTAATCTTGTAAATTCATAATATGGACTCTTTTTATAATTTTGTGATGATAGTGGATTATATACTATATATAATCACAAGTAGATTTTAAGGCATTTTATTTGATTTCTAAGATAAGATAAATTTCCTCGCTCACAATGAATACTCATAATAATCATTTGTGCTATAATCAAATCAAAGGATAGATGATGATAACAAATGAAGAGCTGACCAAAGCACTATTAGAACTAAGAGAAGCACAGGCTCAAACGGATGAACAGATGAGAGCATCTCGTGAGAGTATAGATAAAGAGATGCGAAAGACTTCTAAACAGATACAAGAACTGACTAAAAATATAGATGGAGTTAGTAAGTCTATTGGTTTAGAAGTAGAAGACTTCTTCTATTCATCACTCAAGAAAAATCCAACAATTGGCAATGTGAACTTTGATTTTGTCTATCAAAATGATAAAAGAAATGTCAAAGGTGGTACTCAAGAGATTGATATATTATTGGAAAATGGAAAT
>JASFZJ010000065.1:0-6971 GCA_045267865.1 Sulfurovum sp. | reverse complement strand
TTTATTTTATTTACTTTTATGAAACAGATGGTGTACTCCTTGTTTATATATTAATTCCTTATTATATTCATTTAAGGTTATAGGGGTGATGAATGTCGGGAAGACCAAGAAATGTTCCCATATATCGCATCATAAATTTTTCTGTTGTACTAACATATAACCTACATCTGTTAATCTCCTCATTGAATACATATCTATAAACTTTCTGATGAATTAATGCCCATACACCTAACCCACCTAAATAAGCAAATATTAAATAGACAAAGAAATAACATACTTTCCCATTAAGTAGTAAGGATATGGCGATATACACAACAAAAAATAGAAAAGAGAATATAAAGATTCCTTTTCTTGCAAGACTACTCTTTTTTAGTAAAAAATAAGTTTTGGGATTATTTAATCTTTTTTTCTCTGCTATGGAGTATTTCTCTAAAAGTCTATTTATCATCTATTTATCCTTAATATTATTGTCTATGTATATGAGATTTCATAATCAAATAGTATAGTATTAAAATAATTATTTTGCTATTTTTTATTAAATAGAGTTTATATAATCAAAATACTTCCACAATTGATACCACGGTTAATAATATTACTAAATAAAAACCAATCAAAAATAGAAAAGGTAATAAATGGCAAATCCTGTAGATTGGTATCTGTGGGGAGACGAGGCGTTTGTTGATTTTGTTAGGTACCTAGATTAAAATCTCTTTTTAAATATAATATCATAAGATTGTGACTGTGGACTCATCTGTAGTGTACTATCGGTGTTTCTATTGTGTTCATACTTGATTTTGACACTTGATATTATATCATTAACATAGATTACAGTTACTCTATTACTTATCTTTTTACCTATCTCTACACTATTACCCTCTCCCAATATTAGGTGGTCTATCTTTACTCCTAGATTTGAGAGGGCTGATTTGGCTATCGCTCCTCCCATCATTCTCATCATCTCAGTTCCACTGTTATTCTCAGCACCCATCTCTGTATCAAAGAGTATTACTGAGAGTATCTGCTCTTCTGTGAGTGATGGACTAGATGAAAACTGTATGTTTGGATTATCTGCTTTTCCTGTAATGCGTATTTTTATCTTATGATTGAGTGATTTGTATTTGACTGTAATAGCTAATGTTGGTTTAGTTGGGTCTCCTGTAAAGTATATTTTACTCTTATCTAATTTAAACTTCTTATCTTGAAAAACATAACTTCCACCTCTTGGTAACTCTATAAATCCTAATACCATAAGAGGTGAATATTGTGCTTTGTATATGCTCAAATCTACTTTTGCTCTTATATCTATTCCTGATTTTTTATATATAAGATGATTTTTGGTTTTGACTTTAATATCTATACTTAATTTATCCATAAATGGACTAGGTTTCTCATCCTTTACATCTTGAAGTATTATAATATCACTATCAGAGGCAAAATTCTTTTGGTCTAAATCATATTTAATCTTTCCATTAATGAGAATTATATCTCCTGTGATATTGGTACTATTACCATCACGAAGAGTTTTTAGGTCTATTTTCGTCTCTACATCTACCATATCATGAGAAATTTTAAAGCTTTTGGCAATTGTATCAATGACTCCTTTTTGGAGTTTTAAATTATACTCTCCATCAACTTTTATTTCATCATTAAGCCAAAATGGTGCGATATTAATCTTATCTTTATCTATCGTTATATTAGATGGTTTGGTAGAAAATATTTTCTGTTTATTATAAGTTAGATTATATTTTTGTAGCACTATCTGACTCTCTTTGAGACTTATATCAAATGCTATATCTTCTATAATATATGTTGTCTTACGACCTGCTTTATAGAGTATTTTAGGTGATTTTATAGTTATAGCTATCTCTTTGAGATTTTTTACATCTACAGAGATATTTGCACTCCCTTTGATTGGAAGTTTCTCTATTTTATAGATTATATTAATACTTTCAATTAGTTTTGGTATAGATGCGATATTACTTTTTATTGAGAGATTATCTTTTGTTGCCCCATCTATATTTAGGTTTAGATTACCTAAATGTAGGTTGGTAGTTAAAGCCGTATTATCTATATTATAATTAAGATTTATCATAAGAGTTGAAGATGAGAGAGCTACTTTAATCTTTTTATCTAAGAGAGTGACATCTATATCCATAGATGATATATTGTCCCAGTTTATATCTCTATTAAACTCTCTCAGATTTGAGTTTTTAGGTATTTGTATATTACTTTTGACGGTTATTTTCTCTTTATAAGTCACAAGTGATTTTATATTTATCATATCTGATGAGATTATCGCGGTTACTTTAATTGGTTTTTTAGTATCAAAATAGATAGGATTGTCTCTTGAAGTATCTATAATAATATTTGCTTTTGTCTGATTTAGCTCTTTGGGTAGAGATACAAATTGATTGATAGCTATAGGCTTTTTGGTATGAATATGCACTATGGCTTGAGTAAAATCAGGCAAAACTACACTCCCCTCAAGGTCATTAGAAGAGAGAGTTGTTTTAATGCTTTTGGTATCTCCTGTGTAGTTTATATATAAATTTTTGGCAGGAGCGACATACTTTTTCTCTACTCCCAATATCTCTTTGGCATAGATAGTTCCACTATAGCTTATATTATTATCCATAATAAAACTATTTGTTACGGCTATATCTTTGGCATAAGGTGTACTAACTTTTGCATTTGAATTGACTCTAAGAGTGCTTTGGTTTATATCATAGATAGCTATAGAAGTGAGTCTATCAATATCAAGATTAAACTCCCCCTTTTTGGCAATCAAAAGCTGTTTCATTTGAGTATCAAGAGAAGCCGTTATCTCTGTAGTAGATATATTAAGTTCTAAGTTAAGTTCACCGATAGAGTCTCGTTTTATAGGTATCTCATACTTATCAAAAAGCTCTTTATGGACAGTTATTTTTATATCTCCAAATAGTCGGTTATCTTTGGCTTGTGTTGTATAAAATATATCTACTAGATTAGAAGAGCCATTGAGTTCCAAATTAGCATTTTGAAGTGTGAAAGTTTTTAAATCAAATATCGCATTTTCTACTTTGAGTTTGAGATATTTAATCTCTACAGGCTCATACTCTATAGCCGTTATATCTACTTCTAACTTTTGAAGTTCTATCTTAAAAGGAATAGTAGGAGTGCTACTATTCGTATCATTAGTGAGATTATCATCACTGCCATTGGTCTCAAAAGATTTGATAAAGACCTCTATCACTTTTATATTTGCTTGTTTGACTTTAAGAGTATTGATGATTAAACTCTGTTTCATTAGTCCAGATGGGTTCCAGCGAAAGTTTATACTATCTGCTAGTTTTTGATTATTATAAAAAAGGTTATCAACTCCTACTCCTGTTATAACATTACCGTAGATACGACCAAAAGAGATATTATAATCTGGTGCGTATTTTGTGGCTAATTTTTGGATAACTACAGTAGAGTTGGCTATGGAGTAGATAGCTATAGTCAATATTATAATAATAATAAATATATATAATATAATTTTGCGTAAAAATAGTATTGGATTGTAGAGTAAAATATGTATCAAAATGATTGTCCTATCTGAAATTGGATACCATATCTACTGCTATCATGAGTATTAAATCCAATATCTATTTTAAGTGGTCCAATAGGTGTCATATACCTAATACCAAAACCAATAGATGAGATAATCTCACCACCAAAATCATAACTCTCTTCTGTAAGCATTGTATTATCCATAAAAATAGCTCCATACAAATCACCCACTATTGGATAATCTGCTTCCATAGAGAGATTTAGCATACTAGATGCTCCATATATTGAGTCTTGGGTAGGTGAGAATATTACACCCAAAGACCTATATCCATAAGCACGATTTGAATATGCACCTCCACCAAAGAAGTATTTAGATTCAGGTAGTCCATTGGATAACTCTTGCTTGATAATACCCATTTTGCCCACTACTGCTAGAGTCAAGTCACCATAAGTATCAATTAACCTTGCCTCAAATAACATTTTAAGATAAGCACTATTATCCTCTTCATTAGCTAATCCTAATTCAGTATAAGCTTTGAGGTAGTATCCTTTTTTGGGATTTAGTTTTGAATCTCTAGCATCATATACAAAATTCATATAGGGATAAAATAGCTTAAATATACCCTCATTTATAGCTTGATTTAAGATAAGTCCATTTTTTAGGTTATCTACGCCATTTATAACAATATATTCAGAAGCTAATCCTGCTTCTATTATAGTTACCCCATTATCATATTTGAGATAGCCTTTGATATATCTCTTCTCTTCATTAAAACCGTTAAATTCAAGATTAGAAAATCCTATCTCTGTACCCAAATCTATATGAGTTTTATAAAGATTTATAAAAGCAGGTACATAAAATCCCAATGAAATAAGTTGTTCTTTTTGTGACCAAAAACCTTTTAATTTTATTGTTTGAGCATTACCAAAAAAATTATATCTCGTAATTTCTGCTTTGACTCGTTTGCCTAGATATGTATCATACCCCATACCTAGTTCTGTATAGTATGGCTTTGAGGTCTCTGTAAAGTTTATATCTACAGGAACTACATTAAAAAACTTCCTATCTACATTTATAACCACACTATCAAAGGCATTAAGTTGATAAAGACTATTTGATGTATCTTGCACTTTTTGCATATCAAATCTTTCTCCTTCTAATGCTCTAATCCTAGAGAATATTACACTTTTTCTGATAGTTTTAAGTCCTGAGATATTTACTTTCCCAAATTTACACACTCCACCTTTTTTGAGGATATATCTTAGTTCCACACTCTTCTTTTCCAAATCCACAAAGGCTTTGGTATCTAGTTCATAACTACAATATCCACTGTTAAGAAGCGTTGCCACAATATCTCTCTTGATAGATATAAAATTCTTTGCACCAAATATATCACCCTTTTTTAGTGTTATAATATGAGATATATTATAATCACTAGAGATATTAATATCTTTAACAATAATAGGCTTATTCTCTTGGATATGTACACTAATTGAGGTGTTTGTCTCTATAATAGAGAAGTTGGCATCGTAGAAGCCCTCAGAGTCATAAAAACTCTCTAAGGCATCGTGTAAGCTTGGTTTGAGTTTGGCTTTAAGTGTAGGATTATCATCTTTCCAAAACTCAAAGATAGTTATATTATCTACACCCATCTCATCTTGAAGTCGTTGGAGTTCAAAATGTTTCTGCCCCACAAACTTAATGCTATAGGGAGCTTTTGGCTCATCTGCTAATATAGATGAGAGTAGAAATAAGAGGAGAAGACTAATTCTTAACAGTTGTGTTATCCTCTATCTTCTCTTTTCTCTTTGGCTCTTCTATTTTGCGAATACCCCAACGAAATTTATTAGGATAAAATCCCTTATCAAGACTTGAAATTGTCACACCTTTAGCCTTGCCAGAACTAGCATGGATAAATTTACCATCACCTAAATAGACTCCACTATGATTGACATGACCTCTACCACTTGTATCAAAAAGCAGTATATCACCCTTTTTAATCTCTTTTCGTGTAAGCTTATCACCACTTTTAGATTGGTCACGAGATGTACGAGGAATTTTTATATCATTACTTTTAAAGACAAAATAGACAAACCCAGAACAGTCAAATTTATCAGGTCCTGCATTGGCATAAACATAAGGTGAGCCAAATTTACTCTTAGCAAGAGAGATGAGTTTATCTACCTTAGTTAGCTCTTTTGTGATATTTTGCTCTAAGGTGCTATTAATATCTAATTTTGTTGTGTTAAGTTCAACTGTAGTGTTGGACTCTTGTGTATAGGTTAGGGATATTGTTAGTATTAGTGCTAGTATTATTTTCATAGATATTAACAACTTAGAGTTAAAATATTTGTAATAGTAATATCATCAGATACATCATAAATATAATAATTATAACCAACTTCTAAATAACCAGTATTACTATCTATGATATAGCTTCCACCATCATCATCCCACATATTTACTACTATACCAGAACCATTAATATTAAAAGAACCTTCAAAATATTCTGAACCACGATAATAACGATAATCACTACCACAATATTCTAATGTTACATTTTGTCCAAAATCATTATATCCTTCAATACTATAACCATAAGTTAAGTCATAAATATTAATAGATACACCATTATTTCCACCATCATCAACAACAGCACCACAACCAGTAAACACAATTACAGCCAAACCTAAAAATGCTAAACGAATAAATTTTTTCATAATATAATCCTTATAATATATATCAATAGTTTATCAAGTTATTGAACCATTGTCAAGCTTTAATTTGATGTAAAAACAGTAATTATAAGTAGAAGTATTCTTTTTAAGAACTTTTCGTTATACTTATCTCATATTTTATCAATATAGTAAGGAATTTATTATGATTAAAGAGTCAATTTTAAAAAACATTAGCAGTGCTAAAGAAGAGCATATACATTGGGTAAAACAAGCCAATAACCTAAACTTCGGGTCATTTGAAGATAACAAAAAGCAGATAAATGATGTTGTCTCACATTTTGGACAGTGGTTATATACAGAGGGAAGTAAGCTTAGTATATCTCCATCTACACAACATCTTATAAAGAGAGTAGAGAGTCATAATAATACACTCAATGAACTATACATTGATATTTATAAAATATTTTTTGTAATCCCTACCAAAAGAAATATATTATACAAAATAGCTACACTCAACTCAAAAAATATAACAAGTTTTGAAAAACAAGAAATAGTAACAAAGCTTAAACACCTCAATCTATACTCAAGTCAGATAATAAATACACTTGATATTATAGAAGATAGAGTAAAAAGTTTATCTAATAATGAAATAAAAAAGATTTGTTAACTTACTTTAATAAATCTTTTACACTCTCCAAAGGTGTTTTACCCTCTTCTATCATAGCATAAACTTCTCTTGCTATAGGGAGATATATACCTCT
>JASFZJ010000064.1:0-43356 GCA_045267865.1 Sulfurovum sp. | reverse complement strand
TAGAAGCAGGAACTTGTGATAGAGATAATGATGGACTTAGTAATAGTGATGAAAATAATACATGGCATACAGACTATAAAAATCCAGATACAGATGGAGATGGTATCAAAGATGGAGCAGAAGTATCAGCATCTACTCCTTCTAGTCCCCTAAACTCTTGTGACCCATCACAATCAGCAGGATATAGAGGATATGATAATAGTAACGCTCTATGGCAAGAAGCTAATTGTGATGGAGATGATTATACAAATGGAACAGAGGATAATATATCTTTAACTCCAAATAATTATATCAGTGACCCTTATGATGAAGATAGTGCTTGTTTTAGCTTTACGGGAAAAGTATATTGTGAAGTATATCCTACTGATGGTAGGACTTGGTTGGATAGAGACTTAGGTTCTCCTTCAGTGTGTGCTAATTATATGGATTCAACCTGTTATGGAGCTTTATATCAATGGGGTAGAGGTGCAGATGGTCACCAAAAAAGAAACTCTATAGCTACTAATGCTAATCCTGATAGTTTTCCATATAGTTCTCCTTTCCATGAGATATCATCTACAGGAAATTTTGATTGGTTGAGTACAGCAGGAGGAAATGTAGAGACATCAGGATTTATCACAGAGAGACAAGCAAGTTGGTCATCATTGACTATCAATAGTGTATGTCCAATTGGATGGTATGTTCCTAGTATAGCTGAAATTACTGCATTAGCAGATGCTGAAGGAATTGTTGATAGTGCAAGTGCTTTTATTTCACCTCTACATTTTGCTGTATCAGGTTCAAGGTCAACTGGTTCATCAAATATAGAACAAGCAAATGTAAAAGGATTTATCTGGACAACAGACACAAGTAGTACGAATAATACATCGTATGCCTTTACTTATACGGAGACTGAAACATTATGGTCAAGAGCTTATAGAGCTACAGGTTACTCTGTAAGATGTCTCAAAAAACAGTAAATATTTAAAACCTTGACTCCTATCGGTAATCAAATTTACCGATAGGCTAAGCTCTTGCTCCATCTTTCTACTCTTTAATCAACTTTTGGATAAAATCACCTCAAAACAAGACCTTAACTAGGATAACTAAATGAATATTGATTATAAAGATTTAACAAAAAAATATGGTACACCTCTATATGTATATGATTTTGATTATATAGAAGATAGATATACCATTCTCAAAAATGCTTTTGGTGGCAAAAAGTCACTTATCAACTACGCAGTAAAAGCCAATTCAAACTTATCAGTTATAGCCCACTTAGCCCAATTAGGAGCAGGTGCTGATTGTGTGAGTATCGGTGAAGTCAAGAGGGCATTAACTGCTGGAGTAGCTAAATACAAGATTATATTCTCAGGTGTAGGCAAGAGAGATGATGAGATAAGAGATGCGTTGAAATATGATATACTACTACTCAACCTAGAGAGTGAAGCAGAGATGAAGAGAGTAGAGATGGTAGCCAAAGAGCTAGGCAAAGAGGCTAGAATATCTATCAGAGTCAATCCCAACATAGACCCACAAACGCATCCATATATCTCCACAGGACTACACGAAAATAAATTTGGAGTAGAGATAGATATGGCAAAGAGAATGTACATATATGCCAACAAATCAGAATTTCTTAATCCTATAGGTATCCATTTTCATATTGGTTCACAACTTATTAACCTCGAACCCATTCGTGAAGCTTGTAGCATAGTCTCTGATTTGGTTCGTTCACTCAAAGCCATCAATATAGATATTAAGTTTTTTGATGTAGGTGGAGGTATCGGAGTGGTATATGACGATGAGGTTACTATTTCACCAGAAGCCTACACACAAGCGATATTTGAAGTGACCAAAGGATTAGATTTAACTCTACTATGCGAACCAGGAAGATATATGGTAGCAAATGCAGGAGCATTTTTTACCAAAGTGCTATATGAAAAGGTCAATGGAGAGAAAAGATTTGTAATAGTAGATGGAGCGATGAACGACCTTTTGCGTCCGAGCCTATACAACGCATATCACAAGATAGAAGCCTTAGGAGTTGAGGGTGAAAAAACTCCTGCTGATGTAGTAGGTCCGATATGCGAAAGTGGTGATTTCTTTGGCAAAGATGTGCCTTTGCCTCCACTTTCACACAATGATATATTGGTTATACATAGTGCTGGAGCTTATGGGTTTACGATGGCTAGTAATTATAATACAAGAGACAAGTCAGCAGAAGTAGCATTGAAAGATGGTAAAGATAGACTCATCAGAGCAAGAGAAACTTACGAAGACCAAGTGCGTATGGAGATAGAGTATTTGGGTAAATAATAGAAGAATATTAACTTTTATGGTAAAATATATAAAATTATAAAGGATTTTTATGCAAACAATAACTTTACAGATAGAAGATGGTATTTATGATAAATTTCTTTGGTTACTAAATCATTTTTCTAAACAAGAAGTGATTGTATTAGATAAATCAGAGTATATATCAGATGATATATATCTAAGAAGTATTGATGGAATGGTAGAAAGTATTCAAGATGCTAGAAATGAACCTATAGCAAATGGTGTAACATTAGATAAGTTAGAATGGTAGAATATAAATTAATTTTTATGTCTCAATCACAAAAGGATGCTAAAAAATTAGCTCAAGTGGATTAAAGCCAAAAGCTTTAAATTTATTAGAACTTATTAAAATTAATCCACTTCAATATCCACCTGAATATGAATATTTAAAAGGTAATCTAAAAGGTTTAATAAGCCGTAGAATAAATAGACAACATAGATTAGTTTATGAAATTTTTGAAAATGATAAAATAATAAAATAATAAAAATTTATAGAATGTGGGAACATTACGAGTAAATAAGGCGATGAACTTAAGTATGAAAATTATATTAAAAAAGTAAATGTACTCTCTAGCAATAGAGACTTAGAATATAAAGTAAAGAAAGGAATAAAAATGTTTAGTGTTGATATAAAAAAGACACCTTTTTATATGATTGGTATGGAAGATGGTATGGAAAAAGGTATAGATAAAGGCAAAAAAGAAGTTTTTAAAGTATCTATAAAAGCTTTTTTTTCTTTGGGTCAAACTGTTGAAGAGATTGCTACTATTTTGAGTTTAAGCCCTAATGAGGTTGAAGAGTTAAGAAAATAATTAAAGAGGAGATAGATATGACACTAGATGATTTGAGAGTAGGTATAGATGCGATAGATGATACTCTGTTGAAGCTATATAATGAACGGATGGAATTGGTTCATCAGGTAGGAGAACTCAAAAATAGTAATGGGTCGCCTATCTATCGTCCAGAGAGAGAGCAGTCGATACTTAACCGTCTAAAGAGCCAAAATAGTGGCAAATTGACTGATGTGGCTATTGATGCACTCTTTTTGGAGATGTTTGCCGTGGCTCGAAATCTGGAGCTTCCTGAGGGTGTGGCGTATTTGGGACCTGAAGCTAGTTTTACTCATCAAGCAGCAGAGACCAAATTTGGTGCTATGAGTAATTATATATCTATCTCTTCTATCACTGGTGTATTTCGTGAAGTCGCCAAGGGTACTGTGAAGTTTGGTGTTATTCCAATAGAGAACTCGTCCAATGGGATAGTGAGTGATACTATTACATCTTTGGAGAGGTGTGATTTGCAGATTATAGCAGAGGTGATGATTGATGTTCACTTCTCTTTTGCTACTATTTGTGAAGATATAACCAAGATTACCAAAATCTACTCCAAAGATATAGCATTTGGTCAATGTCATAAATTCTTGGAAGATTTTGGGCTAGATAGTGTAGAACTTATACCTGTAGAATCTACAGCCAAAGGTGCAAAATTGGCCGTAAACGAGCCATTTTCGGCAGCAATATGCTCTTCTGTGGCAGCGAAGATTAATAATATTCCTATCCGTTTTCACGATATAGAGGATAATAGAGACAATAGAACTAGGTTTTTTATCATTAGTAATTTCAAAAATGCACCATCTGGCAATGACAAGACTTCTATCCTCGTAAGTCTGCCTGATGAGTCAGGTGTATTGGTCAAGTTTCTTAGCCATTTTGAGAAAGCAAATATCAATTTGACCAAGATAAAATCTCATATACTCAAAGGCGAATCACTATTTTTCATAGAGTTCAATGGTCATATAGAAGATGAGCATATCAAGCCGATACTAGATGAATATACCAAAGAGATAAAGGTATTGGGTTCTTATGTCAAAGAGACGGAGGATTTTTAATGAAATTTAATAAAGTATTAGAAAATATCAAAAGTTATGAAGCAGGTAAACCTATTGAGCTTGTAGTTAGAGAGTATGGTATAGCCCCTGAAAATGTAGTCAAACTAGCATCAAATGAAAATCCACTAGGTACAAGCCCTGCTGTAGTTCAAGCTATCAAAGACAATGCAAACAAAGCACATCTATATCCTGATGATAGCTTTTTCCAACTCAAAGAGGCATTATCCAAAAAGTTTGAAGTGAGAGATAACAATATCATCATAGGAGCAGGGAGTGACCAAGTGTTGGAGTTTATCTCTCGTGCTGTGCTTGACGAGGAGTCTAGTGTGCTTATGAGTGCTGTGACATTTGCGATGTATGAGATTTATGCCAAGCAGATGGGTGCTACTATATTGAGGACTCCTAGTTATCAGCACAAAGTAGATGAGTTTATACTAGAATACCAAAGACACAAACCCAAAATCATCTATCTATGCATACCAAACAACCCAACAGGTGATGGTATGAGACGAGCAGATGTACTCAAAATCATAGACGCTGTGGATATAAACACCCTCATCGTAGTAGATGGGGCATATATGGAGTACGCCAAAGCCAAAGATGCAGATTATGCACTAGAACCAAATGATATATTGGAGTTTGTCAATGTGATATATCTAGGCACATTTTCCAAGGCTTATGGATTAGGTGGTATGAGAGTAGGATATGGGATAGCCAATACATCACTTATAGAGCAACTATACAAGATGCGTCCACCGTTTAACATATCTTCTCTATCTCTAGCATCTGCGATAGTAGCATGTGAAGATGATGAATTTGTAGCCAAGTCGATAGCCCTACACACAGAGCAGATAAAACGATATGAAGAGTTTGCCAACAATCAAGGCTTTGAGTATATAGAAAGCTATACCAACTTCATTACATATCTGTTTGATGATAGTATGAACTCTACTTATGTAGCCGATGAGCTTCTAAAAAGAGGAGTAATCATCAGAAACTTAGCCTCGTATGGTATGAATGCCATTCGCATAACAGTAGGAACGCACAAACAGAATGATATTTTCTTTGATAACTTTTTATTGGTATAGTAAAGGAAGAAAAAAAATTTAGTTCCCACGATATTCTTGGGAACTCATACTGTAATTAGAGATATTAAATATAATTATGCATTCTCACAAAATTGTGGGAACGAAGTAAAAACAAAACAGCAACGAGATGGGACTATATGAACATAAAAGAGTACTCTGTAGAAGAGCTTGATATATTGGCACAAGAGATTAGAGATAAGATACTAGATACTGTGAGCAAAAATGGTGGGCATTTAAGCTCTACTTTGGGGGCTACTGACCTTATTGTGGCTATGCACAAGGTTTTTGATGTGGCTACTGACCCTTTTATTTTTGATGTGAGTCATCAAGCTTATGCTCATAAACTCCTTACAGGTAGATGGGATAGCTTCGATACTCTGCGTCAATTTAATGGTATCTGTGGATATACCAAACCATCAGAATCTCCTTATGACTATTTCGTATCTGGACATAGTTCTACTTCTATATCTCTAGCTGTAGGTGCAGCCAAAGCGATAGCACTTAGTGATGAGGATAGGATACCTGTGGCATTTATCGGTGATGGTAGTATGAGTGCAGGAATGGTATATGAAGCACTCAACGAGCTAGGAGATAGGAAATATCCTGTAGTAATCATACTCAATGATAATGAGATGAGCATAGCCAAGCCTATTGGAGCGATAAGTAAACTACTATCTCAAACGATGGCAGGTTCTTTTTATCAGAAGTTCAAGGCTGGAGTAGAGAAAGTGCTAGAAAATTCACCCAATGCTAAATATATGGCAAAGAGATTTGAGGAGTCATTTAAGCTTATCACTCCTGCTGGTATATTGTTTGAGGAGTTGGGTATAGAGTATATTGGTCCTGTAAACGGTCACGATATAGGGACTCTAATAGATACGCTAAATGTGGCTAAGGCATTGGGCAAACCTGTGATAATCCATGTCCAAACTACCAAAGGCAAAGGTTACGAGATAGCAGAAGGGACAAAAGAGCATTGGCATGGAGTGAGTGCATTTGATTTGAAAACAGGCAAAGCACCTCTCAAACTTGGCGAACCCTCAGCCACACAGATATTTTCTGATACGATAGTAGAATTAGCAGATAAAGACGAAAAAGTCGTAGGAGTTACAGCAGCGATGCCCACAGGTACGGGAATGTCAGCTGTGATGGAGAAATACCCAGAACGATTTTGGGATGTAGCCATAGCAGAACAACACGCCGTGACATCTATGGGTGCATTGGCAAAAGAGGGATTTAAGCCTTTTTGTACCATTTACTCCACATTTTTGCAAAGAGGATTTGACCAAGTGGTACACGATGTTTGTCTTATGGATTTGGGCGTAACATTTGCCATCGACCGTGCAGGGATAGTAGGAGAAGATGGAGAGACACATCAAGGAGTATTTGATATATCATTTTTGAGAGGTATCCCAAATATGACCATTTTAGCCCCATACAACAAAACCACTATGAAGCTATGTATGGCATTTGTCAAAGACTACCACCACCCATCAGCATTTAGATACCCAAGAGGTGCATTTATCGCCACTGATTGCGAGAGTCCAGAGTATGAATTAGGGAAATCAGTATTACTCCAAGAGGGCGAAGAGATATTATTGATAGGTTATGGCAACGGTGTTGGTCGTGCAGAAGCCACAGCCAAACTACTAGACAAAGAAGTAGCGATACTAGACTTGCGTTTTGTAAAACCACTAGATAAAGAGATATTAAAAAGTTTAAGTAAAAAGTATAAAAAGTGGTTTGTCTTTAGCGACAGTGCCAAAATGGGTGGCGTAGGAAGTGCAATTTTGGAGTTTTTGAGCGAAGAGAAGATAATGAATATAGAAGTGACTTCATTTGAGTATGAAGATGAGTTTATCACCCATGGTAATACGAAATTGGTGGAAGAGAGTTTGGGGTTGTTGGCTTGGCAGTTGGCGAAAAAGATTGAGAAGAGTATAAAATGATTACTAAATTTGGATGTAAAATCTCAAGTCAGAATAGATGAGACTGGATGCAAAGTAAATGGAGCAAAAGTATCAGGGCAATTTAGGTCTATTGTAGTAATATATAATGCACTAAATTTATTAAAATATAGATATTATAAAAGCTATTACGATATAATAAACCCAATAAAATATAAGGAGCTTTTATGAAATTATCTCTACTATCGCTTATGTTATTACCTCTCTTGGTATTTGGTAATATTGGTACTATCTCAGGAGTCAAGGGCAAATCTAATATACATCGTGCCAATAAAATAATAAAAATAAAAAATGGTGCAACTATCAAAGTAAGAGACTCTATTACTACAGCTAAAAATAGCAAAGTACAAGTGATAATGAAAGATAAAACTATCATTACTATAGGTGCAAACTCTGAATATAGCTTTGATACTTATACTTATGGTAATGGACAAAAACCTAAAGTTTCTATGGAGCTTAAGAGAGGGTTTTTCCGTGTTATCACAGGTAAAATATCCAAAATAGCACCCAAAAGATTTCATATCAAAACTCGTTCGGCTACTATCGGTATTAGAGGAACGCATTTTTATGGTGAAGTAAAGGGAAGTGAAGAGAATATAGGGTGTATCAGTGGTACAATTATCGTTGATACTAAGATTAAAACATATCTTCTCAATGCAGGTCATAATATAACTTTGCACAATGGACTATGGAGTATGGCTATACTCCCTAAAGCACCCAAAGCAAAAAGGATTAAGGGTTCAAAAAAGGTGGAAAATAGAGATATTTTAATCCATAATACTGGTATAAATATTAAAACAGGTTCTACTAATATTCCTACTCCTCCTCCTGCTCATACACCATAAATTCTATAAAAAGAAAAGAGATGATTAAAAGATTTTTGAGTCTATTTGTAATTTTATCAATCCTTGCTATATCACTCTCTTCTCTATATCTTGTTATTCCCAATAGTTTTTTATCTCTTGATAACCATTTGAGGGATTTTCTTTTTGTGTTACGAGGAGAGATTAAAACTACAGGGAATGTGGCTATTATAGATATAGATGAAAAGAGTCTTTCTGAATATGGACAGTGGCCATGGTCTCGTAGTATTACAGCAGAACTATTAGAAAAGCTTACCCAACTAGATGCAGGAATTATTGGGCTAGATATGGTATTTTCGGAGAGTGATGCTACAGCTATACCCAAAGATATTAATAACTCTTCTAACTTATGTAAACACCCTAGCGATTTTGCTTTAGCCCAAGTAGTAGCCTCCTCACCTGTAATTGGTGGGTATTTTTTCTCATTTGATTTCAAGAACACAAAAGCTCCTTCTATTCCTGCTGTCTTTATAGAAAAAGGTTTAACTTCTGAGCGATATATACCTCAACCCATAGGAGTAAAACTCAATATCGACTGTATCCAAAACTCACTCTATTCAAGTGGATTTTTTAATACATTTTTTGATGAGGATGGAGTGGTACGCAGTATTCCTTTGATTATGCGTTATGATGATATGCTCTATCCCTCATTAGCATTAGAGATGATACGAATATATAATAATAGAGACAAAGTGATACTCCAAAACTCTTTTACAGGAGCAGAGAGTATTACTATGGGAGATTTAAATATTCCTATAGATAGACATGGTCGGATGAGTCTTAATTTCCGTGGTGCAGGGAAGCATTTTGATTATATATCAGCAGTAGATGTGATGAAAGATAGAGTGGATGCCAAAAAAGTAGCAGGGAAGTTTTTACTTATTGGGACTTCTGCTATTGGACTATCAGACCTTAGAGCTACGCCATTTGATGAGGTTATGGCAGGAGTTGAGATACATGCTAATGCTATAGATGCACTCTTAGCCAAAGATTTTATAGCGATACCTCAAGATGAAGCTTTTATTAATATCGCTCTTATATGTATAACTATACTCTCTACGGCTCTATTACTCTATTTTGTGAGTGGTTGGTTGGTAATTCCTATATGGATAGGCTCTCTATATGGTTTGTATCTATTCTTTAATTATCTTCTCTTTGGTAAGGGAATTATTCTTAATATTATTTTTCCTCTTTTCGCATTTTTCCTCTCAACTATTATTATTTTGCTTATGCGTTTTATATTTATCAAGCAGCTCAAACAACAATTTCAAGAGGCATTTTCACGCAAAGTATCTCCTGCTGTAATGAATGATATTATGACCAATGAGACCAAAAATTTACTAGAACCACGAGAGAAAGAGGTAACTATATTTTTTAGTGATATTCGCTCCTTTACCTCTATCTATGAGACTATTGGAAGTCCAACAAGGCTTATTTCTCTACTTAATACCTATATGATACCGATGGTAGAGAATATCATCAGCAATTATGGTACAATTGATAAGTTTATAGGTGACTCAATTATGGCTTATTGGAACGCACCTACTGATTTATTAAATCATACAGATAGTGCCGTTACCAGTGCATTAGAACAACTAACTATACTAAAAAAACTAAATATAAAGATAAAAGATGAGTATGATATTACTATAGATATAGGAATAGGTATCCATGTGGGGAGTGTCACAATAGGAGAGATGGGGGCTAGTAGTCGTTCTGATTATACTATCATCGGTGATAGTGTAAACCTTGCCTCACGGTTAGAGGGATTGTGTAAACATTATGGTGTACGGCTTATCATATCCCAAGCTACCAAAGATGCTCTAAGAGAAGATTATATATTAAGAGAATTAGATTTAGTGAGTGTTAAAGGCAAGAAAAATACTACCACTATCTTTGAGGTGATAGCCAAAGGTAAAAATATAGATGAAAAGCTTCAAGATGAGCTTGAAGAGTATGATAAAGCACTTTTAGTCTATAGAAAATCCAAGTTTATAGAAGCCAAAAGAGTTTTTGAGGTACTATATAATAGATATAATCATCATCTATATAAGATGTATCAAGAGCGATGTATCATTTTAGAGAAAGAACATATAAAAGATTTTAATGGCATATTTGCCTTTAATACAAAATAGAGGAAAAGATAACAATGAGAGATTATATTAATTTTTTGGGTGTAAATGGTGCGAGAACAAGAGATAAAGGCTCAACTTCTATTCAAATTTCACACAATGGAGTTATTGATGCGGGTAACCTAATTGATGGATTGGGAGAGGATATGATAGAGATAGATACAATATTTCTAACCCACTCTCACCTTGACCATATTTGCGATATTCCATTTCTAGCTGATGATGTGATATGGCAAAAGAGAAGCCCTATAAAAGTATATGCCCTTAAAGAGACGATAGACTCTATGAGAGAACATATATTTAATAACAAGATATGGCCTGACTTCACCAAAATACACTTCCCAAATAGTAACATACCTGTAGTAAAACTCATCACAATAGAGATAGATACCACTTATCAGATGGATGGATATACAATCACTCCTATAAAAACCAACCATCTACAAGGGAGCTGTGGTTATATCATCAAACAATCTAATCAAGGTATCTTTATCACAGCAGATACATACTGTAGTGATACTATTTGGGATAGACTTAATGCTGACAATACCATCCATACACTCTGCATAGATGTATCTTTTCCTTCTCAATATGATAAATTGGCAAAAGATAGCAAACACCTCACTCCCAAAATATTAAAACAAGAGCTAACTAAACTCAAAAGAGATGATTTAACGGTCTCAATAATGCATCTCAAACCCTCTTTTAATGATATAATCTCTCAAGAGAGCATAGAGTATAATATCCTACTTCAAGATGGAGTAATCCTAAAAGATAGAGATATTATCTATTTTGATAGAGTAAAACAAAAAAGGAATAAAAATGTATAGAGACTTAGAAAAATTTAATAGATTAGCCTCATTTGGACGAGAGTTACTGCATAGACCATCGATTGCAGAGGGACTGCCGATGATAGCTGAATATGCCGTAGAACTCCTCGACTGTGATAGGTGTTCTGTCTTTGTATATGATGAAAAACGAAATCGCCTTTGGACAGAAATATCTGATGGAGTAGATAGAATAGATATAGACGCAGACAAAGGTCTAGCAGGAGCAGCCCTTAAAAGTAAAGATGCTATCGTTGTAAATAGCCCTTATGAAGATAGGCGTTTTTTACAAAAAATAGATGAAGAGACAGGGTATCTCACACAAAATATACTTGCATTGGTTGTCTTTGATGCGTTTCGTCATCCTATTGGAGTATTACAGTTTCTAAACAAAAAAAATGAAGTTGAATTTAATGATAAAGATGTAGAGTTGGCTACATTTTTCAACCACTATATCAGTACCTATCTTCAAATGGCAAAACTACTTGAAGAGCAAAAAAATGAATAATTAAAGCTATTTGGTGCTACAATATAATAATAACATAGTAAAGGAGTACAATATGAGCAGATCAAATATGAGTCATTTGGAAAAGATAAAAGAGACTATCATAGAAGATAAACTACTATCAGAAGATGAGAAAAATTCAAGCTTCAAAAAGATAGAAGAGTGGATAGCCGAAGATAGAGGTATGGAGCTACTATATCAAGATTTATCCAATATTTCTAGTAGAATTAGACCTCTATTAGCTGAATTGGGATTGGTTTAGAATTTAAATAATACCAAGTATTCGTAGATTTGGTATCACCAAACAAACTGACCAAACTAGGGTGTTTGGCAGTGCCAAACCTACAAAAAATAGACTTTATTTATATTTTAATCCTTAGCCATTTAGGCTACTACTCCACCACCTCTCTCTCATAAACTCTCTCTCCATCTTTGTATAAAATTTCAGAATATACAGTACCATCTTGAGACATATCTCTATGATAGCCATCTTGCTTACCATCTTTGTACCACTCCTCCATCAATATCTTGCCATCACGATAATACATTCTATAGCTTCCATCTTTTTTATTATTTTTGTATGTTGCTTCTGATGATATAATTCCATTTAGGTAATGTATCTCTAATCCATTTTTTTTATCATCTTTATAAATTGTCTCCTCTTGCAACTCTCCATTAATATAGTATATCTCTTTACCATTTTTCTTGTCATATACATAAGGTATCTCTCTTCTACCACCATATCTATACTCTATACTCATACCATGTTTGAGACCATTTTCATACTCTGTCTCCTCTATCAAATCTTCATGTATATTATATGTTTTAGTAGTACCATTAAGTTTATTGGATAGAAACTCTAGATTTTTTCTCAAAGTATGAGGAGTCGCTTTTAGCTCTTTACCTATATAAAATGTATTAAATCCAATTACATCAGCCAACTCTCTTTCTCCATAATAGATAGAAGTTGTACCATTTTTTTCACCATTTGCATAATTTATCTCAAACTCTATATCTCCATTATCGAAGTAGGCTTTTATCACTGACTTACCATTTTCTTGGATAGATATATTATACTCTGTATTATTATTTTCATAAAAACTAACTCTACTAACATTATCTTCTCTATAGCTTATATCTTTTGTGGGTGCAATATAGTTACCTACATAAGTGATATTATAATCAAGAGTACCATCTTTTAGATATTTTGTTTTGATACCATTTAGTTTATTATATTGATAGTTGTATCTATATTTTAGAGTTCTATTACTATCTGGATAATATACTTTGGTAATACCATTTTTACTATTTTTTTTAAACATGATAGAAGCTATTAGAGTCTCATTTTTATCAAAATATTGAGCTTCTCCTGATGCATATTGTTTGATATAAGGGATAATATATCTAAGCTTACCATCTCTATAGTATCCTCTTGCCTCGCCTTTGTTGGTAGTAATATTTACACTCTCTTTTAATGCACCATCATTATAGTATAGCTTATATATTTGATTAGTTTCAATATCAGTTTTATTAAAATTATTATTATATGTAGGAATATGAACATTATTTATATCTATATTATAAGTAGATACCAAATCACCATCTTCATTATATATAGACTTTGTGGTTTGATTATTATCATTTATGAGTATCTTTGAACTAATTGAGCCATCTTTACGATAACTAATTGCTTCTTTGTGTGGAGTGTTATTTTTATAAAATACTTTGCTCTTTAGAGTTCCATTATCATAATACTCTTTAGCTACACCCTCTTTTTTATCATTTTTATACTCTACTTCTTTATAGAATTTACCCTTACGATAATACTTTGAGATACCATCTCTTTCCCCTTTTTTATACTCTATCTTTTGAGTTCCAGATATATTATCACTCAAGGTAAGTAATCCATCTATTTGACCATCTTTGACATCAAACTCCACACTATCACCATATTGTTTTAGGTTTATATGAGCATTTTTTTTATTTTCATCTTTAAACTCTACTCCTGAAATAATAATATTATTATTTTCATTTTTAAAGCTTATACCAAAATCTTCACCTTTAGGATAAAAAGTTCCACCCTCATCATTTAGTTTATACTCTATATTTCCATTTTCATCAAATATTTTACTCTCTTTTGTAAGTTCACCATCTACAAAATTCGTTTGTGTTTTGATATTTCCATTTTTATAAAATACTGTATCTATCCCATCTGGCTTACCATCTATATATTTTATCTCACTATAAAGCTCCCCACTCTCATAATATGACCTCACTATTTCCACTTTTGCATAGAGATATGTTGAGACAACCAATAACAGTATAAATAATAGTTTTTGCATAATAATCCTTTTTTTTTGTATTATATCATTTTTGAGAGTATAATATCACGATAATCTATTTTAATCTTATGGAGATACTTATGCTAAAACTAATATACCTTATACTTCCCCTACTATTATGGGCAGAGAGACCTCAACTTTTACTACTTAAAACTTATAAAGAGCAAAATATATCTGGCTGGGTAGTGAGTGAAAAACTTGATGGCATTAGAGCCTATTGGAGTGGTACGCAACTGCTAAGTCGTAGTGGCAAAAAGATTAATGCACCTGCTTGGTTTACTAGAGATTATCCTCCATTTGAGATAGATGGTGAGCTTTGGACTAAGAGGAGAGATTTTGAACATATATCTTCTATCGTTAGAGATAAAATTCCTAGCACTCAATGGAGAGAGATAAAACACTATATATTTGAAGTTCCTAATGCTGATGGTAGGCTGTTTCAACGGCTTGAAAAAGTGAAATCTTATGAGAGTGATATTATTAAAATTTTACCACAAATAGAGATAAGAAATAGAAAAGAGTTATATAAATTTCTCAAAAAGATAGAGGATAAAAAAGGAGAAGGAATCGTTGTACGAGACCCTAAAGCACCTTATATAAATAGACGCACTAATAAAGCTTTAAAAGTAAAAAGATTTAAAGATGATGAGTGTATTGTGGTGGGATATACAGAAGGAAGAGGTAAGTTTGAGAATATGGTAGGTGCGATAAAGTGTCAAATGAAAAATGGGACTCTTTTTAAGATAGGTACAGGATTAAGTAATGAAAATCGTAAAAATCCTCCATCTATAGGTGAAGAGATAACATTTAAGTATCAAAATCTAACCAAATATGGAAAGCCTCGGTTTCCTGTATTTTTGAGGGTTAGAGATAGAAATTAAATATATTCCTAACAAATCCACTATTCTCTCTTCTATATGTTTTTCAAGTGTCCATATAAAAGTTTTAAAATAAGTTGTATCAACCTTTTTTACTCTCCAAATTCCTCCCTTTCTTGTAGTGAAAGTGTGCTTCAATTTAAGGAAGATAGTGGGATTTGCAATGATGAATGGAATGAAATTACTGATTTTGTTGGGATTGGAGGGTAAAAGTTGAATTTTTTCGTAGTTTTTATTACGACTTTTTAACTCTCCTAAGCTATTTTGAGACAATTTAAAATATAATACAGATAATAATATATCTGAGGGTAGATAATGGAAACTAAAATAGAGAAACAGGATAAAATCGTAGGTATGTTTGATGAGATTGCATCAACTTATGATTTGACAAATAGAGTATTGAGCTTTGGGATAGATAAGCAGTGGCGTAAAAAGGGGTGTGATAAAGCTTATGAGCTTCTAGGTAAAAAGGAGCTAACACAGATAACTGATGTTGCCACTGGGACTGGTGATTTGTTACTTTATTGGAGAGATAGAGCCAAAAAGCACAATATCACAGTAGATAAATTTGTAGGTATTGACCCATCTGTGGGTATGCTAAGTGTGGCAAAAGAGAAGGTGGATTTCGCAGAGTTTTTAGAGGGTAAAGCACAAAAATTGCCTCTGAATGATAGTGAAACTGATATAATCTCTATCTCTTATGGTATCAGAAATGTGGTAGATAGAGTAGAAGCCCTCAATGAGTTTAACCGTGCGTTAAAAACTGGTGGTATGGTGGTGATTTTGGAATTTACCAAACAAGATAAGAGTGGATTAGCCTCCAAAATAGTAGATTTTTATATGAAAAAGATACTACCTACTATCGGAGGGTTTGTATCTAAAAACTATAAAGCATATAGATATTTACCAGAGTCTATAGAGGAGTTTTTGACTACGCAGATGCTTCAAAAAGAGCTTGAAGAGGCAGGATTTGAGATGAAATATACCAAATCTTTCTCTCTAGGTATCTCTACTCTTTTAGTAGCACAAAAAAGATAACCACGATGAGTAGCGTTATGATGAGTGTATCTTCACTCAATATAAAAATCAAATCACTCCTTGAGGCTACCTTTGTACAAGTGAGCGTCGAGGGTGAAGTCTCCTCTCTCACTTATCACTCATCAGGACATCTATACTTCTCTATCAAAGACAAAGATAGTAGTATCAAGTGTGTGATGTGGCGTTCAGCTGTTGGTAGACTCAAATTCCAAATAAAACATGGGATGCGTATAGTTATCCACGGCTCAATCGGAGTCTATACGCCTAGAGGCGAGTATCAATTTTATGCTACCAATATAGAGCCTTACGGTAAGGGGGCATTGGCATTAGCGTACGAACAGCTCAAAGAGTCTCTTAAATCAAAAGGCTACTTTGATGAAGCCAATAAAAAACCTATACCAAAATATATAAACACTATTGCACTTGTCACTGCCAAAGAGAGTGCTGGACTCTACGATATGCTCAAAATCATAGAGAAGAGATGGGCATTAGTAGAGGTAACGATAGTAGATACACTAGTCCAAGGAGATAATGCTCCCTCACAAATAGTACATGGATTAAAACTTGCTGATAGCTTAGGTGTAGATGTAGTGATAGTCGGACGAGGAGGAGGAAGTAGCGAAGATTTATGGAGCTTCAATACGCAAATCGTAGCAGAGGCTATATTTGCTATGAATACCCCTATAGTAAGTGCTGTGGGACATGAGGTAGATGTGTTGATTAGTGACTTTGTAGCAGATTTACGCGCTCCTACTCCTAGTGCATCTATAGAGATGATATTCCCAGACTCCCAAGAGATACTATATACACTAGAGAGTAGCAAACAGAGATTTAAAGAGCTTATAAATAAAAAAATAGGGACTCTATCAAGAGAGTTGAAATATACAAAAGAGAGCCTACTAAATAGCTCTCCATCTTTGCAACTACTACAGACACAAGAGAGATTTAATAGAGTAAGAGATGAACTCAAAATAGCCATATCATATAAAATAGAGTCAAAATCTCAAAAGATAAAACCCATAGATGAGTTCAACAGAGCCATCGCCTATAAAATAGAAACCAAAAGGCAACAACTAAAATCAATAAAAGAGAGACTGCTACTAAGTAACCCAAAACTCCAATGTCAAAAAGGCTGGGCAAAAGTCTCAATAGATGGTAAATCTGTGGAACTCAAAGATATAGATATAGAGCAAAAATTTGTTTTAGAAGATGAGTTTGATAAGATTGAGGTGGTGAGGTTGAGTAGGTAAATCCGATGAAAAAACAAGCTAACTCTAAAAAAATTATGCTCTAATAATAGAAACATTTAAAAAAGAGTAAAAATATGGTAACTATCACCCAACACCCAATGAATTAAAATTAAATTATAACTCAAAATACTATCTCTAACATTAATATTAACTAAAATAAAGTTTTTTTATTCCAAATAAATCCATCATCAACACACCACCAATCTACAAACACCTCATCATAAAATGGCTTAGTAACTCTATCAAAATCTTCTCTATCTTGATAGAGATTTACACACCAATCAAACTCTATATCTCTATTTTTAAGAGCCTCTATAGAGAGTAGCGTATCATTGATACAGCCTAATTTACTGGGTGTTACTAGTAGCGTTGGGATGTTAAGTTTTTTTATTAAATCTATCATCATAAAATCTTTTTTGATAGGAACTAACAGACCTCCAGCACCTTCTACCAATAGTATATCGCACTTTTGTTGGAGTGTATAGTATTTCTCTACTATCTTTTCTATATCTATAATACTCTCTCTATCAGCACAAAAAGGAGCAGAGGGCAGGGGGAATGTATATGCTGTTATATCTTCAGTGGTAAGCCCTCTAAATCGTGGATTTGTCTTTTGTACTTCTCCTAATAGTAGTGAAGCGTCGTGTGGTAAGTCTATCACTCCTGTTTCTATTGGTTTATAGACTCCTACTCTTAGCCCAATTTGTACAAAGTGCTTTATAAGTTTGAGAGTTGTGTATGTTTTGCCTACATCTGTGTTTGTGGCTGTTATGAAGAGGGATTGCATTTATATGATATTTTTAGCTATTTTTGTGTGAATATCACTTGTATATGCTTTTTTAGTTAAATCATTATAAAACTTAAAAATATCTTCTATGTGTAATTTTAGCAAAAGTGTGTCTTATTAGTATAACTAGATAGCGATAGATTATCTATTAAGAGAACGAGAAGACATAGTAGTTCGTGCATAATCTCCACCATCAAAACTATTGTGTTTTAGTCTTCTTGGTAGAGTGTTTGCTTTTGTTATTTTAATATCTTTAGAAGATATATCCATAATTATATTTTTTTTATTTTTTAGCTTCTTTCTTAAATCGGCTTTACTGATTAGTTGCATGTTAATACTCTCTTTTTTTAAAAATTACTTTTAATATAACTAAAACAAACTTTAATATTACTAAAAAATAATTTCTTTGAATAACTAATTTGCATTTATCATTTATTTTTGTATAATAGAGATTATAATAATATTAAAAAAGGATTTTAACATAATATGGCAAAGTTTGAAGAAGATTTAGAACTAGAGATAGATTTGGAAGAACCTAAGATGTTTAAGGTGTTGTTGCATAATGATGACTATACGAGTATGGATTTTGTTATAGATATATTGGTAGATATATTTCATAAAACTCTTGAAGAGGCTACTGATATAATGCTTCAAATTCATCAAAAAAAGATAGGGCTTTGTGGAGTATATACATTTGAGATAGCTAGTACAAAAGCAGAGCAGGTAAAGAGTAGAGCAAAAGATAATGAGTTTCCACTACTTGCTACTATAGAAGAGGATTGATTATGATTAGTATAGAGTTAAATAGAGTATTTGAGGAAGCCGTCGCTTATGCACAAGATGAGAAACATGAGTATCTAACTGTTGAGCATATATTTTTGTCTATTCTACATAGTCAAAGAGGATTAGAGATTTTTTCTATGTTAGATGCTGATATAGATAGATTGACTTTTGATATAGAGGAGCATATACAAAAGAGTGTGCCATCGCTAGAGAGTGCTACACAGCCTGTGGAGACTATCTCTCTTTCTCAACTACTCAATGATATGATGAGTCAAATACATAACTCAGGACGCAAAGAGGCAGAGATAGGTGATATGTTGGTATCTATGTTTATGCAGGAGAAATCTTATGCTCTATATCTTATGAAAAAAGAGGATATAGATAGGCTTGATATGTTAGAGGTGGTATCTCATAGAGAAGATGAGAGTGAAGATATTGCTATAGATATAGATACTAAAAAAAATGAACAAGAGAGTATATTGTCTCAATTTAGCACTGAACTTGTAGCCCTAGCCAAAACAGGCAAGATAGACCCTGTGGTAGGTAGAGTAGATGAGATAACTAGAGTGATGCAAACTCTATGTAGAAGAAAGAAAAACAATCCTCTGCTTGTAGGCGAACCAGGGGTTGGTAAGACTGCTATAGCAGAAGGATTGGCTCTGAAAATCTCTGAGGGAGATGTGCCTGATATATTAAAAGAGTCCCAAATATTTGCACTAGATATGGGTGCTTTGGTAGCAGGGACCAAATATCGTGGTGATTTTGAGAAGAGACTCAAAGCTATTATCAAAGAAATTACAGCTCAAGATAATGCTATTATGTTTATTGATGAGATACATACGATGGTAGGAGCTGGAGCTGTTGGGGGAAGTATGGATGCTTCAAATATTCTCAAACCTGCTCTTGCAAGAGGTGATTTGAAATGTATAGGGGCTACAACTTACGCCGAGTATCGTAACTTTTTTGACAAAGATAAAGCACTAAGCCGTAGATTTGCCAAGATAGATGTGAGTGAGCCTAGTGTAGAAGATACGATGATAATACTCCAAGGAGTTAAACATAAATATGAAGATTATCACAACATAAGCTTTACAGATGAGTCGCTTCAAGTAGCTATAGATTTGAGTGTAAAGTATCTTCATGATAGATTTTTGCCTGATAAGGCTATGGATATAATTGATGAGGTAGGAGCGCACTTTATGCTACGAGGCGAAAAAGGTGTAGTAGTAGCACCCAAAGATATAGAGTTAAGTGTAGCTAAGATGATGAAATTACCATCAAGCGTGGTAGCCAAAGATGATATGCAAAAACTCCAAGCTCTAAATAACGATTTAGCATCTAAGATTATAGGACAAGATGAAGCTATAGAGGCACTCTCAACTGCTATCAAACGCTCTTATGCAGGACTCAATGGCGTTGATAGACCTATTGGAAGCTTTCTATTTGTGGGTCCTACTGGTGTGGGTAAAACAGCTTTGGCCAAAGAGTTGGCAGATGTTATGAGTATTAATTTTGAGAGAATTGATATGAGTGAATATATGGAGTCTCATACCATCAGCCGACTTATTGGCTCTCCTCCTGGCTATGTGGGGTATGAACAAGGTGGACTTCTCACAGAGATGATAAAGAAAAATCCTCATACAGTTTTATTGCTTGATGAGATAGAAAAAGCCCACCCTGATATTATGAATATCCTACTCCAAGTGATGGACGGAGCGAAGCTTACAGACAATAACGGCGTAGTTAGTGATTTTAAAAATGTGATACTAATAATGACATCAAACATAGGTACAAAAGAGGCAAATGTAATGGGCTTTAATAAAGATACCTCTAGTAAAACAGACAAAGCCATTGCCTCATTTTTCTCACCAGAGTTTAGAAACCGTTTGAGTGCTACAATCACATTTAATACCCTTTCTCTTGAGATATTAATCAAAATAGTAGATACAGAGATAGATAAACTAAACCTACTACTCAAACCCAAAGATATAGTAATAACTCTAAATAAAAAAGCAAAAGAGCATATAGCCCAAAAGAGTGATAAAAAATATGGAGCTAGAGATATAGCCAGAGTAATAGATAGAGATATAAAAGAAGCACTAACAGACGAGATACTATTTGGAAAACTCACAAAAGGTGGCAAAGTCAAAGTCTCATTTAAAGCAGATAGCTTATCTTTTGAGTTTGGAGAAGTTGGTTTTTTGAAGAAGGGGTGATAATGGCTATAAATATGTTAAAAGAAATAAAAATAATAAACTTTAAATCTTTGGAAGATACAGAGATAAAGTTTAGTAAAAATAGCTTTTTGATAGGTATGAATGGTACAGGCAAAACTACAATATTACAAGCTATTGACTTTTTATCAGCCATATCAGCAGGAGAAGTTGAAGAGTGGTTGAGTGCTAGAGGGTGGATTAAAAAGGATTTAACTTTTTATGGAAACAAAAAATCTCTTATTGAGATTAGAGTTGAGTTTCAATTAGAAGGAATTACCTATCTTTGGATTATTATTTTTAATAGTCAAACACTTAAAACTACACTAGAAGTAATCTTTAAAAGAGATATAGATGATGAAGATAGAGCAATTTTTCATCTAATAAATGGATATTATAGTATCAATGAATTAAAAAAAGAAAAAATTAATTTTAATTATAAAGGTTCTCTTCTCTCTGCATTAAAATCAGATATTTTAGGAGATGAGTTAAATAGAATACGGAACTTTTTTAATGAAATTCGTTCAGCAGAACTTTTGAGTCCTCTTCTGATGAAAAAGAGAGCTAGAGAAGCCAATGATGGGATAGGTCTTGGTGGAGAAAAACTATCAGCCTTTTTAAATGCTTTGAGTCGTGATAAAAAAGAGATATTACAGCAAAAGTTAAAAGAATTTTTTCCTAATATTAACTCCTTTGAGACATCATCTTTGCGTTCAGGGTGGAAAAAATTCTCATTGGTTGAAAATCACAATAATAAGCTTATCGAGACTGATAGTATGCATCTTAGCGATGGCGTATTGCGTATTTTAGCGATATTATCACAACTATTAACAAGCAACTCTATACTTATATTTGATGAGATAGAAGATGGGATTAATCAAGAGTTTGTTGAAAAGTTAATAGATACACTTGTGGAGGCACCTCACCAAACAATAGTAGCCACACATAGCCCTTTATTGTTGAATTATTTGGAAGATGATATTGCAAGAGAGTCTATTTTATTTGTATATAAAACTAAAAGTGGAGCAACTAAAGTAGAAAACTTTTTTGAAATTATTGAAAAGTATTCTAATATTAGTGAACATGAGTATGACCTTTTTGGTGCAGGAGAGATTATGCAAAGGGTTAATCTTTTGGAACTTACTGATAAAATATTAGAAGAGGGAAATCGTGAAGATAGCCATTAGAGCAGAAGGCTCAACTGATATAGGTGTTCTTGCTTATGATGGTTCTCTTAGCAAAGGTCCTATGTTGATTTTGATAGAGAAGTTGGAGTGTTATCAAAAACTTTATAGTGAATTAGGCTGTACAGAAGAGTATAATTTTATTGAGTGGGTTTATATTCATAAAAAAATGATTGAAGAGTCTTCAAAAGAAAGAAGAAATATTGTACTACGAGGTAAAAAATCTCAAAGAAAAAAGTCAGTTGATACAAGCTTATTAAAAGGCTTTTATAAAAATAGTGAAGCTTTTGCTTTTTTAGCCAAGGAACAAGATTCTGATATTGCCATCTTTTTTGTAGATACAGATAAAGATAGTTTTGAGGATAGATATAAAGAGACAAGACTAGGATTAGCAAAATATAATTTTAATGATACAGGTGTTCCTATGATACCAACTAAGATAAGTGAGTCGTGGCTATTGTGTTGTTTAAGTGAATATAAAAATTGTGGAAAATATGAAAAATTAACATCAACAAAAACAAGTCCACAATATCCAAAAAATATACGCAAAGCAAGTGGTTTTAGCGAATATGAGATAGCTAAAAATTGTGACCCTAATAAAATAGATATGCCGAGTTTTAATCGTTTTAGGGAAGATTTTAAAAAGGCTGTTAATAGCTATATAAGAGGAGGAGTGAATTATGATACATTAATTTAAAACAGAAAAATCAGGTCTTGGATTTGATTTTTCTGTGACCTTTGAACCAAATCAGAAGATAAATTGTATTGTAAAACTCAACTTTTGGAGAATATGGCTAAGAGTTTGATTTATTCGCATTCTATATTTTCAGGAGATGGAGAATATAAAAACGAATGGGGGTAGTCCTAAAAAGATAGGAAATCTTTAAAAACTATAAGTTAATCCTATCATTATTACAGGATAGATAGGAATAGCTCTAATCTCATCTTCCATATTTTTTCTCTCTATTTGAGCATCTGTTAGTATTGTAGTATATCGTGCATCTTTAATTGTGGCACTACGATTGACACTCATACCTAAATCTCCATCACCATGATACATTACACCTACATCTATACCCCAGTTCCATCCCTTGCTTCTCTCTTTACCACCATACCCTATACCGATATATGGAGCGAACTGTGGGAAATCAAGTGTTACATCAACTGAACCTAATTCGGCACTTGTATATATTGTGCCACCGATATTATAGTTACCAATATCAGGTGTGCCATGGCTTGTAACTTTATTGGCATAATAATATGCTCCTGCACTCACACGAAATTGATTATCACTATATGGATAGTAATCTAATATTGCTCCTGCTGTGAGGAGTTCTACTGTACTACTATAGTTTACACTCTCTCTTGAAGTATCTATATCAAATTTTGCTCCATTGACATTTAATCTTAAAAATAGTGATTGAGTCAAAGGGATAGCAAAATCTACCCCTACTCCTAGTGTTCCTACTTTGAGAGAAGTATAGTAGTTTGGTAGCTCTTCTATAGGCAGTGGTTCACTCTCTGCTTTGATGGTATCTTTACCACCTGCTGTTAGCAGTGATGAAGCCAATAGTGTTATAAGTAAAATTTTCATATTGTTCATTATTTTATCTCTCTTTTCTCTACTACAAAGAATGGTGTTGCATAATTTGTATAGTTTGCTATATAGACTTCAAGCCATTTTGGAGGAGTCACTTTTGTTTGGATTTTGAGAAGTGGGTCAAAACTAAATGCTTGTGGCAGTTGATTAAGGTCTTGATTAAATCCATAAAATGCTCCATCTTCTGCTACGACTAAAGCTCTCACATTATAATACATAGAAGCGTTATAACTTATATTATCTACCGTTTGAGCTGTGAAGTTGAAGTCTGTAAGGTATTTTGGTTTTCCTGTTACTAGATTGAGTGCATTCATTCTATCTACACCAGCATTTACTACTTTTGTCATAAATGTAGCTCTTCTCCATACATAAACATCAACTGTATTACCACCATCTGTAAGTTTGGTTCTATATTCAGGGATAATAGTTTCAGTAGCTTCGCCATTTCCTAACCCTACATAGAAATCTCCATTTTTCTTAGGATTTGAGCTAAGTTTTGACTCTAACAGTCCTTGTAGCTCTCCTGCACTGTAGTTGGCATCGCCTACTTTTCCCTCTGCTGGTCTCCACCATACTAGATAGAGAGTCTGTTTGTGAATAGTTCCCTCTTTATTTGGTATATGGTTGAGTGTAATTGTCTCTTTAATATCTGCATTTGTCTCATCTACGACATAAATTTTTTGCTCTTTTTGATTTATGAAATAGAGCCATCCTTTATCACCTCTTCTATAAACGGTAGTCCAATCACTTGCATTAAAGCCAGTAATAAGTCCTATCTGTGTCTCTACTCCATTACTATCTAGTTTTTTGAGCATTCCTGTTGCTCTATCTGTAAAGAAGAGATATGATTTGGGCAACTGCGAACTAGGAGCAGGGATATTATAATCTGTAGTGATAGTTACAGGAACATTAAATCTCTCTGTATTATCCAATCCATCACTTACGGAGAATGTAAAGTTATGCTCTCCTCTATCTCCCAACATTGCATACGCTTTGAGCTTTGCTGATATGAGAGATTGATACTCTAGTGCCAACATAGAGTCATTGAATATATGTTCAGAACTACTCTCTGTGGAGATAAAGAGTTGTGACAACTCATCATCAGGGTCACTCCAAACAAGCTCTTCACCGATAAAGGCAGGAGTATCATACTCTTTTAGTGTAATTGGTGCTGTGACATTATGAAGTGTTGGATTTTGATTAGTCATTGCTGTATTAGTAAGCCAATTTTTAATAGCGATATAGTCAGGGTCACTCTCATTAAGATACCCAGTGTGAGGCTTGATTGTATCATTGAGTGGGATATGATTACCACTATCTTTGGCATATCCTCTTGCATAGACTAGGATTTCAGAGTTATCTATATCATCAAAATCTACACGATACATCGCAGAATCTAGTGTTTGAGTAAGAGATTCTTTAATATTACTGTGCCATAAATATTGAGAATATGCTGTATCAGTTTTCTCTCCTAAGTGTTTAAGGATAGAGAATCTCATAATAGAATTATTAAGGTAAGTAGGGTCTGCAAATCGTTTCTCTTTTGGCATAATAGTTGCAAAGTTTTTATCTTTTACTCCACCTACTGTATGAGTATTGTGACACGAGTAACAGTTACGCACAAGCGATTGATATGCTTTTTGTGCTTGTGGTGTATCAGTTTTTAGTGTTTTTTCTTCAAATACTATCTTATCAGAGAGTCCTACAGCTAGTCTATTGGTACTATATGTGATAAACTCCTGCATATCTGTATTACTCCAATGTTTACTGTGGTCATATATAGTATTTATTCTCGCTATCTCACTATTTACCTCATCACTAAATTCTGCACCATAGTCACCACCTCTCTCTAGTGTTCTACTTGCTTTATTTGGGTGTGCACCATCAGATGCTACGGTAAGGTCATCATTAAGAAGTAGCGACCACAAGAACGGTGCTGGATGGTATTTACTCTCCATTCCCATAGGATTTATCGCTGAATAGAGGTATGGAAATATCGTCTCACTATCTTTGACTTTATGCGCCCCTAGTACCAAGTTTCTATAAGTCATATTTTTAGAAGATACACCTGTTTTATTTGATAGGTTAAGTTTATCGGTACTATTGTGACAATCTATACAAGATTTGCCTCCATTAAGTCCTGTTTTACTAAGTAGTGGTGCTACATCTGTATGAAAATCAGGGATATTTTGGGTAGCATTATAATCAGATATATCATTATCTGTACCTATCACATCTGCCAAACTCCCTTTCATTTTTGTCTCTGCTATAGAAGTATAATTTTCATACTTATCCAAAATCGCTTGACTTCGCTCTTGATGGCATTGATTACACTGATTAACTCTATTAGCCACAAAGCTCACCTCTTGTCTCTCTACCCTAATTGGTATCCACAAATTACTTTTTGTATTACTACCATCAGTAAACTCAAATTTTTTGTGAATTTTCCAAATATAGAGACCCTCTTTGAGTATTACACCCATAGAACCATCACTATAAGGCTTGATAAACTTACTAGATGGGATACTTAACTCTTGGCTCTTCTCCATACCGATAGCATTGGAGTATGAGAAGTGGTGTGATGGGATTTGAAACTGCATTCTAAGCTCATTTGTATCTATACCATCAAGCTGATGTTGTTCCCCATTACTCGAAAATCCTAAAGTATTAACTACAAATCCAGATTTTCCATTAAGATTATTATTGGTAAAAGATACTCTATTTTCACTCAAATCACTTGTCCCAGGAGCTACTTTTTTGGTCGCAGGTGGATAGAAGCTTCTAGGTTGCATAAAGTGATAATCATTACTCTCAATTACCAATACTCCTGGATTATCATCTACAGGAGAGGAGAGGTCTGAGGGATAGTCTTTGATATATATTTTATAAGAGCTATCGGTACTCTCTCGATAAGCATAGACAAAACTATTATCGTTATAGTGTTCAGGAGTTCTTGCTATATCTTTTTCAACTCCATCAGCTGTTTTAATTTTAGATAAGATTATCTTGTCACTTCTTAAGTCAAGATTATCTCTTTTGGTCATCAATATATCACCCTCTGCTAAGAACTTACCACTATTCCCAACTCTTCCTGCTTGTCCCATTAGGATATAGCCTTTGTACTTTCCACTGCTAATCTCTCTTGGATTATAGAGATTATCACTTGTATCATGAGTAGAAGCTTCTTCACCAAAGAACATAAAGTTATCACTTCCATCTATCTGCATCTTCCATAGAGAAAATCTATTAACAGAAGATTGATGTTCCCATTGAGTAAAGACTACAAGAGGAATATTATCCTCACGATTTATAATAGTAGGCTCTATTTGGTGTGAGTTATTAAACCCTATACGAGTAACACTCTTTGTGACCGTATCAATTTTATGAATAAGCGTTGTCTCTCTTCTATCATATTCATCTCTTAGCGTTCCTGTCTCTTTATAATTAATTGGTATATCACTTTTAGTCACCGTCTTAGCTATAAGCAACATCTCGTGATTTGTATTAGCATCATTACCTATATAAGTAGGGTAGCTATAGCTTACACTATAATCATCGCTTATTGGTTTTAGCTTTTGCGTAGCGATATTAAGCTTAAAGATACCAAGCTTTCTCTTTGGATTGAGGTCGTTTGTTTTATTTACATCAGTAGAGGAAAAGACAGGTTTGCTCATCGAAATATAGAGACTTTGACCATCGGGTGCTACATCAAAGCTCTGAATTCTTACTTTCTCTACATCTTTACAATCATTATCTAGTGCTGGATATAGTTGCCATGTCTTAATAGTTCCATTACTCTGTTTTCTTGATACTAAAAGCTTATCTTCAAAGCCATTATCATCATACCCTTTCTCAGGAGAACGCAAATCAATCCTATCGTTAAGCTCAGCCCATGCTATATAGTATAAGTCAGGATGGACTCTATTATCATCACCTGTGACCAAAGGAGATTGTGAGATGAAATCTTTACCATCCATTACTCCCTCAATAGTTGAACACTGTGTTACATCAGGTGTTCCTGCACCATCTACCGTCTCATTGGTAATGGATATACATCCTCCCAAAAAGAGTAATGCAGATAAAACTATCGTCATATATCTAAAAAATTTCGCCATAATATCTCCTTATGTATTTATCTTAATTTCAATTATAGCACAAAACAGGCTATTTTATACAGGGAACAGTTATAATGCTCAGCACTTAAAAGTAGTTTGTAACTAGTGTGTCTTTTTGACACCCTAGTTTCCAATCTTTAATGTCTCACTTACACTTTTGGATTGTCGTATAAGTGAAAGAGTCATATTGATATGTTTCAAAATTACTAGATAAGGTCTAATACCTCTTCTCACTAAGTAACTGGTCACAAACCTCTAAACTTATATCAAAATTCTCTTTTTTCTCGTGCTGACTTTTTTGCATCTCCTGTTTCATTAATAAAGAGAGCGATTTGAGTCTTTGTGATACATCTCTTTTACACCCTTTTTGTTCTCTTTCGTTACAATTGTCTATGAGGGTTATTATTTGTGGTAGTATAGATGCTGTGAGCTTGTTATATAGCTCTAAGTAGGCTTTGGTCTCTACAAACTTTTTGATGATATTCTCTTGCTCTTTGGTGTAGCCCCATACTTTTTCTATATAGTTTATTTGGTCGCTTATATGTTTGTGCTTATCTTTCTCAACTTTCTCTCGTTTTTTCTTTATTTTGTGGAGGAGTTTATATTTTTTACCTTTGGGACGGAACTCTTTTTTCCTCATTCTGTATGCAAAAAATAGGATAATTAGTAAAGACCCAATCGCAACTAATGGCATAATAAAAGGATAGAATGAGCCTACAATAGAGGTAATAAATATAGCTAATGATACTAATAATATCTGCATTATTAGACTTTAAAACCCATACTTTTGGTACCATCAAAGCTATTGCCTAGTTCGTTCTCTATCTCTTCTAAGAAATCTTTATTGGTAAATATACTCTTATCTCTTACGGCTACTTTGTAAGCTGTATTTTTGACTATTAGGTTTATCTGTCCACCTGTAATTTCATACTTACTTAGTATCTCTATATCAAAATCTTTTGCATATTCAGCACTCTTTGGAATCATAGATTTCCACAATTTCACTCTCTGTTTTTTGGCAGGTTTTTTGAACTCTATTTTATGGTTAAATCGTCGTGAGAATGCTTTATCTATGTTATCAAGTAAGTTGGTTGTAGCTATAAGTATCCCCTCAAATCGCTCAATCTGTTCTAAAAATATATTTTGCATCTGGTTGTGCATCTTATCTGCACTACTTCCAGCCCCTTGACTTCTAGCACTCAAAAACTGGTCTGCTTCATTAAGTAATAAAATCGGCTCAACTTTGGCTTTTGCACTTAACTCTTTAAAGTCATCAAATATCTTTCGTACATTTTTCTCACTCTCACCGATATACATAGAGAGGATTTTGGAGCAGTCAAATGAGAGTATTGGTTTTTTGAGAGTTTTGGCTAGACTCATCGCTGTCATAGTCTTCCCTGTACCTGCTACACCATAAAATATAATCCGAGCATCTATACCCTTTTTCTTATCTTTTAATCCCCAACTTTTTAACTTTTTGAAGACATTTTTATCAACTTGTTTGATGAGATTATCAAGTGTTTCTCGTGTTTTGGAGTGAAGCACTACATCATCAAGCGTGGTTGTGGGTTTTAGGTATTCAAATATATCTTGCTCTTCTATAAGTGCATCTAGTTTGAGCTTTGTCACTTTCTTACTCTTCTTGGAGTGGATAATTTTCTGCATTATATCATCTTGGAGATAAAACGAACGGCTCACTCCTCCAAACATATTGAGTATCTCTTCATAATCAATAATCTCTTCACTAATAAGCTTTGCTCCATCTTCAAGTAAAGAACGGTTTTTTATCTTCTCATACTCATCAAAAGAGATAATCTCAATAAGGGTATTCATATCTCGAAATTGCCCTTCACCACCACTATATTCCTCTTTTAGAAGAGCTAGAAATATCTTTTTCTCTTTATCATTAAGCTCTTTTTCTTTAAAAAAATCTTCTACCACGATAGGGGCTTTGGTAATTTTTACTCTCTCTTCTATTCGTTTGATTAGTAGATTTAGCTTATTTTTGAGCCGTCCAATACTTAGAGAATTATCTGCAAATCCTTGTTTGAATGTAGAGATTTTGTGTAAAAGTGAAACCATATCAAACTGGTCTTGAAGATACTCCAAATGGTCTGTATATGGTTTTATCTCTGGTAAGAATATCTCCAAAGAACCCTCTTCAAGAAGCTTCATAAGAGAGATACTAGGAGTGATTGATGTACTCAAAAGCTCCAATTGTGAACTCTCATGAGCTTTCATCTGCCCAAAACTCACTTGAATAAGCCAACCTAAGTCTATAAGGTTTTTAACAAGTATTAGTTTGGATAGATATAAATAGCCATCAGATGAGTAGTTCTCTTGAAGTATTTCCAAAACAGGTAACTCTTCTAATCCACCTACATAGCGTTTACATATATAACGCACAAGCTGTGCCTCTTCCTTGGTACATTTGAGATGTTCAAAAATTGATGCCTTGGTGACATCTTTGCTCTCTATAAAATTGATAAGATATTTCAATAAAAGTTCCTAATTTATAAATAATATCTTTGAGTATAACAAAAATTTGCTATACTTTGAATGATAAAATCTAAATCAAAAGGAATACAAATGCGTATAATACTTATAATGGCTATAGCCTTATCTGTGATAATAGCTAAACCAGCAATTATTACTCCAACTAATAGTAACTTAGTATGGGAAGACTCTCTTCATAACACAGAAGAGAAAATGACATATAATGAGGCAAAAGAGTATTGTGAAACTCTAGCATTAGGGTCGTTTAATGATTGGAGAGTACCAACACTTAGTGAACTTCTTACTATTGTAGATTTGAGTAAATACAAACCTGCTATACTCAAAGAGTTTGAACACACAGACGATGATACGCTATACTGGTCAAGCACTCCTTATATAGGAAGTGACAATGACTATTGGGGTGTAAACTTCAAAGATGGTGCAACAGATAATGCAGCTGGAATATATGATAGACATATTAGATGTGTTAGGGTTGTTATTTAGAATTTCAACTTTATTTGACTAAGGGTAGATATAGAATCTACCCTTACAAAAAGATTTACGCTTTCTCCACATTATGCACACTATCTGCCAATATTTTCTCTGTCTTATCATCTATTTTTATCTCTTCTACTGCACCTGCTTCATTATCTTCAAAAGTCTCTCTATTGAGTTCACCCTCACTCTTCGCAACCACACAAGTAACCACGGCATCTCCTGTAACATTGACTGCCGTTCTAATCATATCAAGAAGTCTATCTACTCCCAATATCAGCCCTATACCCTCTACTGGCAATCCAACTTGTACGAATACCATAGATAACATAATCAATCCAACCCCTGGGACTCCTGCTGTACCAATGGATGCTAATACAGACATCAAAATTACTGTTAAATATCCACTTATACCAAGCTCTACACCATAGACATTGGCTATAAATACAGTAGCCACACCTTGCATAATCGCTGTTCCATCCATATTGATAGTTGCTCCAAATGGTACGGTGAATGATGCTACGGAGTTATCTACACCCATTTTTTTGGTGACACAACGAAGAGTTACTGGGATTGTTGCATTTGAACTAGCTGTTGAGAATGCAAAGATTTGAGCATCTCTAATTTTTGCTAAAAATAGCTTTGGACTAAGTCCTGAGAAGATTTTAAGTATTAGCATTAATGACCCAAATAGGTGTAGCATAAGTGCTAGAACTAGTACCAATACATATCCTGCCAAACTAATAAGTAAATCAAATCCGAGTTCAGCTATTGCTTTGGCTAAGAGTGCAAATACGGCATAGGGTGCGATAGACATTACAATATTGACCATATTCATCATCGCTTCATTGATTACCTCTATTCCCTCAACGATACTTTGGGCTTTTTTACCCACCATTAGTAATGAAATACCAAAGAGAATAGAGAAGAATATAATCTGTAACATATTCCCCTCACTCAAAGCAGAGATGACATTCGAGGGGATAATATTGATAAGTACATCAGAAATTGCAGGGGCTTCCTTAGCTGTAAATGAAGCATTAGATACGGCATTTGCTCCACTCCCAGGGGCTATAATGATAGCCAAAATAATAGCTGTAGCGATGGCAATAGCCGTCGTGAGGATATAGAGAGTAAAAGATTTGAGACCGACACTACCGAGCTTTCTTACGTCACCTATCCCCAATACACCAGAGAGAAGAGAGAAGAAGACCAAAGGGACTACAAGCATCTTAAGTGCTGTGATAAACATTTTGCCAATAATATAAAATAGTCCACCGACTACATATTGCTCTGTAAAGCTACCCTCACCATTTAAACCACTAATATTTATTATCAATCCCACTGCTATACCAAGAACCATAGCCCATAATACTTTTGTTGTAAGTGTCATAATCTCTCTTTTTGTTTTATTATAACTAAGTTTCTTTGAGATATAATCAATGATGTACAAAGATTAAAGGGAAAAAATGACTATAGAGTTAAATAATCTAAAATAGAGGTAGAGAAAAGCTCAATACCGTGGATAGATATTTACCAAACACCCATATCGTGAAATGAGTGAAGTATCACAAGATATTAAATAATACCAAGTATTTGCATTATACAAGGTTTGGTTTTATTAAATAAACTGACCATTACTAGGCTGTTTGGCAGTGCTAAACTTACAAAAAATACTCTTACAACTCTTTAGCTCTATAACTAGCTCTTTTTATAGCATTCATACAAGAAGCTCTAACATTTCCATCTTCTAATGCACTATATCCATAAGCTGTTGTTCCTGCAGGACTCATTACGGCATCTTTGAGTAGGGCAGGGTGGGTATCTTGAATAAGTGTCCCAAAGCCGTCGAATAGTCCTTTCATTATACTCATAGCATCAGCTCTTTTTAGACCTTGTTTTACTGCTCCATCTGCTAGTGCTTCTGCTATTAGTGCTAGATATGCAGGGCCTGAACCTGCTAGGGCTGTGGCTACATCTATCTCTTTTTCACTCTCTAGCCATAGTGTTTTGCCTATAGCACCCATAAGTAGTAGAGCTTCGTTTTTATAGGTAGTATTACCTGTGAGGGTGGTCATAGATTTGCCTACACTTGAAGCTAGGTTTGGCATAGCTCTTACTATTGATTTGGCTTCTATCGTCTCTTTGAGTCTATCTAGTGTTGTCCCTGCTAGTACAGATATAAGGAGTTTTGCTCTGCCTTGAAGTTTCGCTCCTACACTATCAATATTATTTGGTTTAACACAGAGAATTATATTTTTATCGCTTGTATCAAAATTATTTAATATATATTTATCTACTTTGATACCCAAATCTATCTCAAACTTATCAAGCTTATCCATATCCCGTCCGACTACTTCTATATTATATTTAGTTTTTAGCCCTTGTGCTATACTAAGAGCCATATTCCCATTTCCTATAAATGTTATTGTTTGCATTATTTTCTCTTTTTTATTTATTTGGTTGATTATATCATTTTAGTATAAAAGAGTATTGGCTAGATTTTCAGTAAGCCTCTTTTCTATGAAGAATACGACCTACAAAAATTTCACCCTCTTCAATATCAAACAAAATCCTATAATTTTCAACCCTTTTTCTATAAACTGGTTGAAAATTTATTAGTTTTTTGATATTGCTTACATTAGGATAATTTCCTAAATTTTTGATGGCGAGAAGAATATTGCCTATTATAGATTTATCTAATTTAGAAATATCCTTTTGAGCTTTTTTGAGAATATTAACTTTCAATATTATACTCTTTCAACATCTCATCAATAGATTTCATATCGGTTTTATCTTGTTTTGCTTCTTGAAAAAGTTTTACATCTTGTAAATCATTTTCAATATAAATATTTTCAATCATCACATCTTTTAAGCCATTTAGAATTTCTAAGATATTTGGTAAATAGCTGTCTTTAATATCAATTTGAATGGTTTGCATTTTTTAGTCCTTTATTTTATATTTTTGTAAAAATTCTAACTCTGGAAATTTGTCAATTGTACGATTAAAAAATCTCCATTGTATTAATTCATTCTTTTAAGAGATAAACTCTTGCTAAAAATTTTATCTCGTTATACAATTATACCATTTTTAGGTTTTATTCGTTAAAATAGTCCATTAATCAAAAAGGAATATATAAATATGGAAAATTTTTTAAAAGAGGCTAAGGCTTCTAGTAGAGTTATCTCTATGTTGAGTGGTGCTGAAAAAAATAGAATTCTCAAAGAGATGGCGAAGGCTCTAAGAGATAATTGTGATGATATACTCAAAGCCAATAGTATAGATATGAGGAACGCTGAAGATAACTCTCTTGCTCCATCACTAAAAGATAGACTATTTTTGGATAAAGGTAGAGTAGATAGTATGGCTACAGCACTAGAAGAGATAGCATCTCTCAAAGACCCAGTGGGTAGGGTATTAGATGGTTGGGTCAATGAAAATGGACTCAAAATAGAGAAAGTATCTGTGCCGATTGGAGTGATAGGTATCATATATGAGTCTCGTCCAAATGTCACATCAGATACAGCAGGACTGAGCTTCAAGTCATCAAATGTATGTGTACTCAAAGGTGGTAAAGAGGCTCAAAACTCAAATGAAGCCATAGCAATAGTGCTTCAAGTCGTATTATTAGCCAATGGCTTACCAAAAGCTCTTATATCTTTGATACCAGACTCATCAAGAGAGGGTGTAGCAAAGCTTATCAAGATGGATAAATATGTAGATTTGATAATTCCACGAGGAGGGGAGGGGCTTATAAAATTTGTGAGTCAAAATGCCTCTGTGCCAGTGGTTAAACATGACAAAGGGCAGTGTCACACTTATATAGACAAAGATTCAAATATAACAAACGCTATAGCTATTGCTATCAATGCAAAAGTACAACGCCCAGGGGTCTGTAACTCTATGGAGACGCTATTAGTAGATAGAGCCATAGCCAAAGAGGTACTTCCTAGATTTAAAGAGGCATTTGATAAAGAGCATACTAAACTCAAAGGGTGCAGTACGACACTAGAGAGTATATCTATTGATAAAGCGACTAATGAGGATTATCATACAGAGTATCTAGCAAATATCCTAAATATCAGAGTTGTAGATGGAGTTGATGGAGCTATAGAGCATATTATAGAGTATGGTTCAGGACACTCGGAGGCTATTATCAGTGAAAATATCACAACTGCTGAGAAGTTTTTAAATAGTATTGATGCTGCTGCTGTATATGTCAATGCCTCTACTAGATTTACAGATGGTGGAGTTTTTGGTTTTGGTGCAGAGGTGGGGATTAGTACAAATAAACTTCACGCAAGAGGACCTATGGGTATAGAGGGACTTACTACATATAAGTTCAAAATTTATGGTTCAGGTCAAATACGATAATTTTTTATCTTTATTATAAGCATCTCTAAAGTTTGATTAGCTAGAATAACAAAAATTTAATCAGATAGGATAAAGTATGACAATAGTAAGTGAAAATTGTGTAGTAGGTATAGAGTATGAAGTTAAAGAAGTAGGTACAACAGAGGTAGTAGATACCAATAAAGGTGCAGAGCCACTAGAGTTTATCATGGGTAAAGGTCAAGTTATCCCAGGACTGGAGAGAGGACTTGTAGGTATGAGTGCTGAAGAGAGTGGAGATATTATTGCAAAAGCTGTTGATGCTTATGGTGAGATAAATGAAGAGGCTCTACAAGTTCTTCCAACAGAGCAGTTTGAAGGTGTTGATTTGGCAGAGGGTATGACTCTTTATGGTCAAGGCGAAGATGGTCAAACAGTGCAAGTAACAGTTAAAACATTTAATGAAACAGAGGTAAATGTAGATTTTAATCACCCACTTGCAGGTAAAGATTTATCGTTTACTCTAACAGTTCTATCTGTAAGAGAGGCAACTGCTGATGAGGTACTTACAGGTCAAGTAGGTGGAGCATCTGAGGGTGGTAGTTGTGGGACTGGTTGTGGTTGTAGTCACTAAAAGATAAAATACTGCGTTACTCCATACCTTTGGGTGTGGAACTTCTTTTACGCCTCTTGAAAAATTTTAGATATAATATCATTAAAATATGACAAAAACAAAAATTATGTGAGGATATTTATGAGTGCTAACCCAGTAGATATACCAGAAGATGAGATAAATTTTAAAGAGATTTTTTGGACACTCAATAGATATAGTAGCTCTATTATCTTTTTTATCTTTATCTTTACTATGGCTGCTATTATCTATGCTTATTTTCAACCCAATATCTATCAGGCTAGGGCTACTATTGAGATAGGAATAGAAAATAGACAGACAAGTAGTGGTAATGATGTTATTGCTATGGCTACATCAAGTGGGTATATATCTCCTGATACAGAGATAGCAATTTTAAAGTCACGCTTTTTAGTAGTTAAGGCATTAGAGAGTATAGATTTTAGACATCACTACTACACTACTATTAATATGAAAGAGTTTGAACTCTACAAAAAATCACCCTTTGAAGTTATACTAACAAAAGGTAAGGGATTATCTTTTGAAATTTTACCTAATAGTGAAACTGATTATAGAGTAAAGGTAGGTGGAGCAGATAGATATACAGGACTTGAGTGGAAATATGATAAAATTCATAAATATTCATCAAAAGTTACTCATAGATATTTCTCTTTTGTATTAAGTACCAAACCAAATCAGATACTAAAAAACAAGCTATATAGATTTAAGATATTGAGTACAAATAGTGCTATAGGCTCTGCTATGGGACGAGTAAGTGCATATACGGTTGGTAAATTTTCTAGTATTATCGCTATAAGCTATACTGATATAGTAGCTCTTCGTGCCAAAGAATTTACCAATGCTTTAGCACAAGCTTATATCGATCAAGGGGTGGATAAAAAAAATAGAGAAGCCTCAAAAACACTCTCTTTTGTCAATAGTCAATTGGATAAGATAAATAGTAATCTTCAAAACTCTGAACTAAATTTGGAGAACTTCAAAAAAAATAGTGATAGTGTTAGTTTAGAGAGAAAAGCAGTGAGTATTTCAAATAAACTTGATAATGTAGAGATAGATTTGCTAAAAGTGACAATACAGCTAGGTGTATTGGAGTCAATATCTACAAATATAGAAAATGGTAAAAATCTTAGTAATATTTCTACAACTGGACTAGAGATACAATCTGGAACATTTTCTCTACCCTCACTTGTAAATAAACTTCAAGATACTACACTAAAACTTAATACTCTTAAAGTTGATTATACGGATGAATATCCTGATGTAAAAAAAGTAAAAAATCAGATAAGAGAACTTAAAAATAGTATTACCTCAATGATTTTTAATATGCAAACTAATTTAATAGAGCAAAAAAGGTTATTTGAAAAAGAGATAAAAGAGTATAAAGAGATTATCTCTACAATGCCTCAAGATGAAAAACTATTTGGAAGGCTCAAACGCAAATTTGTAGTAAATGAAAAAATATACTCCTATCTTTTGGAAAAACAAGCAAGTGTAGCTATCTCAAAAGCATCAACGGTGAGTAATAATCGTATATTGGATAAGGCTCTTTTACCCTCATCTGCTATATCTCCAAAGAGACAGGTTATTGTTATTACAGGATTTATATTAGGGCTTATCTTTGCTATAGGTTTTTCTCTTCTTAGAGCCTTTTTGGATGACCGTATTAAGTATGAACATGATATAACTAAAAATACTGATATACCAATATTGGGTATTATTCCCCATATACAAAATAGTCCTGATACTATCTCTTTACATCTATTTCCAAAGTCCATTATCACTGAATCCTTTAGGCATCTTAGAACCAATCTTAATTTTATGCTTAAAGGGAAAGATACACATACAATAGCTATCACTTCAACGGTAAGTAGAGAGGGGAAGACAACTATCTGTATAAATCTAGCTTCTATTATGAGTATGGCAAATAAAAAGACTATTATCGTTAGTGTAGATATGCGAAAACCATCCATTCATACAAAGTTTAGAGTCACTAATGATAAAGGTATGAGTACACTTCTCGCAAATCATTCCACTCTCTCAGATGTAATACAAAAAACAGATTATAAAAATCTTGATGTCATTACATCAGGACCAATTCCTCCCAATCCTACAGAGCTTATTCAGAGTGAATTGATGGAGAAAATATTAGAAAGACTCAAAAAAATTTATGATATTATAATAATAGATACACCTCCTGTAGGATTAGTAACTGATGCTAGAATGTTGATAGATTTGGTAGATACTACAATATATGTAATGAGAGCCGAATACTCTAAAAAAGCATTTTTAAAAAATATAGAAAAAATTTCAGTATTTAGAGATATTTCTGGTATAGGGATACTTCTTAATGATATGAAAGATAATAATCAAAAATATGGTTATGAGTATTATGAAGATATTCTATAATGTTTGGTCTATTTAAAAAAAATATTATTAAAAAGTTAGAAGTAGATATACATTCTCACCTCATCCCCTCTATTGATGATGGTGCAAGAAATATGAGTGAGAGTCTATCTTTGGTACAAGGTATGGTAGATTTGGGATATAAAAAGCTTATCACCACACCTCATATTATGGCTGATACTTATATAAATACACCCACTATTATAAGAGAAGGATTAAGAGAACTTCAGCGTGAGATGAAAAAAGAGAATATAGAGATAGATATAGAGTGTGCTGCTGAATACTATCTTGATGATGGATTTAATAATATTTTAGACTCAAAAGATATTTTAACTATCAAGGATAAATATATTTTATTCGAAACATCATATTATTCCAAACCTCTTCAACTTGAAGATACAATATTTAGGATACGCTCTATAGGACTCACTCCTATATTAGCTCACCCTGAGAGATACCGTTATATTACTGATATTGAAAAAGAGTATGCTAGACTTAAAGAGTTGGGAGTTTTATTTCAATCAAATATTAACTCTTTTGGTGGATTTTATGGTAAGAATGCCAAAGAGAAGGCACTATTTTTAAGTAAAAATGGTTATATAAATTTTTTAGGCTCAGATGTTCATCACAAAAAGCAAGTAGAGAGTATAGAGAAAGTATATCAATCAAAAGAGTATAGAGATATATTTAAATACAATGATGTATTAAATAGCCAACTATTATAGTCAAGTATTGTATAAATGATTATCAGATATAATATATTTTTAACTAAAAACTTGATAGGATAATAGTATGGTAGTGCATAAATATATTTTAATATTACTGTTTATATTAGCCTTACTTCAAGGCTGTACTCAACAGATAAACCATAAACTACTACAATCAAAAAAAAATATAATAACTCAAAAAGTTTTAGCAAATAGATATATAGAGTATAAAATACTACCTCAAGATAGACTCTCTATCAATCTATTAAAATATCCTAATATTTCACCTATAGCTCAAAATAGTAAAGGTGTACTAGTCAATAGTTTGGGAGAGATATATCTGCCTCTTATAGGTAAAATAAAAATTAAAGGATTAACACAATCAGGAGTAGCTAGGTTACTAGAAGAGAAATATAAAAAGTATCTAAAAAATCCTACACTATACTTAGAAGTTATCAATAAGAGATGTTATATATTAGGAGAGGTCAAAAAAGCAGGAGTGGTAAATATGGATAGCGATAGATTGACAATACTTGAAGCAATAGCTTATGCAGGAGACTTAACAGATAATGCTGTACGAGACAATATTATAGTAGTAAGTCATAATATAAATAATAATGTAACTATAAGAAAGATAGACCTTACCAACTTTGATACACTCTATAGCTCTAATATCATCATCAAACCAAATGATATTATCTATGTACAACCAAATGGATGGAAAGAGTATAAAATCAATGCCAATAATATAATTACACCATTTGCTAATATTAGTGCCATTATAGCTCCTTTTATTACAGTTAATTATCTTCTAAGATGAGACTATTATGACTTTAGAGTTAGCTATTATATTTATACTATCACTACTATTTATATATCTTTTGCGTAAGTATGCCAAACACCTAGAACTAATAGATAAGCCAAATAGTCGAAGTATCCACACTCAAAATACTCCACGAGGTGGAGGGATAGCATTTTTCTTTGCTATATTTTTAGTATTTCCTTTTTTTCATTGGGAGATTTTAACTCATTACCCTTATATTATTCTCTCTATTATTATTATTTTTATCTCAGGAGTTATAGATGATATAAAAGAGGTAAAACCTCTAACTAAATTTTTAGTAATTTTAATAAGTACACTGCTTCTATATATTGATAATATATCTATAAATTCAGTAGGAGTATTTGGGGGAGATATTCTATTTTTAGGCTATCTATCTTTGCCTTTTACCTTTTTTGCCGTGAGTGGTTTTACCAATGCTCTTAATCTTATTGATGGATTAGATGGACTCTCTACTACTATAAGCCTATTAATATTATCGACATTTCTATATATAGGTTTTATCTATCAAGATGAGTTTATGATAATAGTCTCAATCGTAGTTATCACATCACTTCTAGCATTTTTACTCTACAACTGGTATCCTGCTTCTATATTTATGGGGGATAGTGGCTCATTAACTCTAGGATTTATTATCTCTATTTTGGCTATTAAATCATTAGAACATCTCTCATCAGCAGTTACTATTCTCTTCCTCACAGCTTTGCCTATATTAGATACTATGATAGTGATGATAAGACGCAAACTCAAAGGAGGTTCAGCCTTTCAAGCAGACCGTTGCCACCTGCACCATATTATATTAAACTGTTTTACTAACAGTACTCCAAAAACAGTAATTTTTATTTTTTTATTACAACTTTTATATATTTTTATAGGATTAAGTGTAGATAGCAGAATTGATGGATTATCTTTATTGATACTATTTATACTTCAAGGTGTAGGGTTATATCATCTCTTGGGGTATCTTATTAAAAAACAGACTTAAATATAAATAAAGTCTATATTTTGTAGGTTTGGTATTATTTAATATTCACTCCTTAATTACTTTTTTTAAAACTCCTAAAAATCAACCAAATCACACCTATCTCTATAGATAAAAGCAAAAAATGAAGATAATAAACCTGCTGATGAGGTGATATGATGAGATAGTCAAATATCTGATAAATCCCATAAGCCAAACTCATACCCAAAAGATAACCAAACTGTTTGGCACTATCTAGCCGTGAGAGTAAAGTATCACTTGCTAGAAGTAGAGTCTCTGCACGAATGAGGTATGAGCCAAATACAAATGTAATCTGATATCCCACATACATCATAAAAGCACTACTATAACCATAATCATAAACCAAAAAATAGAGTATAGCCAAAAGCAAAACCACCTCCACAATCAGAGATATACGAAAAAACCAATAAGCATTGAGTATCTTATGATAAAGCTTTGCTACTCCTAACATACCAAAAGCCAACACCACACCACCTATAGAGTATATAGATGGATTGAGTGGAGTATAGAGAGTAAAAATAGCCCCAACACTAATTCCCAAAAATAGAGAATTGAAAAACTTATATCGGATAAACCAAATAGGGACTATCTCTAACATCAGAAGCTATACTTGATATTGGCATAAATACTTCTACCCTCGGAACTATATCCATACACAGAAGCATACTCTTTGTCAAATATATTTTTGGCATTTATCGTAAGTTTTGTATCTGTATAAATCTTCATATCAAAGTTTAAGTTCCATAGTGTGTAGTTGCCTGTGGAGACAGGTAATGTGGCAAATGTAACAGGGTCAAAAAAGCTATCTTCTCTATCTCCAATATATTGAGCATTGATACCAAAGTGCATATTCCGTTCTGTGTAGTAGTCTAGTGAAGCGTTTAGAGTATCTTTGGCTCGTCTTATAAACTCTACACCCAAACTATCTTTATAATCAATAAGATGAGTATAGTTAGCAGAGAATAGAATACTATCTGTTAGATTTATTTGAGACTTTACCTCAACTCCTGAAAATTTAGTCTCTCCTACCATATTGACATATCCACCTACAAAAGTAACAGGATTAGATATATAATCTATATTATCCTCTACACTATTATCAAAATAAGTGATAGAGAGAAGTTCTTGGTATGCTATAGATATATCATATCCTTTGGTGTAGCTAGGCGTAAGTGATGTAGCTAAAGTATTGCCTACTTGAAAAGTGCTAGGTGCATCATAAGAGGTATAGTAGTTAGCAGATGTTACAAAGCCATCTAGGAACTCTTGTTTAAGTCCTATTTTATATGTTGTCTTATCTTCAAAATTATCAAACTCATCATATCTTAGATTGCTTTCTAGTAGCGTTGAGTCTGTGATGTGATAGAGATTTGATATAAATATAGCTCTGTTTGTATAGCCATTTTGTGCTTGTGAACTGGAAAATGCTGAGGTGTATCTGTTATCTCCATCTATCTTCTTATACTCAAATCCCAAAATAACTCTATTTGTGCCATAAGAGAGACTATTTATCAAAGAGTATTCTGCTATTTCACTCTCGAAATTACTTACTCCAAAGCTATTTATAGCCTCTCTATCATACTCTCCTCTACTTGCACTAAGCACAGCACTATAGTTATTATATCTGAATTGATAATTTAGAGCGATATTTTTTTGCTCATTTTTGATATTGCTTAGAGGGTCTGTAGCTAAAGTAACATCATAATCAATATCACTTTTAAGATAGTTATATGATACTTTGATTTGATTGTTTTCATCAAAGATATAACCCAATTTTATATTATAATTGGTATTTTTATAAGCATCTTTCTCGCTATCGTGTGGAGCAAGAGCAGAGATACCATCAGTTTGAAGATATGAACCCATAATCTGAGCCATAAGTTTATCATTTTTAAAAGATAGTGCTATATCTGTACCCACAGTGGCATAAGAGCCATACTTCAATCCAATACTACCGTGAACACCATTTTTGGCTTCTTTTGTAATTATATTTATCACTCCAGCACTAGCATTACTTCCCCATATAGAGCTTTGTCCACCTTTGATGACTTCTATTTGAGATATATTAGCCGTAGTTAAATTTTCCAAAAAGGCTCTGCCATCAGTGGTACTTGGGTCATTGAGTCTCATACCATCAATAAGCACAAGCACTTTGCCCAAATCAGCACCACGAACAAACAGAGAACTAGTCTGCCCCAATCCTCCACTATTGGCTACAGATATACCTGCTATTTTGCCTATAGCCTCAGCCACACTTAGATACCCTCTCTCTTCAATATCATCAGCAGTAATTACCGTAATATCAGAAGTTGTATCACTGATTGATTGAGCTGTTTTGTTGGTAGATATTACTTCAATATCTTCAAGTATCTCTTCTGCGTACGCGTTGGTTGTCAGTATTGTAGCCACGACAAGGCTTAAAGTTGTTTTTGTCATTTTTGTCTGTCCATTGTATATATAAAAATGTAGGGTGCATTTTAATGCACCAAAAATATGATTTAATAAAAAATAGACAAAGCAGGAGGCGAAGTTTTACATTCGTGATAAATAAAGGCTTTTTTGTGATATTGCAGGTTGCTATCTATCCAACAAAGCTTGTGCAAAGTGGAGTACATCGCAATAACTGCTAGTGAGAAGTATTTTCTAG
>JASFZJ010000063.1:0-9615 GCA_045267865.1 Sulfurovum sp. | reverse complement strand
GCAAAATCCATACAAGAACAACTCATCAATAATAGGTGGGATTTAGATGACTCTATTGCCCAACTCTTGAAATTTAGTTTTTGAGGGATTGGGGTGGTCAAGACCAGAGAAAAATGGTCGATTAAGGTGCCTTTTTTAAGATAATATATTTTGTGGTTTATTTTATTTTTGGTGGCCTTATCTCAAATTTATAAGCAAAGCAATAATTTTTCGATTGTGCATGACCTAGTGTAGCATCATTTAGTTTCAAGTAGTGAGTTATTTTACTATTTTTAATAATAATAGAAAATAACTATATCCTAATAAGGACAACTTATGTATCCTTAAGTATAATGAGATATAATAATTTTATTAAGTACAAGCTAACAAACGAAGGATTAGTATATGTTAAAAGATTTTGTGAAATTAGAGACATTTTTGACAGTGGCTCGTGAGAGAAGTTTTTCTAAAGCGTCTGCAAAGTTGGGTATTTCTCAACCAGCAGTGACACAACAGATTAAATTTATTGAGAAGTATCTCGCAGTTAAAGTGATAGAGAGAAAAAAGAACGGTATTAAATTGACAAATGAGGGTGATGAGCTTTATAAAATAGCATCACGATTAGAGAAAGAGATTCACTCATCTGAGCATGATATATTGAAGATTATAAATAAAGAACTTACATTTAGATTGGGTGCTTCTTATACTATTGGAATGTATATTATCCCTGGACAGTGTCTCAATACAATTGGTGAAGCTATCAATAATAGTGTAAGTCTTGATATAGATGAGAGTCATCTTCTCATACAAAAGCTTAAAGATAGAAAGCTAGATGTGGCACTTATTGAGTCACCTGTAATCAATAATGACTTTATATATAGAGAGTGGTTAGAAGATGAGCTTATAGTTGTAAGTAATGTACCTATCCCTAAGGTGCTTAAAACAGAAGAGCTATATGATTTTGATTGGATTTGTCGTAATGAGGGTTCTCACACTAGAAAGATAGTTACAGAAGTATTTGAAGAGCTTGGTGTGTCTTGTAAGAGCTTTAATGTTCTTAGCGAAGTAAGTAACACAACAACCGTACTTCAAACTATCAAAAAGAGTGATAAAAACCCAAAGAGACCTGTCGTATCTATATTATCAAGATATGCTGTGATAGACGAAGTAGCCAATGGTGAGCTTTTTGAAGCTAAAATTAGAGGATTTACTATGACTAGAAAGTTTTATATAGTATATTCAAAAGAGAATAAACACAATGCGTATGTAGATAAAGTAGTAAACTACATCTTAGCAGGACACTGTTAAGATATTTTAACAGCTTTTATCTTAGTCCCTAACTTAGTTTGGGACTAAAAACTATAAGTAATCCTCTTCAACTTTCCTAATCAATTTCAAATATATATTTTCTAATTTTGTTCTAGCCCATGGTGTTTTTCTAAAAAACTTCAAACACGAATTGATACTAGGGTCGTGAGTAAAACAACGTACTTCCAAAAATTGACCCAGTAGCTCCCAACCATATTCAGATTGAAGCTCTTCTATAATCTGTTGAAGTTTAATACCGTGAAGAGGGTTATTACTATTTTCATTATCCATAGTTACTCTGTACCTTTATTTTTCAATAATTTCTTAAGTTTCTTATTCTTAGGATTATTAAGTAACGCTTCCATAGATAATTTGGAGTTCTTTTTGGGTATATGAAGCTCTTGGATATTTTCTATCGTTGGAGGGCTAGATAGGTTTATTACTATTGGGTGTTCTCCTACAAATATCTGCTTAATTCCTAGAAGTGGCAAAGATACAGTTGAGCCTATATTATCAGCTCCAAATCCTGCTTCAAATGAGAAACTCTCCTCATCTATCGAAGCACTCTCAAAGGTATAACCACTCAATATAAATAGCACAGTATCCTCAAATGATTTTACAATACTAGATGGTAGAGGAGGCTTAAATTTGATATATTTGACCTCACACGCTATGGCAAAATCTTGGTTTTTGCTAAATAGATACTCTATTGTCTCAAAGATAGTCTTATTGATAATCTCTCTATATTGTGGTGTCTGAAAAATATGCAAATTCATAGTTTGACAACCTCCCTTTTTAATATCTTAAATCCTATCATAGCATTCATTAAAGCTAAGTGTGAGTATTGCAATAAATCCTCTTTTTTTATATTTTTGGTATGTAAAAAGCCTTTTGAAAGTAGTTTTGCTCTCATTGTGCCTTGAAGTAGTGGAGTTTTGGGTGTCCACCATCTATTGCCATCATAGAGAGCGATATTGGCGATAGTCGTATCTGTAAGGAGTCCATTCTTCTCTATTATCACCTCATCAGCCTCACTTATTTTAAGTAGATTATTAAGCTCATCTCTATAGAGATACTTAAGCCCATACTCTATCTCTGATGAAACTATGTGAATACTTTCTATCTGTTTGGGAGTGTAGGGAATATACTCTATAGATTGTAACTCTTCACCATAAATTATGCGACAACGATATAAGCCTTTGTGTCGAAAAGGTTTAATAATAGCAGAGAGATTTAATATATCTTTAGAGTTATAGAGTCTCTTACGACTTCTATCAACTCTCTTTTGATGATATAAGAGATTAAATACCTCTCCATCTTCTATTTTAATAGTCTCTAAAAGCATTAGAACTATAAAAATAGTTCCGTGGATAGATACCTCTCTGCTGTATCACAGAGTATAGTTACCACTCTCTTCCCTTTACTCTCTTCTCTTTGTGCCACTATATACGATGCGTGTAGGTTTGCCCCTGATGAAATACCTACCAATAAGCCATCTTCTCTAGCTACTCTTCTAGCCATCTCAAATGCCTCTTCATTGGTGACAGTGATTATCTCATCATAGATTTTAACATTTAAGATGCTAGGCACAAATCCAGCACCAATCCCTTGAATTTTGTGAGGTCCACCTTGTTCACCTGATAATACAGCAGAGTTAGTCGGCTCTACGGCTACTACCTTGATATTAGGATTGGTCTCTTTGAGTATCTCTGATGTACCTGTGATAGTCCCACCAGTCCCTACAGAGGCTACAAATATATCAAGAGTATTATCTGTATCTTTGAGTATCTCTAGTGCTGTAGTCTTGCGATGAATATCAGGGTTATTTAGGTTCTCAAACTGCTGTAACACTTTAGAGTTTGGTATCTCAATTTCAAGCTCTGATGCTCTGCTTATCGCTCCACTCATTCCCTCTGATGCAGGAGTAAGCACAAGTTCTGCTCCTAAATGCAGAAGTATCTTTCGTCTCTCGATACTCATAGATTCAGGCATTGTAAGTATTAGCTTCATCCCCTTAGATGCACATATACTTGCTAGTCCTATACCAGTATTCCCACTTGTTGGCTCTATAATGGTACTACTTGCATCTATATCACCACTCTGAAGGGCTTCATTTATCATATTAAAAGCTATTCTATCTTTAACCGATGAAGTGGGGTTCATAAATTCACACTTACCCAATATCTCCACACCAGTCTCATTAGAAAGGCTATTTATCTTGACCAAAGGGGTATTTCCTATAAGCTCTTCTATACTATTTGCTATCATTATTTCTCCTTAATTATATATCAAATTTATTATGCTTTGTAGATTAAATTCTCTTAATGGTACGTTGGAAACGCACCCTACATTATATAAAAATTAAACTATCGAGTATGCTATAGTCTCACCACTATACATTGGAACTACACCATTATAATCATTTGGCACTACAAAAGGTCTCTTCTCCAGAGTGATAAATTTCTCTAATGGATTTAATCCATAAATCTTTTGAGCATTATTAGATATAAAATTTTGAAGCTTATCAAAAGATACTCCATTAGTCTCAAATAGCTCGGCTAACACTTGCAAAGCAATAGGAGCTGTAAATACACCTGCTGCACATCCACACGCCTCTTTGGCTTCTTTTGGATGAGGTGCAGAATCTGAGCCAAATGATACTTTTGGGTGAGCTTCTAAAGCCACTTTAAGAAGTGCCGCTCTATCTTCTGGTCTCTTAGCTATAGGTTTACAAAATAGATGAGGTTGAAGCATTCCTCCTGCCACATCATCAAGCGTAATAAGTAGATGGTGAAGCGTAATAGTAGCATAAAGATTTTCAAACTTATCCAACGCCTCTACACTAGCTTTGGTCGTGATATGCTCCATTATAATTTTAAGCTTAGGAAATGCGTTAGCAAGTTTCTCATAGATAGAGACAAATTCAGCCTCTCTATCCATCACAAAACCATTGGTCTCACCGTGGACACAAAGAGGGATATTCAAATCACTCATAGCACTCAAAGTTGGGCGAAGCTCATCTATATCAAAGCCACTCACACCACCTTCTGAATTGGTAGTAATCCCAGCAGGATAGAGTTTGATACCCACAACCTCATCTTTGATAGACTCCAAAAATTCTCTACTATAAGTAGGCTTAAAAAAAAGCGTCATATATGGCTCAAAGTTAGCATCACCTATCGCCGTTTTAATTCTCTTTTTATAAGCTAATATATCATCTTTGGTACTTACAGGAGGCACAAGATTAGGCATAATCAAACCACCTGCAAAGCTTTGGGCAGAACAGAGAGCTATATTCGTGAGCATATCCCCATCTCTGAGATGTAGGTGCATATCAAGTGGAGAGTTTAGAGTTAATGACATCAAAATCCTTTATTATTGTCCATCAGTTTAGGGACAATCCAATATTTAATCTTAATTTTGCCACAATCTCTATTAAGCTTTAGTAAAGAGAGAATAATTTATATCTCAAAACTTCAAATCTTTCATCATATCATCATATCATAATGTACAATATCTACTTTTGTAACTACTCACCCCCATCAAGGAATTAAATATATCGCACCCTTTTTTGATAGAAGTATCCACAATAGAACGGATATTCGCATAATCAATAGCACCATCTTCAGACCTAAATTGACCCGATACTTTTAACTTGACCTTGACATTTCTTATCACTTTTTTCTCTTAGAGTTTAATTTTTTTGGGTGGTCTTAAAAATAATAGTATAAGTGATGGATGTTGCTTTGGGAGCAGACTTTTGTAAATAGTACCCTAGCTCTTAGTATAATTTAGGTATAATGCGACCGAATTTTATCTCTTTTACTTGCAATAATAGTAAAAAATCTGATAAGGAAGGGGGTGCTTGATTATGCCAGGAATTATTTTAACTCAAAGAGACTCTTTTGATGATGCTTATAGAAAATTCAAAAGACAGTGTGATAGAAACCTTATCGTTACAGAAGCGAGAGCTAGACAAAATCACGAAACTGAGACTGAAAAGAGAAAAAAAGAGAAGATTGCAACACGCAAGAAGATACTTAAAAAACTCTTTATGCTTAGAAGATACGAATCAAGACTATAATAGTCCTTTTTTATCTATTAGTAGAGCTTCGGCTCTGCTTTACTACATCTATCTATACCCAACCTCATAACTTACTAAGGAGTTTTCTATTATGAATAGAGATAATATATATATGCAGTTGGCTATAGATAAAGCGTGGCAATATCAAGGGCTAACTCACCCAAATCCTGCTGTAGGTGCTATAGTAACTCATAAAGGAGAGATACTCTCTATAGAGGCACATCACAAAGCCAAATACTCTCATGCAGAGGTATTGGCTCTAGTTCGTGCTTATGAGTTATTATCAGGAGAGAGTATAGATTTTGATATAGAAGATGCCTCAAAGTCTCACTCTTTTCTACTCTCTTTGCCTATTGGGTTTTTTAAGCAGTGTAGTATATATGTCACACTAGAGCCTTGTTCTCATATAGGTGCTACTCCATCATGTGCCTCTTTGTTATCATATCTAAATCTTGATAGAGTAGTTATAGGCACTCTCGACCCTATAGAGGGGCATGGTGGAGGTAGAGATATACTCTCCAATGTCACCACAGATATACTCAAAGATAAGTGCCTAGAGCTTATAGAACCTTTTTTGATTTCTCAAAAGAGAGCTTTTGTACTCTTTAAACTAGCCCAAACCTCCAATGCAAAGATTAGCACAGATAAAAATGGTGGCTATCTAAGCTCAAAAGTCTCACTCAAGAGTGTACATCAGATGAGAGGCGTATGTGATACTCTACTTATAGGAGGTAATACTGTACGAACCGATAGACCTACGCTTGATTGTAGATTTGTAGAGTCCAATCCTCCCAATATCAAGATATACTCCCAAGTAGATAATTTTGATAGAGATATACCTCTTTTTAAGATTTCAGATAGAGAGGTGAGTGTAGTAGATAATTTAAATTTTTTGGATAAGTCATCATTTGTAATAGTGGAAGGTGGTGAGGGTATGTTAAATATTCTCAAAGATAAGATAGATTGGATACTCATCTATCAGACTCCTAAGCTATCAAATAGTCATTTAACATACAGTAGTGATATAGATTTAAAGTTTTTACATCAAGAACCCAAAGGGGTAGATTTGATGTTGTGGAGTCGGGTTAGGTAGTCTGAAATCACTTACTGAAAACTACGGAAAAATTTACCTTTTACCCTCCAATCTAAGCAAAATCAGAATTTCCTTCCATTTAACTTTTTTACCACTGGAATTAAGCATAGATATAATACCTAATTTAGTAATCCAAAGGAGGAGAAAAAATACTTTCTTATAAGTAAAAGTTTAGTTTAATCTACTCCACAGTAACACTCTTAGCCAAATTCCTCGGCATATCCACATCATTCCCAAGTCTTATAGAAATCTCTAATGCTAGAAGTTGAGTAATTACCATCATCTCAAAAAACTCTAACATTGGATGAGAGTCATATTTGGTCTGTATAAAATCATCTGCTAGATTAAAAGGCAGAGGTGATATAGCCAATATTGTGGTATCTCTAGCACTTAACTCTTCTACATTTGATTTGATTTTGTCATAATGCATAGTTTTAGGCATTAGGGCGATTGTGAAGAGTTCACTATCTGCTAGAGCTATTGGTCCATGTTTCATCTCTCCTGCTGGGTATCCCTCTGCGTGTAGGTAACTAATCTCTTTGAGTTTCAATGCTCCCTCTAGTGCCAATGGATAGAATATGTCTCGTCCAATAAAGAAAAATCCGTGACCGTGTAAGTATCTCTTTGATAATCTATGAAGCTTTTCGTGTAGAGCGTCTGTGACTATAAGAGATTTAGGAACATGAATCATCGCTTTTATCTCTTCTGTGAGTTTCTCTTTTGATATAGTTTTTTTCTCTTGTCCTATATAGAGAGACAATATCCATAGCACCATTGTTTGAGTGGCAAATGCTTTTGTACTAGCTACTCCCTTTTCTATCCCTGCTCTTGTGAGTATCGCACAATCACTCTCTCTTATGATAGAGGAGTTATCTACATTACAGATACTTAGACTCTTAAGCCCTGCTCTCTTTGCCATTTTGAGTGCTTCTAGCGTGTCGGCTGTCTCACCACTTTGGGATATAGTTATAAAGAGAGTATCATCGCTTAAAAGAGGCTCTTTGTATCTAAATTCTGATGCTATCTCTATATCACATCGTATTTTTGATAGTCTCTCAAAAAGATATGCCGATGCCAAAGCAGAGTGATAACTTGTACCACACGCACATATTTTTATCGCTGATATTCCATCAAAAAAACCATCTTCTAGTTCATCTAACATTACACTATCTTCACCCACTCGACCCATCATCGTCTCACTCATCACACGGCTCTGTTCATAAATCTCTTTCTCCATAAAAAATCTATAACCATCTTTTTGAGCCAATACTTTATCTGCTGTGAGTGGTGATTTACTAAAACTCTTCTTTCCATCTTTATCAAAGAGATAGATATGTCCATTTCTCGCATACCCATACTCTCCATCTTCAAGATAATATACACTTGTAGCTTTGCCGATAACAGGAGTATCAGAAGAGGCAAAATATATATCATCTTCATCAAATCCAATAAGCATAGGTGAACCATTTTTGGCAAAAAATATTGTATCAGGTGCAACTTTTGAGATAAGCAAAGAGGCATAAGCACCATTAAGTTGTGATATTGTCTCTTTAAATGCCTCAAAGGGTCTATGGGAGATATTATTATATTTTTCAAAGAGATGCACTATCGTCTCTGTATCTGTTTGACTCAAAAACTGCACTCCATCTTCTTGTAGAGTAGATTTTATCTCTTGGTAGTTTTCAATAATACCATTATGTACAACATAGGAGTATGCACCTATATGAGGATGAGCATTTAGTTCTGTTGGTTTACCGTGAGTCGCCCATCTTGTATGTCCTATAGAGATACCAAACCCCTTACTTTGATACGATTGTGTCTTTCTTCGTAAGTTGTTTAATTTACCTATAGCTTTATAGTGGCGTAGTTGATTATCTTCAATAATCGCAATACCTGATGAATCATACCCTCTATATTCAAGCTCTTGGAGTCCATCTAATAATATCTCTTTCTTCTCTTTTACTCCTATATATCCTACAATTCCACACATTATTGACCTCTTTATATAATTTTATTCTTATTATGACAAAAGTTTCCATTTTTTTAGATGAGGTGTAAAGCAGTTGTAGATATAATCTCTTAATTAATCATAAGAGGAAGAGAAGATGATAAATATAATCACAACTTGGCTAGAGGGTATTATAAATATACTATTGACTATAGCATTGTCTATTTTTGTGCTTCTATCTTATAAGGATTCTACTATGGAGATAGAGGATATAAAGAAACCACTTATAGATATAGACTTTAATCAAAGACTAGGGGAGCTAAACGCAAAAGTAGGCGACCCTATATTTATACGAATATTCAAAAGTGAAGCTATATTAGAGGTGTGGATAAAACCCAAACAAAATGATAAATATATTATATTCAAAAACTACCCAATATGTGCATTCTCAGGTAAGCTTGGTCCTAAACTCAAAGAGGGAGATAGACAAGCCGTAGAGGGATTTTATAGAGTCAAAAAACAACAACTAAATCCAAATAGCAGGTTTCATCTATCATTTAATCTAGGATACCCAAATAGATATGATAAATCCTACAATCGTACAGGCTCATATCTAATGGTTCACGGTAATTGTGTCTCTATAGGGTGTTATGCTATGACGGATGAGAAGATAGAGGAGATATATAGTCTTGTATCTAAATCTCTTCAAAAGAGTCAAAAGTATATCCAAGTACACGCTTTTCCTTTTGAGATGAATGAGCAAAATATGGCAAAACATAGTGATAACCAATGGTACGATTTTTGGACAAACCTCAAAGAGGGATATGACTATTTTGAAGTAGAAAAATTACCACCACATATTAGAGTCAAAGATAAAAAGTATATTATACAAGAGAGTAGATAGTTTAAAGTAGTAAAAGATATAATTTACAAACTAAATTTAATAAAGAAGCAGACAATGATAGAGAAAATACATATACAAAATTTTAAATCTATATATGACTTAGAGCTAGAAGTAGGAAGAGTAAATCTTTTTATCGGAGAAAACGGAAGTGGAAAGAGTAATCTTTTGGAAGCTTTGGTTTTTGTTTCTGCTAATCAGTCCGGTAATGCACCCATTCCGTTGATATAATTTATACTTATAATAAAAGTCCAAAATCCAAGACATTAATCAATAGTCCAATAACAATATCGTGCATCTTG
>JASFZJ010000062.1:0-48730 GCA_045267865.1 Sulfurovum sp. | reverse complement strand
AGTTGCTAGGTATCTAAATATTTCCTCGGCTATGGTTTCTAAGATTTTTAGGAGAGTGATTATAACTTCTAAAGATTGGAATATTCCTATCGATGGATGGTTTTAAGTTAGAAACTTCGGAAATGAAGTTGGAATTGGTGGTAAACGATTGGGTATGGGAGAGGGTGGATACTTTTTATAGATAAAGATATAAATAAAAAACAGAAGGTAATACAAAATCTATAAAATAGTAATAATAGGCACAGGGGCTAAGATAGTGTTTTTTGGTGATGCTTTTTAACAGCACCCATTTGAGTTCAATTAACCTTATTCAAGTAAAATTAAAAAAAAGGATGCAAAAGATGACTAATATCCTTATGATAGAAGATGATGCTGAGTTTGCTGAGTTGTTGAGTGAGTATTTGGCTCAATATGATATTAAAGTTACTAATTTTGAAGACCCTTATTTAGGACTTAGTGCAGGGGTGAAGAAGTATGACTTGCTTATACTTGATTTGACTCTTCCTGGTATGGATGGATTAGAGGTGTGTGAGGAGGTGGTGGAGAAATATGATATTCCTATTATTATCTCTTCTGCTCGGTCGGATATAAATGACAAGGTGCAGGGTTTGGCATTGGGTGCTGATGACTATCTCCCTAAGCCTTATGACCCCAAAGAGATGTATGCTAGGATTGTATCGTTACTGCGTCGCTACTCCAAATCTAATAGTGATAAAATGGTTACGACTCAGAGTGATTTTGAGATACGAGGTGATACACTTTACTTCAAGAAACAACCTCTCACACTTACTCCTGCTGAGTTTGAGGTATTATCTCTACTTGTTAAACATCAAGGTATCACTCAATCAAGAGAGCAGATTATCAATACAGCAGGTACGATGAGTATAGACTCTCAAGGCAAGAGCCTTGATGTAATCATCTCGAAAATACGCACCAAACTATCTACAACTAATCCTGAAGATAGCAAACGAATACAAGCTGTACGAGGTGTTGGGTATAAATTGGTATGATTAAATCTCTGCGAAGTAAGATACGGATAGTATTTTCTATTACACTATTTCTTTTAGGGGCATTATTTGTATTTTCTATAAAATATGACCATGCTATGATGGAGGAGACAAATGTAGTACAAGAACAGTATATATCACACTACCTCTATAGTTATTATCTAAAATATGGAATGATAGACAAAGCTTATCTTGATGCCCAAAATGTCTCTCTCATCACAGACAAAGGCAGAGTGATACAGATAGAGCAGTTTTTTAAAGACAAAGGCAAACTCACACGATACGCAGTAAGTACATTTCGTTTTAAACGGATTATTATTATTAATAACGATAGATTTAAACTTATATTAGAGAATAAAAATAGAGCCTTGTTTCCTATCAAGAGGATATTGATTTTTACTGCTATATTTTTGCTTATTATTATGTTATATCTATGGATAATGAAGAGCTTCAAACCACTCTCAAAGCTAAAGAGTCAGATACAAACATTCTCACAAGGTAATCTAAATATAGAGTGTAAAAGTGATAAACAAGATGAGATAGCAGAAGTTGCCAATGAGTTTGACCACGCAGTAACGACTATAAGAGAGCTAATACAATCAAGGCAACTGTTCCTCCGAGCTATTATGCACGAACTCAAAACCCCTATAGGCAAAGGGCGATTGGTAAGTGAAATGGTAGTAGATGAGAAAAATAAAGCACGACTTCATAGTATATTTGAGAGGCTAAATCTCCTTATAGATGAGTTTGCCAAAATAGAAAAAATCACCTCCAAAAACTTTGATTTGAATATACATACATATAAAATGAGTGACTTGATAGAGGCAAGTATAGATATGTTAATGGTAGATAATCCACAAGATTTTATAAAGGTAAATATCCTCAAAGACTACTCTGTGAATGTAGATTTTGAACTATTTTCACTCACTATCAAAAATTTACTAGATAATGCCATTAAATATAGTGTTAATAAAAAGATACGAGTTAAAATAGTTGATAACAAACTCTATATTATCAATGAGGGTAAAAAGCTAACAGAACCTCTACCAAACTACTTCAAACCGTTCCACACTTCTCAAAAAGGTCTAGGGCTAGGACTCTATATTGTTAAAAGTATATTAGATATTCACAAAAAAGAGTTAGGATATGAGTATATAGATGGTGAGAATTTTTTTGTTGTCTCTTAACCCCAATGCCAATGACTTAAGGAATTTGATAGAGGGTAGGGAAGTAACCTCCCCTCCGAACTGTGCTGTCAGACTCTATAGTTGATAGTTTCCTCATTATATTCTTCAAGTATCTATCTTCCTATCCTCCTTTGCTAAACCCAAGTTTAGTCATTGGGTGTTTCACAAGAAATATGTATCACACTTAAACTCAATTTCAAATGGTTAATATGACCTATGCTTTAATCATTCCCAACTCTGACTCCTCTTAGCTATCACATTAGCCAAGAGGATTGGCTATATAAATAGTATCCATTCGCTCTCCATCCTTATCATAGAAAAGAGAAAGTTCCACACATCGCTTCTCTCCAATTTATATCACCCATTGGCATACAAGTACCATCCTACTACCAAACCCTCCAACCAAACCTCAAACTTATTTTATTGTCTATATCATCTTCTCCTATCTCTTGTGAGTAGGTTATTGTAGTGAAATATTTTGGGCTAATGGTATAAAAAAGTGTGGCTATTATTGCTTTATCTGTATGTTTTTTGGCAAATTTACTCTCTACTTGTGTGTATGTTATATTTGTGTATATATCTTTATTGTAGAGATAGCCTACTCCTAAATATATGCTGTCTGTGTCTTTTATTGGGTTGATACTCTCTGTATCTTTTACAAATGTGTGACTCCATCCTGCCAATAATGAGAATTGAGTAGTGGGATAATAGACTATTGAGGTGTAGAGTGTGTAGTCTGTTTTGTTCCCTGCGAACTCATAAGTGGGTAGTTTGGCAGAGCCTCCTAGGGAGAGTTTGAGGGAGTCTGTGAGGGTAAATCTTCTTTTGATTTTGAGGGTGGTATCGCTGAAATCATTATCGTCTCCTGTTCTGTAATATCCTGTGCGAATGGTGTAGCTCCAGTCGTTGAGATAGTAGCCTACTTGGAGTGTTATTAGGTTCTGTTTGTGTCTATCTATAGCATCTTCATCATTACTAATACCATACCCTATATCGACCTCTAGCGTATCATCACCTCGCTCATCAGGGTCAATTAATGTGAGCGTATTGGTAAGACATCCTGAGGCATCTACTTCACTTAGAAAAGGAGTATCTGCACACTTATCTAATCTATCAATTACACCGTCCATATCGCTATCTGTATCTGCCCAAATAAGGGAAGTGGTGAGTAATACACCCAAAAGTATTTTATCTATCATTTTGTCTATCCTCAATGTGGTCTTCTGCTTCATTTTCTATATGTCCTTGGATGCGATTTGCTCTATTTTTAGATTTTTGGTGCGTTTTTTCTATCTCTTTGAGTATCTTTCTATTTTTCTTCTTGTTTGATAATTTAGAGAGCTTTTTTATCGCTTTTATCCTCTCTTTTTGCTTCATCTTGATAATCTTTTTCTTAAAAGCATTCATTAGTTTAAATCTATCTTGATTAGAGGCATTGCGTATATTATCTATCTCATCGTCTATATTAGCATAGAGAGGAAAAGTTAAAAATAGTATCAGTAAAAATCTTATAAACACTTTTTATTCCCCTTTGAGATGTTCTAAATTTAATCTAACTTCTGTGCCTATATCAATTTGACTCTCTATCTTAATGGTGATATTAAGCTCATTACAGAATTTGAGGACAATGTGAAGCCCTAATCCTATACCTCTTTTTTGCTCTTTATAATATCTTTGAAATGCTTTGTCTATATCTTTGATACCTTTTCCTGTATCCTTAACTACAATTAAATTATCTCTTATAGTTACTTTTACTTCACCTCTTGGACTATTATATTTGGACGCATTACTCAATATATTATCCAAAATTCGTGTAAGAAGCTCTTTATTTGTAAATTTGAGTATATCATTTTGTTTCTCAAAAACAAATGTTAATCTAGGATAGAGATTTTCTATATATTTGACTCTCTCATAAGTTAATTTGGTGATATTGATATTCTCATTTTGAGAGGGGGCATTATCCAAAAAGCTTTTGAGATTATTTTGAAGAAGCAGGAGCGTATCTATACTTTTTTTGAGCCTAGTTATATACTCATTTTCACCCAGTTCATCTCGAAACATCTTGATATTTAGTATCATCGCTGTAATTGGAGTATTAAAATCGTGGAGAATATCTTTTATAAACTCATCATTGAGCCTCAACGCCTCTCTAATAGGACGCAGACTATAAAATGTAAAAAAGAGAGCCACACCAAAAAGCAAAATAGAAGCTAGTATAAACTGTAAAAGAAGTTTATGCTTTATATCTTTTGTATCTTGTTTCAGGCTCTTTTGGTGATAAGATATTTTCATATAGTATTTTTTGGATTGTGGAATAGTAAAGTAGGCGTGTGTGTCGTTTTTATCATATAGTACATTTATTATATTCTTCTCTTGTGGCACAAAATCAAAAGAGAATTTGGGGCATTCAAGAGAGTAGCTACATAGTCTCATATCTTGGAGTAATATATATTTGTAGTCGCTTTTTTTGATATGATATATCTCCAAAAAAAGCAAAACAAATAGTATCTCCAAAAGAGAGAAGAATACAAAAAAGTTCTTAAATATGGACTCTTTCTCATATTTATTCAAGCATATATCCTTTGCCACGGATATTTTTTATCTCTATATTTAGTCGCTGTTTTAGCTTTGTTATCGCTACTCGCAAAGCACTATTTGAAGTGTGTTCAAGCACATCATAAAGCTCCTGTGTCGTGACTAATGAGCCACAACTACACAAAAGCTTCTCAAATATCACAAACTGTACATTTCCCAAATCCAAAACTTCACCTCTGTATCTGATTATTTTGGACGCTCCGTCATACTCAATATCTCCATAAGATATATTTTGAGTGACAAACTTCGCACCGATACGAATAAGCAACTCCTCAGGGTCAAAAGGCTTTTTGATATAATCAATAGCTCCTAATTCAAACCCTTTTGCCATTGAGTCCATATCTCTCATGGCTGTAATAAAAATAGTGGGAGTATTATCCTCAGCATATCGCAAAGACTCCAACAGCTCCAGACCATCTCCTTTGGGTAGATTTATATCAAGAAGATACAAATCATACCTATTATCAAAACTCAAATCCTCTGCCTCTTCCATACTCAAAGCCGTATCTACCTCATATCCTGCTTTGCTCAAAAAAAGTTCTAGCGTCTCACTCAATATCTGGTCATCTTCTAGTAGAAGTATCTTCATATCTTGCTACTCCCTTTTATCAAACTCATTACAACATTTTACCCTAAATCAATCTCCACTAGGACCATTATGACAATCATAACAGCTCACTTGATGACCTTTGGTAAATTTAGAGCCAATATCTGTTCTATCTACCCACATTTTGGACAATACAGAACCTCTATAGTCTGCTCCATGACACGCCGTACATTGTGTTGGATTGTTATCTGCTACATCTTGATGGTCTTCTACCCATGATGAGCCTACTGGGTGCATTCCATGAGGTCCTCCTGTAGTAGTATTTGGTACAGTTGTATGACAAGCACTACATTCAGAGAGTGTTCCTGTGTGTCCTTGCACTTTGAGACTTACTTTATTATCAGCTTCATGTGCAGGATATATCGCATGAGTAGAGCCGTGACAAGCTTCACACTGTAATCCTCCATGACCTTTACTAAATCTATATAGACTAATTCCTGTAGATGGAGTGTTAGCATTGGTGGCAAATCTACTATCTACCACACTTCTTAGCGTATTTGTAGTAGGGTCTATAGCTGAGAGTTCTTGTTTACCATCGTGGTGACATGCTTGACAATTTGGCTGATTTAACCAACCTTCTCTATTTGCATCTCCTACAGCACTCATAGTTCCATGACAACTTTGACACTGCATCGCTGATACTCCATTTGCATCTTTAGCATCTCCCATCGCACCTCTTAGACATTTAGTCGCTTCCCCTGGGTGACATGCGTAACATGAGCTTCTATTGTTTATATCACCTAATTTCATATTTGATATTGGGTCTATGACTTTGCTGTGACTACTATGTATGGCTTGTGTAAATGATTTTATCTCTATTCCTACATTTGGAAGAGCATTTGATTTGTGACATGCTGTACATAATATTGCTACTCCACCACTCACGGTAGCTTCTAATCCTGCATTGTCATAACTGTACCCTTTTGTAGCTAATTTAGCACTATTATCACTCACGGCTGTTGGATGTTTTTGGTCGTGAATTCTTAGGATATTAAGTTTATAATCTTTCTCTGCATCTATATTACTTACCCAACCACTACTTGGTTTTGCATCATTACCACTTGTACTTGCGTGACATCTCTTACAATCCATCTCATCACTTACAGGTAACACCGTCTCTACCTCAGCCAATATATTTCCTGCTGTGTCTTTGGCTACTATCTTCGCCAATGGATAATAGTTTTTTGTACCATCATCATTATAAGGAGAGATAGGAATACCCTCAGCCTCCCACCATTGATGCTTTGTATTAAATGTCATAGACGCAGGAGTCTTACTCATCATAGGATTACCTGTAAGTCCTACATTATCATTGGGAGTAGTACCAAAAAGGTCACCTACAAAGTCCCAAAAATTTGTTTTTGTGCTACTTTTAGTATTCCACTTCCCATCAGTCCCTAGAGAAGCTTCATAAGTGACAGTTACACCAGAGGTAATAAGCTTACCATTTTTATCTTTGAGCTGTGCGTGGATATTATTGTACGGTGGCAAAACAGAAAATACAGAAAAATCATTCCCATCCATACAGTGCATACCCAAATCATTCCAAGCTGTTAGCATATATTTTGAAGTGTTTGTTGGGGGTGTAGGTGTTCCACCTGTAGAGTCGTTGTCGTTGCTATCTGAATCGTTATCATTACTATCAGAGTCATTGTCGTTATAAGAGGTCTTATCCCCATCATCTGTATTATCTATCGCCGTTGTACCATTACAACCCAAAAGAAAAGGTATCATTACCAAACTAAGTAGTATCTGTCTCATTTTACGCTCCTTAAATATTTTCCATATTATATTAAGAAGCGTGTTAGCTGATTGTTACTTCTGTGTCAATTTTGAAGCAAGAGTTTTATTATTATAATTATACCCCACCACTCGCCCAGGAGCATTATTAAGTCCTGTTGAGGTATGACAACTATTACAAGCTAATCTCCCTACACTATGAGAGTTTGTCCTAGAGGAGTTTACTACCGTGCCACTACTATCAATTACTTGTGCTGTGAAATTATCTATCGCACCTTGGTCACCACTGTACTTTTTGTTTCCTAATCCATTACCTTTGCTATAAGTAATCACATCTCCATTGTCCAAAAGAAGTCTAACATTATAATCATCATGGACATCATTGGAGTCATAATCAGCTCCATCTATACTTTTGTATATAGTCACACCACTAATAAAAGAGTGTTCTCCACTACTATGACAAGAGAGACAATCTCTACCTTGATTGTGTACAATATCATTCCCCTCATCTTCACCACAACCCACAAACAGAGGTATAACAGCAAGTGCTACCAATAAATATCTATTTTTCATATTATTATCCTTTTTGATTTAGGATAATTATAACTGTTGAACTGTTAGCGTTTTGTTATTTTGGTTAGGCTTTAATATTATTTCTTCCGACACCACTTCAAAAACAGTCTATCAGGATTTACTCTACTATCTACCTCAATATTATCAACTATCAAACTGCTCAACATATCAGCCATCAGAGGAGCGAATACAAACCCCCTACCCCCTAGACCGTTGAGTATATAGAGATTATCTATATATTTAAGTGGTGGCTTTGCACCTTTTAATATTTTGGGATAAGTCTCTAACATATAATTTACATCTATCACTTTACCTACCAAGGGAAAATAATCTTTTGACCCTGCCCTCATTCCACAGAAGATTTGTTTTAGTTTTAAATCAGTTGTATCTATAAGATAAGAGGCTTTTTCTAGGAGAGGTTTTATATCTTCTTCTTTACACTGAGTGGGTTCTTTTATATCTTTTTGATGAGTTGCTCCAATTTTGATTATGCCATCTCTATTTGCACCGATAGATAGAGATTGGTGCATACTTACAGCTAATGGATACTCTGAATAGAAATCCCCCCTACTTCCCCAAGTGCCTCTAATTCCCATATATCTTAAGTTATTTAAACTACTCTCATATCCTGTAGCTAATACTAAATTGGGGGCTTTATACTCACCAACACACCAAAGATTATCTTCTCTATATATTTTTTCTATATTTTCATAAACTATATCTATATCTTTAAGTAAAAGCTCACAAACTTCTAGTGAATCACAATCTCCTGCTTCATCAAAATAAAAACTATCAAATTGACTCTTGATTTTTAGAGTCTTTAGCTTCTCTTTGCTATATACACTATAGCTATTTTGATTATACTGCTCATAACTCTCAAAAAACTTCTCTTCATCACTCTCATCTTTGGGTATTCTTACTACTCCTGTTTGATGGAAATGCTCTTTTGTATTTTTAAGATAAAAATCTTTGGCAAAATCAAATGATTGATTTGTAAGTGTTTGAAGGGAAGAATTTTTACCAATTTTGGGAGATACAAAAGCACCAGCAGAACCAGAACCACCACTTGCGATGGCTTTTTTCTCTACTACTAAGACTTTTTGAGATTTGAGAGTAAGGGAGTGAGCTATAGAAGCTCCTGCTACACCTGCACCTATAACTATGGTATCATAAATTTTTGAGATTTAACTAGCCTTCTTTGATTTGACTTTAAGCATCTTACATCGTCGTATAGAGGCTGTCTCACTTCCAAACATCTTTGTATATTTATCAAATTTCTCTTGTGTTATCATATTGATACACTCCTCTTTACTCATCTCTATTGTAGCTCTTGCTGTAGTAATTGGCTTTTTTATCTCTATTTTTTTCTTTTTACTTGTAGGATACATATAATCAGAGTTAAAATTAGTATCTTTGACTTTTTTAAGCTTTATCCTCTTTTTGGGAGGCTTGGGATAGTATTTTTGTTTTACTATTTTTACCTTCTCTACTTCTATCTTCTTTACATCTACAATAGGCTCTATCTTTATTATAGGCTCTGTTTTTTGAGCACATCCACTCACTAATATAGCTACAATAGCTATAAAAATAATATTTTTCATCTCTTTCCTTTTTTATCTAGCTAAAGTAATGACTACTACAGCGATAGCAAATCCACCATCATGGCTGATTGATAGTGAAGACTCTCGTATCTTATAGACTTTTTGTGCCTCTTTACTTAGGACAAAAGTAGGTGCACCCCTGTGATTTTTGGCTATTTTAATATCATGAAATGATAAATCTGCACCAATCCCACAACCTAAAGCCTTTGATATAGCCTCTTTAGCTGCCCAAAACCCTGCCAAAGTATCTATTTTTCTTGCAATTGCTATCTCTTGTTTGGATAGGTATCGCTCTTTGAATTTAATCCCATACTCTTTGATTAACTTCTCTATTCTGCTAATGGCTATAATATCTGTTCCTATTTTCATAATCGTATTTTATCCAAAAGTTGTTTAATCTATCTATAAGAGGCTACATCCACTCAACTACCTTTGATACCTCATCTGCTACAAAACATTTTATCTCTGTGGGTTCAATTGGGTCATTGGGTATTACAGCTTTGGTAAAGCCTTGTGTCTGCATCTCTTTGAGGCGTTGGGTGAGTCCTGATACCTCTCGTATCTCCCCTGTGAGACTCACTTCACCCAAAAATATAGTGTGGGCTGATAACTCTCTATCTCTATAACTACTCAAAATAGCAGCGATAATAGCCAAATCAGCTGATGGCTCGTTTATCTTAATACCCCCTGATATATTTACAAATACATCATAAGTACCTAGTGGTAAGTCTAGTTTTTTCTCTAACAGTGCCAAAAGCATTCCTAATCTATTGTTATCAAACCCAGTAGAGCTTCTTTTTGGGTGACCATAAGCCTCTGATACGAGTGCTTGGACTTCTATAACTATTGGTCTACTTCCCTCCATTATGATAGTGAGAGCAGAGCCTGATTGAAGCTTCTCTTTATTAAAAAACTTCCCTGCCATAGATTTGGCATCGTTAAGTCCATCTTTATTCATCTCAAATATCCCCACCTCATTAGTAGCTCCAAAACGATTTTTAAAGCCCCTCAAAAGTCGTAACTCTGTATTCATATCACCCTCAAAATATAAGACTGTATCCACCATGTGTTCCAGCACTCTAGGACCTGCTATTGAGCCATCTTTGGTGATGTGACCAATTATAAATATCGGTATATTCATACTCTTGGCTATTCGCATAAGCTCAAAAGTGATACTTCTCACTTGTGTCACAGAGCCTGGGGCTGAGGGTGTAGCTTCTGAGTAGAGCGTCTGAATAGAGTCAATAACTATAAATTCATAACTTTGATGAGCTACTTCATTTATCACGATAGAGAGATTAATCTCAGGAAGAAGATATAAATTATCGTGATTAGCATCAAGTCTATTGGCTCTTAGCTTTATCTGTCCTGCCGACTCTTCTCCTGATACATAAAGCACTCTTCTGCCCTCTTTGGCTAAATTACCTGCTATCTTGAGCAAAAGAGTAGATTTTCCAACTCCAGGACTGCCACCAATAAGCGTTAATGAACCAGGAACTATCCCTCCACCCAATACCAAATCAAGCTCTTTACTTCCTGATGCCATGCGAGTGATATTATCCTCTTTTATCTGTGTTATAGGCGTTGCTTTTGACTCTTTATGTCTTGGTGAAGAAGTGGCTGTATCTTTTAGATATTTAATCTGTTCAGAACTAAGCTCAATCATACTCTCCCACTCATTACAAGCCGTACATCTACCCATCCATCGTGGAGATTGAAACCCACATGCTTGACACTCAAATAGTGTTTTTTTCTTTGCCATAATTTAATCCTTATCATTATGAATTTATTTTCTTATTATAATAATTTCTGATGTAATCATTATAGCTAAAACTTTATTTTAAAAGTATATAAGTACCCAACCAAAATAAATCATCAAAAATAGTATAATACGATATATAAGAGAAGCATTAGAGGAAGAAAATCAAAGGATAAGAATGAGCTACTTAGAGATACTTAAAGACCCCATAATTGGACGACTTTCACTGATACAATTTATCTCCTATTTTGGAACTTGGTTTTCACAAGTGGCGATTTTTTCGATGCTTGTATCGTATCAAGCTGATTCTGTGACTATTGCTATGGTCGCTTCTATGGGAATGTTACCTGCTGTACTTTTAGCTCCTGTGATTGGGATTGTTATAGATAGAGTGCCTTTCAAAAAATTAATGATGATGCTTTTGGTAGTTGAGATAGTTATGACTTTGGGCTTTACATTTATAGACTCTCTTGATATGGTATGGATTTTAATGATACTTATCTTCATTCGCTCCTCATCAGCCTCTATGTTATTTTCAGCCGAAATGACTCTCTTCCCTCAAATCATCAAAGGTGATATGCTAAAAAAGACAAATGAAATACACTCCATTATATGGTCACTCTGCTACGCTTCTGGTATGGCTGTGGGTGGTTTGGCTACCTATTATATTGGATTTGATATAGCATTTTTGATAGATGCTTCACTATATACTGTGGCTATATTTATCTTATTTGGTCTTCATATTTCACTAGAAAAAACTATTCATACTAATTCCAACTACGATATGTTAAAAGAGGGATTTATCTATCTTATAAGCCATAAAAAAATTATGCATCTTATATTGATACACGCGACTTTGGGGCTTACTAGTTTTGATGCGTTGGTTACACTTCTAGCAGACTTTCAATATAGAGAAATCATAGCTGTACCTCTAGCCATCGGATGGATAAATGGAACAAGAGCATTAGGCTTGATGATAGGACCACTCTTTATAAGTAACTTCATCAATAAAGAAAATCTCCAATATCTTTTTTTCTTTCAAGGTATCGCCATCATAGTATGGGCATTTTTGGAATTTAATTTCTATATCAGCCTAATTGGAATTTTTCTCTCAGGACTATTTACCACCACACTCTGGTCATATACCTATATGCTCATACAAGAAGAGATAGACCCACAATATATGGGAAGAGTTTTATCTTATAACGATATGATTTTTATGCTCTTTAGTGTAACGGTAGCTCTATTTATAGGCTATGCAAGTAAATGGGGATTGAGTCTTCAATCTATTACTATAATTTTGGGGTTAGGATTTATTGGTGTGGCATTTTATTATTATTGGTTTAAAGAAGTTTATTTGGATGAGAAGTAAGAAGATAATATTATACTTTTTTTCTAATACCACCGTGTAAGAGGTGGTATTAGAAGATTGATTTAATTCTTGTCCATATTTACTATCTTGTTTTTACCAATCCATGGCATCATAGTTCTTAGAGCTACACCTGTTTGTTCTATCTTTGATGCTCTAGCATTTGCTCTTTCAGCGTTCATTCTAGGATAGCCTGATTGACCCTCTAGTATGAAGTCTTTTGCAAATCTACCATCTTGAATTTCTGTTAGAATATCTCTCATCGCTTGTTTGGATTCAGCGTTAATTACTCTTTTACCTGAAACATAATCACCATACTCAGCTGTATTTGAGATAGAGTATCTCATATCTGCTATACCACCCTCAAACATCAAATCTACGATTAGTTTAAGCTCGTGAAGACATTCAAAATAAGCTAATTCAGGAGCATATCCAGCTTCTGTGAGTGTCTCAAATCCAGCTTGTACTAGAGAAGTAACACCACCACAAAGTACTGCTTGTTCTCCAAATAAATCTGTCTCTGTCTCATCTTTGAAAGTAGTCTCGATGATAGCAGTTCTACCTCCACCAATAGCAGATGCATAAGATAAAGCCAACTCTTTTGTGCTACCACTTGGGTCTTGACCGATAGCTATAAGGTCTGGAATACCACCACCTCTTACAAATTCACTTCTTACAGTGTGACCTGGAGCTTTGGGTGCAATCATAGTTACATTGATGTTTGAAGCAGGGTGGACTCGTCCATAATGGATATTAAATCCATGACCAAATGCAATAGTAGCACCATCTTTTAGGTTTGGAGCTATCTGCTCACTATATATCTCTGCTTGATTTTCATCAGGAAGCAAAATCATAACAAAATCAGCTTTAGCTGTAGCCTCACCAACGGTAAGAACTTCAAAATCTTTAGCTACTGCTTTGTCCCAGCTTGAACCATCTTTACGAAGACCAACAACTACGGTGACTCCACTATCTCTAAGGTTTTCTGCGTGTGCGTGACCTTGTGAACCAAAACCAATCATAGCTACTATTTTTGACTTGATAAGATTAATATCGCAATCTTTATCATAATATACATTTAAATTTGACATTTATTATCCTTGTGATGTTTGAAAATTTACGCGATTATATCTAAATAATGCTTATTTTTATAAATTTGGGTTGGACTATATCTCTTCATAGTCAATTTCAAAGAAAAATTCAGAAAAATTCCTCTGTATCATATTCACTACTTACATCCAAAACAGATATATTAAATTTTTTAAGTTTTGACTTAAAGAGAGAAAGATAGAGTATTTTATTTTAGATTATAAAGAGTTAAATGTGACTCTCACAAAAGATATGAGAGTCAAAAAAGATAAACTACGCTTTCATAGCTTCTTTAGCATATTTTTCACCTAAATCATAAGCTTTTAGATTAATATCATGAACTTTTGCAGGTACTTTTGATAGCATTGTATCAATAAGTGCTTGTTTATCAATAGCATCCATATATGTATTGGCAATAGCAAGAGCAACTACTGATTGAGTAATTACATTTCCTACCTCTTCTTTTGCGATAGTAATAATAGGTATCTCTACGATATTCCATGTCTTTCTATCTTCATCCGTTGGTGTTACTAGGTTTGGTTCGATAACGATTGTTCCACCTGGTTTAACACCATTTTTAAATGATTGGTAACTTACATTTGCAACTGAAAGCATAAAACTTACTTCACCTTCATTTGCATAAGGGTAATAAATCTCTTCCTCATCAAGCTGAATATCAACAACCGTGGGACCTCCACGAACTTGTGAAGTATATGTAGCTGTTTTTAGTCCGTATCCACCAGTTTTAATCTTTGCAGCAGCAAAAATTTCACCAGCAAGAAGAACACCTTGTCCACCAACACCTGTAAATCTCATTAATGTTTTAGCCATGATGTATCTCCTTATATTTTTTTGACAAAGTCATCTTGAGTGATTTTGCCTCTTTTGCCTTGATGTACGTCCCTAATATCTTGGTACATATCACAATACTCTCTTACCACTTTATCTTGCTTTATAATTCCTGTTGGAAGCAGGTTAAGTTGCTCTTCTGGAGTTAAAGCATTATATTTCTTAACAGGCATAGTAATACTATCAATCCAGTCAAGATTTTCCATAGCTGAAAGCATTTTGTTCTTTCTACCTAGGTTGATATGACAGTTAGATAGTGCTTCTACATACGCAAACCCTTTGTGTTCAAGTGCCTGAATGAAAAGTTTCTCCAACTTTTTAGGAGCTGTTACATTTTCTCTACCGACAAATGAAGCACCAGCAGCAACTGCTAATTCACAACCATCAAAAGTAGGGTCGATATTACCAGCTTTTTGAGTAACTGTCCACATACCTTGTGGTGTAGTTGGACTCGTTTGTGAATTTGTAAGACCATATATAAAATTTTGGATTACAATCATAGTAATATCAATGTTTCTTCTACATCCGTGAATAGTATGGTTACCACCAATTGCCAATGCATCACCGTCACCAGCAACACATACAACATGTTTGCTAGGGTTAGCTAGTTTGATACCTGTTGCATAAGCTACTGTTCTACCATGAGTAGTGTGAACTGTATTGAAATCAACATAAGAAGAGAATCTTCCAGAACATCCAATTCCTGAAACAACACACATATCATCTTTACTAATGCCTAGTTTATCTACAGCACGAATAAATGCTTTAAGAATAACTCCATCACCACAACCCCAACACCATAGTGTTGGCATCTTTTCTAGTCTTAAATATTTATCATAATTAAATGCCATATTAAAATACCTCCTTAACTTTACTTACAATCTCATGAGGAGAGATTGCTCTACCATTTACTTTATAAAGACCTTGGATATCAAGTCTGCTTGATGCTCTCTCTATCTCTTCTGTATATTGTCTAATGTTAAGCTCAACAACTAAAACATTTTTAATTTTATCAGTCATCTCTTTAATTCTCTTTGCAGGAGATGGCCATATAGTAATAGGTCTAAATAGTCCTGCTTTAATTCCATCAGCTCTAAGGTGTCTAATAGACTCTTTTGCTGCTAGAGAAACTGAACCATAAGCGATGATTAATACTTCACCATCCGCGCCAGTTAAGTCATCACACATAAACTCTTCATTAAGTTCAATCTCATCTTGATGAGCCATAACTTTGTCTTCGAGTCTTTGGATAAGCTTTCTACAAGTCTCAATCTCTTCTGTTGGGAAACCATTTTTATCATGGTGAAGACCTGTGAAGTGGTATCTATAACCCTCAAACATTGGATTTAAAGTTGCTGGTTCGGTTGGTCCACACTCGTAAGGGAAATACTCATCTGTAGGTCCGTCGAATTTTTTCCTAGGGACTATTCCAGCTTTTACCTCTTCAACTGTTGGCAAGTCTGCTTTACCGTGCATATGACCAATAGTCTCATCAAGCAAAACAATAACAGGTTGCATAAATCTATCAGCTAGATTAAACGCTCTAACTGTTTCAGTATAACACTCAGCTAAGTTACCTGCACATAGAGTGATTGAACGATAATCACCATGTGATGGATTTGAAGCTTGTTTGATGTCACCTTGAGATACACGAGTTGGAAGACCAGTTGATGGACCACCTCTCATAACATTTACACAAACCAAAGGAACTTCTGCCATCTGAGCAAGACCTAAGTTTTCTGCTTTTAATGACATACCAGGTCCTGAGGTTGCTGTTAATGCTCTACTACCACTCATAGCAGCACCAATAACACAACAGATACCTGCTATTTCATCTTCCATTTGAATAGCCGTACCACCAACCTTTGGTAAAAGGTCAGAGATAACATGCATAACTTCACTAGATGGGGTTAATGGATATCCTCCAAAAAATGTACATCCAGCATCAACAGCTGCAATTGCTGATAATTCATTACCAGTAGATATTACTTCTCTAGTTGCCATTAGTTCTCCTTATAATCTATAGGTAATCTATACCCGTTATTTGCTATCGCTTCTTGTCTAGCCTTAGAACTATCTGTAAGTTTAGCAAATTTAAACTCTTTCTTCTCTGCCACATAAATAGCAAAGTCTGGACATACAAGCTCACACTCATGACACCCAATACATGCATCTGATGCGATTACTGCAATCATTGCACCTAAAGTTGAAGTTGGTTCTTGTTGCATTGAGAGAACACCTGCTGGACAAGCGTCCACACAAATATCACATGCTTTACATCTAGCTGTATCTACCCATACTGGAGTATTCTCAGGAGCTATCATTGCTGCCATATTTTCCCCTTTTTATTTATTAAAATTAAGTGAGATTTACTATTCACTAAGATTAGAATAGCTTAGTTTTGATAAAGTAATTATGAATAACTTATAATTATCAAAATTATAGAAAAAATTGTTACCTTTTGAAGCAAATTAAAGAGCATTTTAAAGCTCTTTTTTATTTACCTATTTTGCCTATCGCACACGATACAAAACTCTTCGCTTTTACCGTCGTACCCTCTACAAAACCCATATCTTCTGATACTAATGGGTAGCCCAATTTTTTCAATTTTTCTGCTAATAGTGTTACCTTTTCATCATCTATATCTAATATTATCTCTCTTGGCTCTTTTTCAAGATTTACACTCACCTCACCAAACTCATCATGGAGAGATTTTTGTAGCGTAGAGGCACATCCTCCACACTTAACATTAAGAACTTGAAATATCTGTTTCATACTAAGACAAAACTTCTTTGACGGCTTTACCTATCTCAGCAGGAGATACAACTACCTTGACTCCAACAGCACTTAGTGCATCCATCTTCTCTTTGGCTGTACCTGCACTACCACTAATGATAGCCCCTGCGTGACCCATTCTTTTTCCCTCAGGTGCTGTTTGACCTGCGATAAATGCTACAACTGGCTTTGTGATGTTCTCTTTGATATAAGCTGCTGCTTGTATCTCCAAATCTCCACCAATCTCACCAATCATTACGATAGCTTCTGTCTCTACATCATCTTCAAACATCTGTAAAAGCTCTTTATAGCTAAGTCCGATAATTGGGTCTCCACCTATACCAACAGCCGTTGTGATACCAAAGCCCTCATTACATACTTGGTTTGCACCCTCATAAGTAAGAGTTCCAGACTTAGAGATAAGTCCAACACTACCCTTTTTGAAAATCATACCTGGCATAATACCTATCTTACACTCACCTGCTGTAATAACTCCTGGACAGTTTGGTCCGATTGTCTTCATACCACTTTTGGTAGCAAAGGCTTTTGCCATCTGCATATCTCTTACAGGAGCTCCCTCTGTGATGATAACTGCCAATTCAATCCCTGCATCAGCTGCTTCCATCACGGCATCAGCCACAAAAGCAGGTGGAACAAAAATCATACTAACAGTAGCACCAGTAGTAGCTACAGCATCTGCAACTGTATTAAATACAGGTTTACCTAAGTGTATCTGTCCACCTTTATTTGGTGTAACTCCACCTACGATTTTTGTACCATAATCCATACACTGCTCTGCGTGAAAACTACCCTCTTTACCTGTAAATCCTTGAACTATTACTTTTGTATCTTTGTTTACTAAAATGCTCATCTATTCTCCTTGCTATTTATTCGTACAATACAAGCGTTTTACTGCTTGTAAATTTTTGTATATGACTTCTAAATCATCAATCTTCAAACTATCATAACTCTCTGATATGGAAAATGTATATCTATTATCTATTTTTGACAACTTAACAAAATACCAATATCTACCAAAAATATAAGAACCTAACATCTCATCTTTATCATCTGATTGTTCAAGAGCTACAAGCATCTCTGCTAGAAGTTGCCATTTAGGGTCACCATTTGGAATACTCTTTTTGTACTCTTGGATAAAAAAAAATGGTTTTTCTGGTTTCATCCAACCTTTTGCTAACATAAAGTCGGTTTTGCCATAAATAGAAAGATTATCTCGTTCGAGAGACAACTCTCTTTCTAACCATAATTTCACACCATTACACTGAAAAGAGATAGAGTTTAAAATAGGAGCTATAAATAACATCTTTAGCTCTTCTTCTAAATATCTATCCAATTCTATCTCATTTTCTGCAATTAGGTTAATAAATTTATCTCTTATATCTTTTGATATTTCAATACCATCAATATTTAAGAGTAATCTATGCTTATCTTGAGATAGGTTGAAAAACTCCAAAAGTTCTTCTAGTGTAATGTTACCAAATGACAACCTTTTCACTTAGTTTCCTTTTGCTGCTTTGACTGCTTTTGCTGCACCATCACCCAAATCATCACCTACTATCAAGTTAGGAATATTTGCATTTTTGAGTATTTCAGCAGCTTCAGGTGCGTTTGTACCATCAAGTCTTACGATTACTGGTACATTTACATCTGTGATTTTGGTAGCTTCAATGATACCATTTGCTATTCTATCACATCTTACAATTCCACCAAATATGTTTACAAATATAGCTTTTACTTTTGGATTTTTGAGGATTATCTCAAACCCTTTTGCCACAGTCTCTGCGTTTGCACTACCACCCACATCTAGGAAATTGGCAGGTGTTCCACCCATATAGTTGATAGTATCCATGGTACCCATAGCAAGTCCAGCACCATTTACCATACAACCAATCTCACCATCAAGTGCTATGTAAGATAGACCATATTGAGACGCTTCTCTCTCATCTGCATCTTCTTCGCTAATATCTCTCATATCTTCGATATCAGGGTGTCTGCCCAATGCACTATCATCAAAGCTCATTTTGCCATCAAGTGCCATAAAGTCACCAGAAACTGTCCTGATAAGAGGATTAATCTCAATCATCTCTGCATCATTTTCCATATATAGTTTATATAATTTAGAAGCAAAGCTAATCATTTTTTTCTGCTCTAATTTATCTGTGATACCTAGACCAAATACAAGCTCTCTACCGTGAAAACCTTGGAAACCTACAGTTGGGTCTATGGCTATTTTGATGATTTTCTCTGGTGTATTGTGTGCAACAGTCTCAATATCCATACCACCCTCAGTTGAAGCCATAATAATAGGCATCTCAGCTGCACGGTCAAGGACTACAGAAAGATAAAGCTCATCTTTGATAGCTGCACCCTCTTCTATATATACCTTTTGGACGAGTTTACCCTCTGGTCCTGTCTGATGTGTAACAAGAGTCATACCCAAAATTTCTGAAGCCAATGTTTTGACCTCTTCAGGAGAATGAGCTAGTTTGACACCACCACCTAGACCTCTACCTCCTGCGTGGATTTGTGCTTTTACTACCCACACTTCTCCACCAAGTTCTTGTGCATTTGTCATTGCTTGTTCTGGTGTATTTGCGATAATACCTCTAGGTGTTGGAACACCATATTTTTGGAATATTTGTTTTGCTTGATACTCATGAATATTCATGTGTACTCCTTTTTACAATAAGTTTGGTTATTATATGATTATTGAGAATAATCTCTGATTAATTGGATTATTTAAGTGTGTAATTTTGTCATAGATGTTATCTATCTACACAGTTTGAGAGAAAACTATAGTGAGAAGTCTGTTAAAATGTGTATCAAAACTTCTCACATAAGGCTATTTACTTTTAAAAAGTGTTCCTCCACTATGAATACCATCTAATAAAAATGATTTGGCATCAGATAGGTCAAATCCACTAGCTAAAAACATCTCTCTATCATGCTCCATCAAGAAATGAGCTGATTGAAGCTTTGTTACGATACCACCTGTAGCAAACTCACTATTTGGAGTATATTTTGCTTCTAACTCTTCTTTGGTTATATTAGTTACAACTTCTCTTCTTTTAGCATCACTATATTGGTTGGGGTCTTTATCATAAAAAGCATCTATATCAGAGAGAATTACCAAAAGTGACGCATCAAAATGGTGTGCTACATGAGCTGAGAGTCTATCATTATCACCAAATACCAATTCATCAACACTAACAGTATCATTTTCATTGATAATAGGCACAACACCATTATCTAATAGGACATCTATCACATTTTGGGCATGATTTTTTGGCTCTTCAAACTCAAAGACATTTGCAAATAGTAAAACTTGTGAACATAATATATCAAAAATAGTAAACTGTGATTGATACATCTTCATCAGATAAGGTTGTCCTATTGATGCTAGGGCTTGTTTATTTGCTAATATAGCTCTATCTAGTTTAAGTTTTGTATATCCTGCTGAAACTGCACCAGAACTTACCAAAATTACATCATAGTCACTCTCTTTAAGCTCAGCGATAAACTCAACAAGAGCTAACATTCGTCTCTTGGCAATACTACCATCTTGGCTCAATACATGAGAGCCAACTTTTAAAACTACTCTACGATTCTGCATCTTCTGCTTCTTCTGCTTTAACATTTTTGATAAAATCACCAATACCATAACGCAATGCTTCACTATTAATATGAGCAACAGAAGAGATAGGAAATACAAAAAATGGTTTATTCTCTGGTAAACTTACACCAAAATCTGTCTCAAATCCATAACTTAAATAATCTTTATTGGCTTTATACTTATTCATCACACCATTGGCTTCTAGTCCAATATCAGATAAGAAATTTTCTGTAAGAGTGTTTACCTCTTCTTTGCTAAGAGCATCTATCTTTGTGATAGCCACGGCAAATTTTCTAGTAGCCAAAGTATCAGAGTATCTTTGAAGTTCAATCAAAAGTGTCTCATATTGATACTTCATCTCTCTATAGTTAGCAGCATCTATCATTATCAATAGTGTTTTTGTCCGTTCAATATGTCTAAGAAACTCTAGCCCCAAACCTCTACCATCACTTGCACCCTCAATAATCCCTGGAATATCTGCCATCAAATATGAGTCATAATCTCCCATATGAACCACACCAAGCTTAGGTGTAAGAGTAGTAAACTCATAATTTGCCACTTGTGGTCTAGCATTTGAAAGTGTAGCGATAAGAGTAGATTTTCCTACATTAGGATAGCCCACAAGTCCAACATCAGCGATAAGCTTCATCTCTAATCGTAACTCTCTTGTCATACCAGGAAGCCCTGGTTGAGCGTAAGTTGGTCTTTGGTTACTTGAACTCTTGAAGTGCATATTTCCAAGCCCTCCTTTACCACCTTCCAAAAACTCTATCAAATCACCCTCATTCACTAAGTCAAGTAACTCTTCTTCTGTCTCCATATCTATAACCGTAGTCCCTGGAGGTACCGTAATAATAGTATCTATACCTTTTCGTCCATAACACTTACGACCCTCACCTTGCCTACCATTTTCTGCTTTTATATGATGTCGTCCTCTTAATGCTGAGAGTGTATCAGTATTGTTATCAACTTTAAACCAAATCGCACCACCCTTACCACCATCACCACCATCTGGTCCACCATTCGCTACAAATTTCTCTGTCCAAAACGAAATAGAACCTGCACCACCCTTACCAGAACTTACCATTAACTCTACACTATCTACAAACATATACTAAACCTTTTAAATCAATTACGAAATTATATCTAAATTAGGGAATTTATTGATATAATTTTCATATTCAAAAAAAAGGCTATATATATGTTTAGAAAAAAAAGTACGATAATAGTAGTATTGACACTCTCACTACTCTATTTTACAGGCTGTAATGCCAAAAAGTTATCAGTAGAAGAGGGTGGGTATTATCAAAGTGGTGTCTATTTTGGAAGTAACTTCTCCAAAGAGTATAAAAGAGGTATTAGAGATGGTTGTACCACAGCCAAAGGCGATTATAGAAAGTCTCACAGACTATTTAGAAAGAGTGATGATTATCATAAAGGTTGGTTTTTAGGTAGAAGTAGATGTAAACATCTTTTAGTAGTTGAGGGTGATGAGAAAAATACGACTATTATCGAAAGATAGATAATAGTCTATTTATTCGGAATAAAAAATTCCGAATAAAAAAAATTATGCAGATACTACTGATACTTTCTTTTGACTAGAAGTTCTATTGTCAAATTTAACAACACCCTCTACAAGTGCAAATAGAGTATGGTCTTTACCCATTCCTACACCATTTCCTGGGTGTACTTTTGTACCTCTTTGTCTGATAATAATATTACCAGGGATAACTGCCTCACCACCAAATTTCTTAACGCCTAATCGACGACCAGCTGAATCACGGTTGTTCTGTGTAGAACCTTGACCTTTCTTATGTGCCATATCTTCTCCTTATATTTTTATTATTTAAAATTATTAAGCTATGCTTGTAATTCTAACTCTTGTATAATCTCTTCTGAAACCTCTTTTAAGCTTACTATCTTTTCTTCTTCTTTTTTTGTAGATGATAACTTTCTTATCTCTACCTTCATTGATAACTTCGCCTTTAACTACAGCACCCTCTACAAAAGGAGTACCCACTGTTAATTCGCCTTTGTCCAAAAGTAAAACCTCTTTGAACTCTACTTCTGTCTTAGGTTCAAGACCCATATTATCAAAACAGATAATATCACCCTCTTGTACCTTAAATTGTTGTCCACTTGCTTTTATGATTGCATACATCGCAAATCCTTCATATTCTATTTTGTATTTTAAAAAAGTTGGTGATTATACCCAAATTTCTTTTAATATTTTGTTAAATGAGACTAATAAGCGTAATCAGCCCCTGCAACTGCGATACAATCTATCTCAACCTTTGCATTTTTGGGCAAAGTCCGAACAGCTACTGTACTTCTTACAGGTTTATGATTTCCAAAATAGTGAGCATAAATTGCATTAACTTTCTCAAAATCTCCCATATCTTCCAAAAATATAGTACTCTTAATCACATCGTTAAAATGAGCACCAGAAGCTTCAAGTACATAAAAAAGATTTTTCATCACTTGATGCGTCTGATTCTCTACATCATCAGCCACCATTATACCATTCTCATCCATCGCTATCTGTCCAGAAGTGTAGATAAATCCATTGGCTTTAATAGCTTGTGAATATGGGCCTATAGCTTGTGGGGCTTTTTTTGTCTCTATAAACTTCATATACTACTCCCTATTTTTTCTCATAGAAGATATAAGAAGTAGAGTAATCAGAAAACTCAAAATATACTTTTTTCTCTCCATCATCTTCTTTACCATTGAAGTTCAAATCATCAATACCATAACCATAACGGTAAGGTCTGCTACTACTACTATTGGTACTTTTAGCCGTTGAAAGCTTATCTATTTTGATAAATCTATGTACCAATTTATTACCTGCATATACATCAAGTGTGCCATTTGTCCCAGTCCAATTTTGAAATGAACGACTTATACTATTTTGTGTCTCTTGTGTACACCCTATCATCAACATTACAATTGCTGAAAAAATTACTGCTTTTAATTTACTCATAACAAAATCCTTAAAAATTTTTGATATTTTAACATATTTTGGGTTAAGCCTTTGGCATTCCAAACTTTTGAGTAATAAGCTCACCCTCATCATTAAAATATAGATAGAAAAGATTATCACGGCTCACACTAAGCCCTGCAAGATAACGCAAAGCAAAATTAGCTTGAAGAGAAGCGATATGCATCACAATAGGAGCAGTAATACCAGCTGGTTTATGGTCGGAAAGATTAAAAACCCCAAAATCAGCACAATCAAGAAAACAGACCTGCCCATTAAAAGCCTCAACAGACCCATAAATCCAAGGCACTCCCCTACCCTTCGCATACACATCTATAGCAATACGAGTCTCCAAATTATCAGTAGCATCAAGTATCAAATCATAATCATTACTCAAAGAGGCAAACTCATCAAACTTCATATCAAACGCCCTAACCTCCACAAAAGGATTTTTGGCTTCAATAAGAGACTTCAACACCTCTGCCTTATTCTGACCCTCATCACTCACAGTAAAAGCAATTTGTCTATGAATATTAGACAAAGAAACTCCATCAAAATCCACAATATCAATAAATCCAATACCACTAGTACCCAAAGCCATACCCAAGCTACAACCCAATCCACCAGAGCCAATGATAGCTATTCTCTTATCTTGAAGAGACTCCTGCGTATCTTCACCCCAAAGCTGTATCTGTCTATTAAAATAGTCTTGTTTTTTCATTTATTTTCCTTTATGGATATTTAATATCTTGTAGGTCGGAGTATCCCCACTCCGACAAATATTTATAATAAGATTAAACTAAATATCATATAAAACTTAATAGTGAAGCCACTATTGGAGCTACTGTAATAACTTCTGCACTACCAGTTAATATATGTAATAGTGTCTCTTTTAATTTATTTTTATCATTTTTATTTGCATGTAACTCTTCTATAAACTTATCTTTTTCTTTAAGCTCTGTACTCTTTAGAATATTAACAAGTTCATCAAAGTTTTTATTAAACTCTATACTATTATTATCACCTATAATAATTGGAGCATTGTTATCTTTTCCAATATTAATATTATTAATGACACTAGGTTCTTTAAAGTTTTGAGGATTTCTAAATTCATCTATAAAATCGTGACCTCTTTCTGTCATTCTAAAAATAGCTACTTCTCCACCTAACAATAGATTACCTTTTAAATATTTTTCATCAATTAAATATTTTTTCTGTTCTAATATATCTTGACTATCATAACCATCAATATTCTCATCATTAGCTTTTCCATTTTCAACATTCTCTAAAATAAGTCTCATTAACTCTTTATCTCTTTTCATAAGTTTCCTTTATTTTTTTATGTTCGATTTCATCAAACATTATAATATTTTTTTCATTCTCGTTCGATAAAATCAAACCTACATTTTAACAATTAATTTCTCAATATTCTCTATCGATTTCATAAGCTTTTTAGCATTTTTTTTATTTGAAAGTAGGTATTCTGTATCATTTCGTGAAGTCTCTTCCTCATCTCTAATGATAATATCTATTTTCTTATCTCCAAAGAGAGTTTTAATAGACTCTATAAAGTTCATATTTAATTGTGTAGTATCTAATTGATAATTTACTTGCATTATTTTACCTTTTATATAAGATAGTATTATTATATGATGTTAGGCTTAAGAGTGTGTTAAAGATAAGAATAGGGATTGATTTTAAGTTTGATACAGGAAGATAACAGCAGAAAAAATATGATTTAATAAATAAAAGCAAATGGAGTACACTATGATAATGCAGACTATACAGATTAGATATAAGTAGTGATATTTATGACAAAGTAATGTCATTTTTAGAGATATTACTAAAAAATAAAGTGCGTGTAACAACAAATAATTTATCTAAAAAACTTAAACCAAAAAAAGAATCTTTAGGCAATTTTTTTCAATCATCTCCGTTAGTGGGTCTTTCAATAGAGCGAAGTGAAGAGATTTATAATGGTAGGATTGAGTTTTGAAATATCTTTTGGATACAAATATAATATCTAAATTTATCTCTCTGTAATTACTATTGGTGAGATAAAATTTGGAATTGAAAAACTAGGTAAAGAGAATCAAGAAAAAAAGATTAAAAGCTTATCTTATTGGCTAAATAATGACCTTATGCAACGCTTTGAAGGTAGAATTTTAGATATTGATTTAGAAATTATACTCAAATGGGGAGAAGCAAACGCACAACTTCAAAAAATAAGTAAACCTATGCCCATTATGGACTCTCTTATTGCCTCTTCTTGTTTAGCTAAAGAGTTTGTTTTGATTACACGAAATGAGAAAGATTTCTATAGCTTTGAGATGGATATTCCACCCCAAAAGTTAAAACAAGAACAATTGCAAATTTTACTAACTCTACATGGTTCATACTTCATTTTTAGATTTTCCGTAGTTCTTCAATATATTGAAGAGATAAACTTGTAATTATTGATATAGTTTTATTGTCCAACCCTTGCGATATTGAGAGTTTAGCTATCTCCATGGCTTTTTTTGTCTCACCTCTCTCTTCACCTATTTTTTCTCCTTCTTCTCTCCCTTCTTCTCTCCCTTCTTCTCGTCCCTCCTCAATCCCCTCTTCTCTAGCCTCTCTTTTGGCTTTCTCAATAGAGTTCTTTTGAATAAACAAAAACTCTTCTCTTTTCTCTTGTAGTTCAAGCTCCTCTTTGCTTAAGTTTGCTCTATTGGCTATCTTGTATGCTTTTTGCATGGTGCTATTTGCATCTTTTGGGACTATATCTAAACCCCTTGCATTTTTGATGAAGTATATCCATCTCTCTTCTACTGTCGTACAACTCTCTAAATCTTTTTGGAACTTTGGTAGCTCTATAAATACCAACTCTATATCATCTTTGTATTTTGTAAATGTATCTTTTTCAAATAGCTTAAAACTTGATTTATATTTATCAAAATCAAACATCTCAAAGTTTACTATGGTGAGAGCTATAACAGGGTTGAGTAGTGTATATTTATTACTTTTATCTAGTTGATTTGCGTAATTTTTGGCAGTATTATAGAGTATGCGACTCTCAAATCCATCATGATTGAGGACTTGCATCTCTATTATCACTTTTGTGTCATCCTCTAGTTTTGCTTTGACATCTACACTTGTATCTTTCATCCCTTGGAGTTTGGGAACATTATAAGGGTCTTCTATAGTCAAATCCACTATCTCTTTACCTAATTCTAATACGGAATTTAGAAAGCTTAGTAGTATATCTTTACTATTCTCACTTCCAAATACCTTTTTGAAAGCGTAGTCAGTTTTCATATCTAAAAATTGCATATTTATCTCCTCTTATAGTAGTTTTTTATTATTTTGATTATAGCATAATTTGAGAAAGAAGGTATATATTTGGGTAGAGAAATAACTCTACCCTAAATATTCCATATCTGGAGATATGGAGAGAAGTTATAACTTTTAATCTTACATCATTTGGCATCATTCATATAAAAGATGCCATAATACACCTTAAGAATTTTATAATATAATCTTACAATTTTAAAAAGGGTGTAATTATGAAAATATTTGTGGGTATCTTGGCTATTTTATTGGGCTTGTTTCTTTTTTTGACCAGAGATTATAATATGACTACTGATGTCAAGAGTTATATCATATATCCTAAGCCTACATATCCTACCTCGAAGATGCAACTAGATATTAAGCTTAATACTACAAAATTAGCCAAAGAGTTATCAGAACTATTGCCTATGGAGTACCAACTCACGCATAAAGATATAGAGAAATATAATAATCAAGACGCACAGAAACATAAGTGGCTCAATGCTACTATCACACGACTTGGTACTCCTGAAATAATGGTAGAGGATAATCTACTCCTACTTAAAGCAGAGATAAAGATAATAGGAAAACTCAATTATAAACATTGTACAGATATACCATTTTCTAAAAAACCATATTGTATTGATGTAGATAGTGACTTCTCGACTATTGCTGATATATCTACCAAAATAGATATAGGAATAAGCTCCAATTGGGATTTAAAAGTAAAGAATATAGAAGATGTATCTATCTATATCAAAAAAGCTAGTGCTTCTGTTTATGGTGTGGATATTCCTATCGCATCTATACTTAACTATATTATAAAAAAACACTCCAAAGAGTTGATACCGACTATTAAAGAAAATATCGAAAAAATATCTATCAAAAAACAGATGCAACAAGTTTGGGATAAGATGCACCTCAACAAAAAGATGCCAAATGAGGATATTTGGTTTGATTTTATTCCCAAAGATATATCTTTTAGCTCCTCTTATGAGAATAATAACACAATGATACTACACCCCAAAATCATAGGAGAAGCTAAAGTAATTAGCAATAAAAAAGAGCATAATCATAAAAACCTTTCTCTCCCAAATCTAAAAATGAGTGACCCTGATGATAATAATTTCTCTATCAAAATCCCTGTAGAACTAGAGTATGATAAACTCTCTGAGATGATAATAGAGAAGATAAAAGATAAAAATATAGAGAAGAGTGGATTTAAAATATTGATACAAGATATAAAGTTTTATTCTAATGGTAATAATATATCTATAGAGGTCTATTTTGAGGCACAATATAAGTGGAGTATATTAAACAGTTCTGGGATTATGACACTTACAGGCAGACCTACTTATGATAGCCAAACTTATCAGTTGAGTATTGAGGACTTAGAGTATAGTATTGCCACAGATAAAAGTCTTGTATCATTAGGCTCTCTAATATGGTATGATTACTTCAAAACAGAGCTAGAGAAATTGCTTGTATATGATATATCAAAAAAGAATGCTATTTTCAAAACATATAAACACCTCATCAATCAAGAAGTTATCTCTATGAAGCTAAATGATGATATTGAAGTCAATGGAAATTTACACCATTTGGGACTTGATAATATATATTTGGGAGAGTCTAATATCGTTATTACTCTTCATATAGCAGGAGAGCTTAATTTCTCTACCAAAGATTAAGGATACAAAATGCACGGATACTACCGAGTCGCCTCTGCTGTAAACAAAACCACAGTAGCTAACCCAAATAAAAATGTCTTAGAGATTATATCTCTTATCAAAGAGGCTTACCGTACAGATGTAAGTGTTGTAGTATTTCCTGAGCTTACTATCACCTCTTATACGGCTTCTGATTTGTTTCTCAATCAAACTCTTATAGAGTCTCAAAATAGTGCTTTAAGAGATATATTAATTCAGACAAAAGAGATAGATACGATAGCGATTATCGGATTTGCTCTTTTGGAGATGGATAGATTATATAACTGTGCTGTGGTTATCCAAAGAGGTGAAATATTGGGAGTTGTACCTAAATCATACCTGCCTAATAAAAAAGAGTTTTATGAGAAGAGACAGTTTAATAGTGGGAAAGATATAAAAAATCGTACTACTGATATATTAGATATAAGTGTTCCGTTTGGAGTAGATTTACTCTTTTCTGATGGTGGTGATATGCGATTTGGGATAGAGATATGTGAAGACCTATGGGCTGTGACACCTCCTAGTAATCTACTATGCACAAGTGGAGCAAATCTGATATTTAATCTTAGTGCTAGTAATGAGCTTATAGGTAAAGCTGACTATAGAGAGGAGCTTGTTCGTACTCAATCAGCACGGACAATATCAGCGTATGTCTATAGCTCATCTGGTGTGGGAGAATCTACTACAGATACCGTCTTTGGTGGTGATGCTATGATTTGTGAGTATGGTTCTACTTTGAGCAAAAATAAGAGATTTGCAATGGATAGTCATCTTATAACAGCTGATGTAGATTTAGAGAAAATGCGATGGTTACGACTCAATGAGACAAGCTTTTGTGATGGTGATATAGCTCCTATAAGAACTATCAAAATCAAAAATATACCATCTATAAAAAAACTAAATAGATATATAAACCCAAGCCCATTTGTCCCCTCACGATATGCAGACAAAAAACACCACTGCGAAGAGATAGTAGCTATCCAAACTCACGCCCTTATCAAAAGAATGACACACGCCCATATCAAAAAGGCTGTAATTGGAATATCAGGAGGACTTGACTCTACTCTAGCACTTCTATCTACTCATAGAGCGTATGAGATGATGGGGTGGGATGTTAAAAATATTATAGCTATTACAATGGCAGGATTTGGCACAACAACTAGAACCAAATCAAATGCTATAGAGTTATGTGAAAGTTTGGGTGTAACTTTTAGAAGTATAGATATTAGCGAATTATCACTGGAGCAATTTAAAGCGATAGACCACGACAGAGATAATCACAGCGTAACTTATGAGAATGTACAAGCAAGAACTCGAACTTCAATACTAATGAACATAGCCAATAAAGAGGGTGGATTGGTGATAGGTACAGGAGATTTAAGTGAGATAGCGTTGGGTTGGAATACTTATAACGGTGACCATATAAGTATGTATGCCTTAAATTCGGGAATACCAAAGACGCTTATTAAATACATTATAGAGTATTTTAAGAGTGATAAATCATTAGCTCATATCATAGATGACATACTAAATACTCCAATAAGTCCTGAATTACTGCCACATAAAGAGGACGAGATAGTTCAAGAGACAGAAAATATAATAGGACCTTATGAGTTACACGATTTTTTCCTCTATCACTTTATCAAATATGGAGCAAAGCCTCAAAAGATAAGATTTTTAGTCCTAGAGGCATTTGGAGAGAAATATAACGAAGAGACAATCACCAAATGGCTCAAACTATTTCTAAGAAGATTTTTCACACAACAGTTCAAACGCTCATGTATGCCAGATGGTCCCAAAGTAGGAACAATATCTCTAAGTCCAAGAGCAGACTTAAAGATGGCAAGTGATAGTGATGTTGAGGTTTGGTTGGAGGGGTTGTAAAATTTAGATATAATAGCACATCTAAAAGAATAATGAGAGGTGGCTTACTATGATTATTAATATAAAAAATGAGACTGGTGGTTTTGATTTTGTCGGTTCACGAGGAGCAGGTGAAATTATTAGAAAAAAAATGAAAAAAGAGCTTGATAAGGGTAATAATATCACTCTTGATTTCTCAGGTATAGAACAAGTAACTCAATCATTTATAGATGAGTTTTTTGGTATTTTTATTAGAGCTTTTGGTATTGAGTATATTCGTGGTAAAGTATTACTTGTAAATGAGACACAAGGTATTAAAGACATAATTAATTTTGTTATAAAATATTCAAAAGAACGAGTGGCTTAAAAAAAGTCCTCGTCTTCTTCATTTTCATCTATTTTCCATAAATAATTTCTGTTGAAGTAATCCATATTATGATTGATATTTACTTCAAAAAATTCAAATGTAACAACAACTCCTTTCCATGGAGTTTCTAACTTTTTTACTTTATATTTTTTATTTTCATATCGTAAAAGTGTATCGTTAGAGATAATTACAAATTTTCCACCTGTCATTTTTAAAATTTCAAACATTGCATAAAGTCCAAAACCAGCATTTTTAGGTTGATTATACATAAGTTGTCGTGTTGAAGTAATACCTTTTTCAAGTGCTTTACGAATCGCTTCTTCCTCATTCTTAATGTTACTAAAGTTTAATTGCATATTTTCTAAAAAAGCAACTCCTCTATCAGCTACTGTAAATTGTATTTTTTTATTTATAGGATAATATTGAGCCATTGTATAACCACCTACATCTGAATGAGCATGGTCAGCAACATTATTCATAAGTTCTAAAAAAAGATACTGTAGATAATGTCCTAAATCTTTTTTATCTTCCCTATCTAAATCTTTGAAGTTTTCAAGCATAATAGTTGTTAAATGATTTGAAATCTTTTCTAAACCCATTCTACTATTCTTAATATTTTCTACAGGACTATAAGTAGTACCTAGCTTATATTTATTTGAAATCATATTTCTAATATAGCTGTTATTTGATTCTATTTTAATCTCTTCATCTTTTTGATATGCTCGTAACATTGCGATAAAAATAGGCTCTACCCATTTAATATCATTAAACTTAGTATTTTTTTCAAAAAGTGAAATGAAGTTTTCTATATTGGAGATGGTGATATTTTTCATTTATTGCCTTTATTTTAATAAATTAATTATATACAATCCCACCTAAATCCCATCATGGTTTTACCAACTTTAATATATAATAATCAAAATATATCAAGGAAAAAATACTGAAACTAATTAAATTATATAGTAATGAAGATAAAGAAAAATTTATTAAAATAATAGGTCGTGCGTCTCAAAGTAGTTGATAGAATATAAAGGATATAATGCTGAGATGAGAAATAAACCGATATGTAGAAAATACCGTAGCATTAATAGCGTAAAAAATGGACATAATTATTGTGGTACACAGCGATATAAGTGTAAAGGATGTGGAGCAGTCTATACATGGAAATACGAAAAAAAAAGTGAATAGACCAAAACATAGATTAAAACGAGAGATACTAGATTGCTATGGAGAGGGGATGGGGATGAATGCTATATGTAGGGTATTCAAAGTAAGTCTCAATACTTTAAAACAATGGATTAAACTAGAAGGAAAAGAGTTCAATCAACCTGATATTTCTAAAGAGAAGTTTGTATCTTGTGATGAGATGTGGACATTTGTACAGAAAAAGAAGACTAAAGCATGGATATGGCTATGCTACTCAAAGATGACAAAAAAAATCTTAGCTGTACATATTGGTGATAGAAGTGCTGTATCTGCAGGTAAATTGATAGAACAAGTTCCAAATATGAAGATATATTGTACCGATAATTGGAATGCGTATGCTAAAGTAATTGTAAATCCTCAAACACATGAAATAGGAAAGAGAAATACACAAGATATTGAACGATTTAATCTTACTATGCGTATGCGACTAGCTAGGCTTCAACGACAAACTATTAAGTTCTCTAAATCTTTAGAGATGTTGAAATATTCTGTAAATTTCCTTCTTAATCGTTATAATTATCAACTACTTTGAGACGCACGACCAAATAATAAAGTATAATCTCTTAGAGGATTTAAAAATAGAAAATGATGAAGGTCAAATTAGTCTAATCTCTATACATAATTGATGTTCATCTATTTCAAACAATATCCCTAAGCCCAAAAGCAGAGCTAAATCCATCTGTTTACTATAATCTACTATCTATAAAAATACGCTATAATTTTTTATTAAAATTCAAAGATTAATTATCCCACAAAATATAGAAAGAGTCCATATTATGAATTTAAAAGAGTATAGAGATTTTATAGATAAAAATAGTAACAAATCAACGGAACATACATTTAGGACACCTTTGGAGAACTTGCTCAATGAGCTAAAATTAGATAACCTTATTGAGGTTATCCATGAAGCCAAAAAAGAGAGTGATGAAGAGGGAATTCCTGATTTTAAAGTAATCAAAGCAGATATAACTCTATTTAAAAAGTTGATTGGTTATGTGGAGTGCAAAAAGTTAGATTATGATTTGGATAAGCTTATAGACTCCAAACAGATAGCCAAATATAACAAGACTTCTCAAAATATACTCATCACTAACTATAGAGATTTTATCCTCTTGAATGATGGTAAAGTGACACAAAAAGCCTCTATAGATGATGAAAACTCAATAGTAAATATCATCAATAGCTTTTTTAATTATGAGTATGCTCTTATTAAGTCATCTACCAAAGTTATTGAGGTTTTAAGTTCACAAGCTTTTTATTTGGCTACCTCTCTTAGAGATTATATCCAAGATGATAGAAACTCTATAACCAAATTTCACAAGAGATTAAATTCTCTATTTAAGGAGTTTGGAAATTCACTAAATTACAACTATTCATTAGATGAGTTTTGTGATATATATTCTCAATCTTTGGTCTATGGGCTTTTTGTAGCGAGGCTTGATGGCGTGAGGTTTAGCGAGATTGAGAGAGACCCTATTATCAATATTCCTGAATATTACTCTTTGCTTATAGAGTTTTTGGATACTGGGTATTGGAGATTTAAAAGACCCAAACGCATAGAACTTTCTATCAATGCGATAGTCAAAAATCTAAACTTAATTGATGTCTCATATATCCAAAAAAATGAGAAAAAGACAAAAGATGATTTGATAATATATCTCTATGAAGTCTTTTTGAAAGAGTATGACAATCTTCGAGCTACAGAAAATCGTAAAGAGAGTGGCGTATATTACACTCCATCGGTAGTGACTAAATTTATCACAACAAGTGTGGGTGATATTTTGGAGACAAAGTTTAATCTTCAAGATAGATACCTAAACAAAGATATAAAAGTTTTGGATTTTGCGACAGGTACAGGTACATTTTTATTGAATATATTTGATGAGCTACTTCTCAAAGCTGATGATGAGCTATATCGTGAGAGGATAAAAGATAAGATAGTAAATGATATTTTCGGTTTTGAACTGCTTTTTACCCCTTATATAGTAGCTCATACTAATTTAATGAGAAAACTTAAAGCCAAAAATATAGAGTTTAGTGATGATGAAAGAATAGGTATTTATCTCACAAATACACTTGATTTATCATCTCATAGCATAAGTAATTTCTTGCCATATCTCGAAGAAGAGACTCTAAAAGCACAAGAGATAAAAAGAGCCGATGATATTTTAGTGGTAGTTGGCAATCCTCCATATAATAGTAACTCAAAAAATAAAGATACCAAAATCAATAGACTTTTGGAAGATTACAAGATAGGACTTAATGAGAAAAATATCAAACCTCTAAATGATGATTATGTTAAATTCATTAGATTTGCTCAAATGAAAATAGACAAAGCAGGTTTTGGAGTAGTGGGAGTGATAACTAATAATAGCTTTTTGGACGGATTAGTACATAAGAAGATGAGAGAGTCACTACTCAATAGTTTTGATGAGATATATATCATAAATCTACAGTGGCGTTACAAAAAAGATATATGAGTATGAGATAGGAAGTTATAAGGTGATTGATAAGTGGTTGAAATATCGTAAAAAAGATAAGATAGAGCTATCAAATGATGATTTGATGCACCTCAAACAGATGATAATATCAATCAAAGAGACGATGAGTGTTATGGTGGAGATTGATAAAATAAAAATTCTATGAAATTTTCATTGATAGAGCTTTGATTGGAGGGGGTTGAGTTTATAAAACTCTACTCCTCCAACTCTCCAACAAAATAAAACTCATCTAACCCCTCCAAAAATGAGATTAGTAACTCATCTGAGCACGCTTTGAAGTTTTTATTGTCTTCTTTACGAAATAGTGCTGAGAGTTGTTGTTTTGTGAGAGTTATATCTACAAGTGCAAATATTATCTCTATCTCTGGCTCTTTGAGTTCTAGTGCTACTCTTAGCTTTTTTAGTATTAGATTATTTGTGAGTTCTACTACTCCATCATCTCTCTTTGGACTTTTACCTCTTTTAAGAGACACCAATCCATCTAAAAACACTCCCAGTTCTTCATAGGAGCAGATGACCATATCGCTATCTTTACGACGCTTTAGAACTTGTTTAAGATGTACTACATCCATATCGTACTCTTCTAGGTTATATGCCTCTATTATATCTTTTGTAGTTAGGTTGAGGGCTTTTTTGATACGGTATAGTATCTCATTGGTATCTATCATCTATTTTTCTCCTGCTAGTTTGGCTAAGTTACTTATGGCTACTTTGGCTTTTTGAATTATATCAAGACATTTAATATCTTTTATATTATGCTTGAGGGACCAATATTCAGGATTTGTATATGTGATGGTTGTCTCTCCCTCATAACTGGTATGAAATAGAATTTTGAGAGGTAAATCTAATCCTATAGACGGATTACACTTCATTAATACTGTTCCCATCTTTGGATTTCCAAATACTACGACACTCTCTGGTTTGAGACTCATTCCAACACTTTTTGCATTTGCACTATGGTCTATCGTCTCAAAATGTGTGAGATTTGCATCTTTTAGAAGCTTTTCTAATTTGGCTATAGCTGTTGGCAAATCATTTTCACTCTTAATTGTATGGATAAATGTACCCTTTTTACCACAACCTGTCATCACAAAAATAGTGAGAGCTATTAATAGTAATTTTTTCATTATACATTAAACCTAAAGTGCATAACATCACCATCTTGGACAATATAATCTTTGCCCTCTAGTCTGTTTTTACCAGCATCTTTTGCACCTGCTTCACCACCAAACTCTATAAAGTCATTATAGGCGATAACTTCTGCACGGATAAAACCTTTTTCAAAGTCATTATGTATCACGGCTGCTGCTTTTGGTGCTGAGGTGCCTTGTCTAATTGTCCACGCTCTTACCTCTTTGACTCCTGCTGTAAAGTAGCTTTGTAGTCCTAGCTTAGCAAATCCTTTGTGTATAATCTGCTCTAGTCCACTCTGTGCTACTCCCAAATCTGCCAACATCTCATTTTTCTCATCTTCTTCAAAATCTACCATATCTTCTTCAACTTTGGCACAGAGTTTGATAACTTCATAACCTCTCTCATCTGCATATACTTTGAGCTTTAGTACAAACTCACTATCTTCCATAAGTCCATCTTCATCTACATTAGCTCCATAGATAACCTCTTTTGAAGTAAGAAGTCTCAAATCTCTATTGATAGCCAAAAACTCTTTGCTCTCCACTTGGGCAAAAGTTGAAACAGGCTGATTATCTCCAATATGTTCCATAAGAGCTTCTGCTACAGCTAATTGCTCTTTTGCCTCTTTGTCGTTTCCTTTAGCTTTTTTGCTTAATAGACTTATTCTCTTCTCTACAGCATCCAAATCGGCAAATAGAAGCTCTTGTTCTATTATCTCCACATCACGAATAGGGTCAATTGAACCCTCTACATGAACTATATTATCATCTTCAAAACATCTTACAATATGAAGTATAACATCTGTCTCACGGATATTGGACAAAAATTTATTCCCCAATCCCTCACCTTTACTAGCACCCTTGACAAGTCCTGCTATATCTACAAAGTCAAGAGTTGAGTATTGTACTTTCTCTGGTTTTACTATTTTGACAATATTGTCTATTCTCTCATCTGGTACAGGTACAACAGCTTTATTTGGCTCTATTGTACAGAAAGGGTAGTTTGCACTCTCTGCGTTTTGTGCTTTTGTTAGTGCGTTAAAAGTAGTTGATTTTCCTACATTTGGTAGTCCTACAAGTCCTATGCTTAATCCCATGATATTCCTTAAATTATATATTAATGTGATTTTATCTAAATCTTATCAAAATTAAACTTACACAATTTATCACTATAAGAAGTGTATAATACAATTTCAAAACAAAATTAGGAAAAATTTATGGAACATGGACTCATTCTCTTTATAATTACTATCTCAATAGCAACCTTACTCAATGTATTTCTCAAAAGGTATGAGATACCTACTGTTATAGGATATATATTATCAGGACTTGTTATCGCATCTATCTTTGAATTTGATAAAAATACAAAAGAGATGTTATCACACTTAGCAGAGTTTGGGATTGTCTTTTTGATGTTTACTATAGGGTTGGAGTTCTCAGTCAATCACCTAAAAAGTATGAAAAAAGAGGTCTTTGTCTATGGAGGACTACAGGTAATGAGTCTGGGGCTTATCTTTACACTCCTTGCTATTTATGCTTTTGGATTAGAGACCAAACAGGCAATTATAATCGGATTTGCACTCTCACTCTCTTCTACTGCAATAGTCCTCAAAGTCCTTAATGAAAATAATGAAATCCACTCTAACTATGGACGAATATCTTTGGGGATTTTACTTTTTCAAGATTTAGCCGTTATCCCCATTCTATTGATGATTTCATTTTTTACTACCGATAATGATTCTATTGGAATTTTGCTTTTAGAGACTCTTTTGAGTGCTGTGGTGATGTTTTTTATTATATTTTTAGCAGGGAAATATTTTGTAGAACGCTCTTTCAACTGTATTGCTCAAACAAACTCTGGAGAGATATTTTTGGGTGCTGTGATTTTGGGTGTAGTGAGTGCATCTGTATTGGCTGAGGAGTTAGGATTTACCTACTCTCTTGGTGCATTTCTAGCAGGTATGACTATAGCAGAGACCAAATATCGCTACCGTATTGAGGCTGATTTAATCCCTTTTAGAGACATACTATTAGGTGTATTTTTTGTCACTATCGGTATGCAGATAGATTGGCACTCATTTCTCAATTATGGTGATATTATTATCTTTCTACTTATCTCTATAGTATCAATCAAAGCTCTTATTCTGCTTGGAATATTGAAGTTTTTTGTCACAGGTCGTTCAGCTATTAAATCAGCACTCACTCTTTTTCAAGTAGGTGAATTTGCTTTAGTTGTTTTCACTATCGCCACTGCACAAGGGCTTATAGATGACAAGCTAAATCAAATTTTGACTATTAGCGTAGTAATCTCTATGATATTAACTCCTTTTATGCTCAAAAATGTCAAAGCCATTGCAGATAAGCTTTTCATTGAGCCTGATTTATTGAGTGATATAGGAGTGAGAGGAAGCAGATATAACGACCATATAATTATCTGTGGATATGGGTCTGTAGGTAGAAAATTAGCACGAAAACTAAGAGAGAAACAGATACTATATGTTATATTAGAGCACGATGTAAAAGTGGTAGATAGAGCGATACTAAACGGTGAAGAGTCGATATTTATCGCCAATGCTGGACGCAAAATTGTACTAGAGCATTTTGATATAGACAAATCTATAGCTATAATAGTCACTATAGAAAATGCTATACAGATGCAACTAATATGTGAAAATATTGTATCTTTTGGTACAGGTATCCATAGTATCGTAAAAGTAGCCAATGCCACAGAAGCAGAAATTATGTCAAAAATAGGTATGAACCATGTACTCAATGGCAAGGAGCTTATAGCAGAAAACTTGACGATAGAAGCTCTCTCTTGTAGGATTTGATATGTTCAAAGGTGTAGGTATATTTTTTTTGATGATACTATCTGCTGGATTTGGTTGGCTCATCAATGATATTCAAAGAGCCACTACCTATGTAGTAAATATACCACAAGAAACCTCTTCTTCTCCGATAAAACCTAATATATTAAAAGAAAAAAGTAGTTCCAAAACACCCACTCTGGTACAAAAAAAATCCATACAATCCCAAATACAATCTCTATTATCCAAAGACCTCTTTTATGATGTATTGAGTCTCTATCTTGACAAAAGAGGTGGGGAGAAAGAGAGAAAAACTATAGAAAAATACCTCTCAAATCTAGTCAAGATAAAACCCCTAAAAGCGATTGAATTTATGGAAGTCTTTCGAGATGATGAGCCATCAAATAGACTTTTTGAACCACTAATAGAAGCTTATATCTCACAAGAAAACTTCAAAAAAGCACTTGATTTGATTATGTTGGAAAAAGATAACTATAAATCAGAAAAAAGAGATAAAAAGCTCTCAAAAAAACTCAAAGAGGTGACACAAAAATATCTAATTTCACTCAAAGAGGAAGATAACTATATAGATATAAAACTCCTCCTAGAAGAGATGATAAATTACAGCCAAAATAGTTTTTATAATCAAGATGAATTTTATACTCAAAAACTAATAGATATGCAAAGAGAAGAGAAAAATATAAAAGATAAAGAGAGATATGAATACCAAATCCCTCTAATCAAAAAAGGCGAACACTTCATAGCCAAAGTGTGGATAGAAGGTCAAGAGCTAAACCTACTACTAGATACGGGTGCTAGTTATATATTTGTAGATGAAGACAAACTCCCCAATATAGAGACGATAGGAAAAGATATAAGACTTCATACTGCAAACGGAGAGATAGTAGCCAAAATCCATAAGTTTTCACTAAGCATTGCTGATTTGGAACTAGAAGATATAGAAGTTACAGTAGCCCCATTCAAACAAGATGGAATAGATGGACTATTAGGAATGAACTTTTTCAAAAAATTTCATTTTAATATCAATCAAGATGAAGAGATTTTGTATCTTAGGTGGAAGTAAATTTTTACTATCTTAAATAAAGAATTTTTGGATATAATACCTATCCAAAAATCTATACACTAGAAGAAAGTAGCAAAAAGCTATTTTGATGTGGTGTAAGAACCCAGATTCAGAGAGAAATCTCAATTCAAACTAACCAAAAAAGGAAACACATTGCCTACAATTAACCAATTGATTCGTAAAGAACGCAAAAAACAAGTCAAAAAGTCTAAATCACCAGCACTTGTAAAATGTCCTCAAAGAAGAGGCGTATGTACTAGAGTATATACTACAACTCCAAAGAAACCTAACTCAGCTTTGAGAAAAGTTGCAAAAGTAAGATTGACATCAGGATTTGAAGTAATCTCATATATCGGTGGTGAGGGTCATAACCTTCAAGAACACTCAATCGTACTTGTGCGTGGAGGAAGAATTAAAGATTTACCTGGTGTAAAATATCATATCGTTCGTGGTGCATTAGATGCTTCAGGAGTAAACGGTAGAACTGTTGCTCGTTCTAAATATGGTACTAAAAAACCTAAGAAATAGTAACCAAAAAAATAGTCATTGATTATAAAAGTTAAGTAGTGAGCAAAAGCTCATTTGAGGTATTAGACTAGCGTCTATATAAAGCAGGTATTGTCAAAAATCTAAAAGATTTACCTTAGGGGACAAAACTTGAGTAAATTATAAATAATTGAAGGAATCTCTATGAGAAGAAGAAAAGCTCCCGTCAGACCAGTATTGCCAGATCCAGTACACGGTTCTAAAGTATTAACAAAATTTATCAATGCAATTATGCTTGGTGGTAAAAAATCAGTAGCACAAAAAGTAATGTACGCAGCGTTAGAGAGAATTGAATCAAAATCTGGAGAAAAAGGTATTGAAGTATTCAACAAAGCTATGGATAATGTCAAGCCTGTAATGGAAGTAAAAAGCAGAAGAGTCGGTGGAGCAACATACCAAGTGCCTATCGAAGTAAGACCAGTAAGACAACAATCACTAGGTATTAGATGGATTGTGGATGCTGCAAGAAAAAGAAACGAAAGAACAATGATGGAGCGTTTGTCAAATGAATTGATGGAAGCTGCAACAGACAAAGGTTCTGCTTTCAAAAAGAAAGAAGATACTTATAGAATGGCAGAAGCTAACAAAGCATTTGCTCACTATAGATGGTAAGGGATTAAATTATGGCAAGAACTCATAATCTTAATGATGTAAGAAATATCGGAATTGCAGCTCATATTGACGCAGGTAAAACGACAACAACAGAAAGAATTTTATTCTATACAGGTGTTGAGCATAAAATCGGTGAAGTACACGATGGTGCTGCTACTATGGATTGGATGGAACAAGAACAAGAGAGAGGTATTACAATTACTTCTGCTGCTACTACTTGTGAGTGGGAAGGTAAGCAGATTAACATTATAGATACTCCTGGGCATGTCGATTTTACTATTGAAGTTGAACGGTCTATGAGAGTTCTTGATGGTGCTGTATCTGTATTTTGTGCTGTGGGTGGAGTTCAACCACAATCAGAGACTGTATGGAGACAGAGAAACCGTTATGGTGTACCATCTGTTGTATTTGTAAATAAATATGATAGAACTGGCTCTGACTTTTATGAAGTTGAGAGACAAATTGTTGAGAGACTAAAAGGTAATCCTGTACCTATCCAACTACCTATCGGTGCTGAAGAAAATTTCCAAGGTGTTGTAGATTTAGTTAAGATGAAAGCAATCGTTTGGGATAAAGATGCAGAGATGGGATCTAACTACCATGTAGAAGAGATTCCAGAAGATATGGTTGAATTATCAGAAAAATATCGTGAAAATTTGGTTGAGAAAATTTCTGAAGCAGATTGTAATGAAGACCTTATGGAAAAATTTCTTGAAGGTATAGAGCTTACTGAGGAAGAGATTGTAGCTGGTATCAAAACTGCAACTATCGGTATGCATATCGTTCCTATGACTGTTGGTAGTGCATTTAAAAACAAAGGTGTGCAGACTCTACTTGACGCTGTTGTTGCTTACCTTCCATCTCCTGTTGAAGCACCTGCTATCAAGGGTACTATGATGGATGATGAAGAGAAAGAAGTAATCGTTCCCTCAACAGATGATGGTCCATTTGCTGCTTTGGCATTTAAGATTATGACAGACCCTTTTGTGGGACAATTAACATTTATCCGTGTATATCGTGGTTCTTTAGAATCAGGTTCTTATGTACACAACTCAACAAAAGATAAAAAAGAGCGTATCGGTCGTATCGTGAAAATGCATGCGATTAAACGAGAAGAAATTTCAGAAATTTATGCTGGTGAAATTGGTGCAGTTGTTGGTCTTAAATCAACCACTACAGGTGATACACTTTGTGATCCATCAGATAAAGTAGTTCTTGAGAGAATGGATTTTCCAGATCCAGTTATATCTGTTGCCGTTGAGCCAAAGACCAAAGCTGACCAAGAAAAAATGGGTGTTGCACTTTCTAAACTAGCTGCAGAAGATCCATCTTTCCGTGTCTCTTCTGATGAAGAGACTGGTCAAACTATCATATCAGGAATGGGTGAACTTCACCTAGAAATCCTAGTAGATAGAATGAAAAGAGAATTTAATGTTGAAGCAGATGTAGGTGCACCACAAGTTTCTTACCGTGAAACGATTAAAGATGCAGTTAATCAAGAGTACAAATATGCTAAACAATCAGGTGGTCGTGGTCAATTTGGACATGTGTATCTCAAAATTGAACCACAAGAACCAGGATTTGGTTATGAATTTGTTGATGCTGTTAAAGGTGGGGTAATTCCAAAAGAATTTATCAAACCAATTGATAAAGGTATTCAAGAAGCAATGGCTAGAGGAATTCAAGCAGGTTATCCTGTAGAAGACCTAAAAGTTACTGTATATGATGGCTCTTACCATGATGTAGATTCATCTGAAATGTCATTTAAACTTGCTGCATCAATGGGTTTAAGAGAGGGTTGTAGAAAAGCAAATCCTATTATTCTTGAGCCTATGATGAAAGTTGAAGTAGAGACTCCTGAAGATTATATGGGAGATGTTATTGGTGATATTGCCAAAAGAAGAGGGCAAGTTACAGGTATGGACGATAGAGCTGGTAGTAAAATCATTAATTCATTTGTTCCACTCTCTGAAATGTTTGGATATTCAACAGACTTGCGTTCAATGAGTCAAGGTCGTTCAACATACTCTATGGAGTTTGACCACTATGAAGAAGTGCCTCAAAATGTAGCGAAAGAGATTATAGCAAAGAGAAATAGTTAATATCAAGTTATAGTAAAATATGTTACTATATAGTTAATGTTTAGTAACATATTTATTTAATAATAAATAATATAAATGATGATGCAAAAAATTATGTAAAAAATTTATTTGCAAAGATAAATAGTGATAGATTAGTAGCTAATAGTGGAACTGATTTAGGTAATTTTAAATCTGAATTACTTAAAAAAGAAGGTTTACCATATATTAAGAGATATGATTAATCTTCTTGAGTCTAATTCTCCGACCCTTGGGTCAGAGTTGTTGATTTGGAGACCCAAGAGTCGAAGTTATTAATTTTAACCACTCCCCTACTCTTTCTCTGTCTTCATATCCATAAGCTCTTCTAAAAGCTCTTCTATCTCTTCTTCTTCTAGTTCGTCTCTACCTAGTTCTTCTATGATAGCAAAACACTCTGTTCTCATCTCTCTTAGCTCTTCTAAATCATCTTTTTGCTCTTTTGATGCTGATTTACCTTTGTCTATTGCTCCAAAAAGCTCATCTATGGCTACTTCCAAATCTGGAATAATCTCTAACTCTAAAAAGTTTTTCAGTTTCTCTGCTGATGTCATAACTATCCTAATCTATCTGATTTTTCATATTGTATCCAAAATTAATATTTTCTAAAATAGATTTTCTCTCTTTTATAGATATTTTTGCATACTCTTTTATACTTTTATCTGATATATCTTGTAGAGATTTTTGGTATAATTCTCGGTAGCTTTGTTTTATCTTATTTTTATTGTCATCTAGTGCTTTTATAATCTCTGCTTTGAACTTATCTCTATTGAAATACTCATCTCCTACTATTACTACCTCATCTGTAGCTATCCACAATACTCCTGCTCCAATTGGAGAACATAACCATGCCAACGGTCCACAGCCCAACCCTATCAAAGCTCCTGTAGAAGCTGCTGCTGATTTGGTGGCTAACTTACTACTTGCTTTTACCAAACCTTTTGTTGTGATTTTAGCTACAATCATCGCTGTAATTTTGACTGCTATCGCACCTCCTATTACCCCTAGCTTTATCTCTTGGTTTTGTATATTTGAGTCTATATCTAATTTGAGTCTATTGAGTGCATCTTGGTTTATATCTATATCTACACCATTTGTAGCATATTTATCTATTAAGGAGAGGTGATTTTGAAGATTTATTTTATATTGATTATCTATAGCTAGTGATGTGTTATCTACATTTTGAGTAAAACTATCTCCTAATAGCTTATCTATTATCATTTTTTCGATATTACCAAATGCCATAGCTCCTAATTCACTATACTCTCCTTGTAAAGAGTAGTGATAATTTAGGAATTTATCTACATTGGCATATACTGGTCTAAAGAGATTATCTACCTCTTTGTCTATATTGGTATAAGTGTTATTAAGTTCTCTATTTAGGCTATAGAGGATATTTTGTTGATTTTTGGATAGATTTTCTACTACTATGTCTGAGCTGATTATCTTCTCTATCCATACTTTTATTATAGGCTCTTTTTTATCTATCTTTAGGCTCTCTTTTGATTTTGGACTATTTTGTAAAGCCATAATATTTAATATTATAAATATAAGAAAAAAAGTAGCTATACTCCACCAAAAAATCTTCTCTGCTTTTGACATATCTAATCCTTCTCAACTTTAGATTTATTGGTAATTATTTTATTTACTAGATAGACTATCATCACTATAAATCTATTGATACCCAATATTGATAGAGAATTTAGTACAATAAATCCTAGCCAAATAATACTCTTGCTTAGTTTGGTATCTATTATCTGTGAGGAGCTAGAGGTTATCCACCAAAATGAGCTATCTAGTTCGATATTTAATCTCAAAATATAATCAATATAGACACAGTGGGATGTTATGGAGTTGGAAGCATTTTGGATAGTCTCTAGCAATGAACTACTAAGATATGAAGGAACATATCCTGTAAGTAGAATATAGATATAGACCGATAGAAGCAACAAGGATGATATATTTATAGTCCACTCTCTAGCAAAAATCTCTATATATCTATCTCTAATAATTGATTTGAATACCTTGATAAGAATAAGATAAATCACAATAACAGATAAAATATGCACAATAAGGTACCACCATAATATAGTAGGATAATTTATCACTCCATAGATAATAGAGATAGTCAAGAGAGAGGATATGATACCATAGACAATAGTGACAAGATACGGAGAGAGAAGAAGCTTTGATAAAATAGAACTATTATCAAAATAACACTCTTTGAAACAGAGCCTCTCATTCATCTTTTTTTCTATAAAAGAGTAACTAATCACTCCCCATATTATAAAAGGAAAGATTATAGAGATACAACCAAAACTATAGAAATTATTCCAACTAAGAAGCACTATAAATATCAAAATAGATGAGCCAATTAGTAGTTTTATGGTTTGTATCATTACTCAAAACATTTTAATAGAGCTTTAACTTTAGATTTATCTACCTTGTTATCACTCAATACTCCACCTATCATAGCTATTCCATCGGCCAAATTTGTCTCTAACACAGCTTTTATATTATTTATATCTATTCCTGCTATTGCTACAATTGGATAATCTACACTCTTTGCCCATCTTTCTAGGTCTTCTAAACCTACAGGCTTATATACCATCTTCTTTGAAGTCGTCTCAAATATTGGACCAATAGCCACATAAGAAGGTTCAATACCCAAAGCTATCTCTATCTCAGCAGTGGTATGAGTGCTAATTCCTAGACGAATACTTGCCTTATATATCGCATCTATATTAGCCTCTTGTATATCCTCTTGACCTAGATGAATACCATAAGCTTTATATTTTATAGCTAATTCCCAGTAGTCATTTATAAAGAGTCTGACCTTAAATTTATTAGAAACTTCTATAGCTTTTATTATCTCCTCTTCTATCTCTTCTATCTCTTTATTTTTTATTCTTAGTTGTGCTGTTGTCACTCCTAATTCATAGAGTGGAAGTAACTTTTTGTAATCATCTACTACAGGATATAATCCCAAAGGGGTATTACCACAATTTTTAAATTTCATTTTACAAAAGCTCATTCACTTGAATTAGCTTCTCTTTTAACTCTGCTCTTTCCTTGAAGTCCATATTTTTAATATCTATCTCTAGTTTATAGTTTGTATCATTTACAGATATATGTTTATTTATATCTAATCCATCTTTAAGTCCAATTACTTTATATGTCTTAACTTTATCGTTAAACCCTTTTACATCGATAGAGTCCATCTCTTCACAAGCTATTTTATCTCTAATTAGAGCATAAGTCTCATACGAGATTAAAATCTCATCTATTTGAGCGAGACTCTCTAGTCTTGACGCTAGATTTACAGGTGAGCCTAGGATTGTATAGTCCATCTTTGAATCACTACCAAAATTACCAACTGTACAATACCCTGTATTTATTCCCACTCTTATTCTAAAAGGACTCTCTATACCCATCTCAAACCATTTGGTTCTTAATTTCTCCATTTTATTCTTCATCTCTATCGCCATACTTACGGTATTTAAAGCATCCATCTTTGCACCTAGTGTTGTAGGGTCACCCATAAAGATAAGGATAGCATCACCTATAAACTTATCTATAGTGGCATTATATTTAAGAGCTATGATATTCATCTCTTCAAAATAGTTATTTAAGATATTGCTCATCTCTTCTGGCTCCATCTTCTCTGTTATATTTGTAAAATTTTTAATATCAGAAAAGAATATAGTCAATTTTTTTCTAGCTGTTCTTAGTTGCATCTCATCCAAATCATTGACAATCATATCTTTAACTTGTGGAGATAGATATTTAGAGAGTCTTGTAGATATACGACCTAGTCTCTCATTTGTATTGTTGAGTTCATCTGTACGATTAATTACAGTTAATTCTAGTAGCTCTTTATCTTTTTTGAGTGAGCGTGAGTATAGATATGCTATAGGAAGTATCAAAAGTAGGTAGTATAGAGCTTGAAAAATAGTATTCATCAAGAGAGTATCTAATTTATCAAAAATATTTGAAATATCTATATCTGCAGCAACTACATATATGCTACCATCTTCACTTTTTATGGGCATCAATATAGAGCGAAATTTACCCCATTTATCTTGAGAATATTCATAAGAGATTTTATTATTATAAAATGTTGATTTTAGTAATACACTTGAAGTATTATACTCTACTAAAAAATCATCTTTATACTTCTCATCACTCCATTCATTCGCTTTATAAGATGTAGCTGCAAAGACAATTTTTTTATCTTTTTGAATAAAAGTAGATAGATATGCAGTTCCCATCTTATCATTAAATTTACTAATCTTATTCATGATTTTAAAATAATTTTCTTTATCTAGGTTACTTAAAAATTTACTATTATGATAGTTATTTCCCAATATTAAAGCAGTACCTGATGCAGCCCACCCTAACTGTCTATCAATAGACTTCAATAAATCATCTTTGGCTATTTCATGTTGATACCAAGTGTTAATGGAGACACCTAGTAGATAGACAAAGAACATTATTATTATAATAAATTTTTTATTCATGGATTTTCCTTATATAGTGTAATTGAAATATCTATTTTATCCTAAACAGATAGAATAAAGTCTTAAATTGGAAAAACAATAAAGATAAGAAACTATTAATTATATTTAGGAGACTCTATATCTGAATTAAAAAAGTTTCATCTTATCAATAAAGTTGAGGGGATTTCGTTTATTATTCCGATATTCCAATGGCAACAAAAATCGTAGGAATGGCACATGGAGTGCTTCTGTTTGTATATCACCATCAAGAAGCCAAATTTAAGCTCCAAGAGTCAGGCACTCTATAGCATTCTCTCACTTATCCCTTTTGGGTATATCAACGGTGCGTGATTACGCACCCTACAGTTCTTTCACAGAATCACCGATAAGGTATAAAGAAAATGGAGCTTCGTTACGAGTAAAATTCATTATTTCTCTCTAGGATTTATCTGTTCTATATGGTCACCTTGTTGCATAATCACACTATAACCCTTTTTTAGCACTTGTGTTTGAAGATGTTTTGGAAATATCTTACCTGCTAACGCTCCGACAAGTTTGTAGCCCTCATAATCCCTATGAAAATAGTAGAAATTTTCCATTATCTTATCTAATTGGTCTATGCTTTTTTGACTCACTCTATTTTTGACCTCCACTATGCCAATATTATTTCCATTCTCCAACAATATATCAATCTCTTGAGTACCACCTCTGACATTTCTTTTATCATTTTGATAGACGAAATCAAACTTTACATTGCCAATTGTTGGATTTTTCTTGAATGATGAATAAAAAAAGTCTTCTACTTCTAAACCAATAGACTTACTAACTCCATCTATATTTTCTGTAAGTGCTTGTATCTGTTTAGAAGTTTTTCGCATCTCTTTATCTATACTCTCACGAGACGCTTTCATCTGCTCATCAGTCTTCTCTTGTGCTTTTTCTAACCTTAATATCGCTTTTGTCAGCTCTTCATTTGTTATCATAATTTATCCTTTGATTTGATTATATCACAAATATATGTAATCCAAATCTCAATCAAATTAGCTATAATGATAATTCTAGTTGGGCGATTATTTGTGCTTGTGCATTGTGAAGGAGAAGGTGGGACAGGGTCAATGCCAATGAATTAAGCCAAAATCCACCTAAAAACCAGCCTTTTTAGAGACAGGAAACTTAGTAGAAGAGTGCTTCTTCCTATCAAAGCTCCTATCG